>JBGPKH010000142.1:0-16408 GCA_041485845.1 Bryobacteraceae bacterium
CTAGCCCGACTTTCGCAAACTCGGACCTCATTTTCTCATGCCGAAGGCTGTCCATCGGGGTCTGATGCACTTGGACTCCTAGATGAAAGAAGTATAGGCATCCAACGCCCAAGCTCGAAGGTCTTGACTGACTTGCGCTGCTCCGCGGTTAAGTCCGGCGCCAGCATCACCGTCGCACGGCGACCGCGCTCCTTCGTGCGCACGCGCACCAATGTGGCTTTCACCTCTGCCAGGGCCTTCATCATGCTCTGTGCCGACTTCCGGGTGCCGAGCGCTAAGCGAACCAGGCTGACCAACGTCAAGCCGATCACCGTGGCGAAGGTGTGCAACCGCAACGAGTTGTCGGCCCGTTGGTGCGAAGGCCCCCAGGGCGCCACCCCGCCCTTCTTGGCCCGCCGGAACAGTTCCTCCACCTTCCACTGTCCCCGGAAGGCATACGCGATTCTTCCGCTGCTCCAGGCATGACGGTCGGTACACAACACCCGCCGACCCAGCCGCGTACGTTCCAGCAGGCGCCGTCGTGCCGGATCGACGTGCCAATGGAGCGATACTTTCCCACGCCCTTCTTTCACCGTTGCGATCACGAACTTCGACAGGTGCTCGCGTTGCAGCGCCTTCTGCACCCGGTCCTCCAGAGCCTCGCGCTGGATGCGGCCACTCGCCGCCCGCCGCTCCAACTTGCGCAGGTCCTCCTTGGCCTTGCGCAACGCCACAGCGATCCCCCGCTTCTGTCCGCGCAGCAGTTCCTGGCTCTCCACCACCACCAGGGTGCGGTCCAGCTTGGCATCGCCAACCGGGATCCGCAATCGCGCCGCACGCACCTCACCCAACTTCCCTCCCAGACGCTTCATCGCTCCGCGCCGCGCAGCGTGTTCCAGCGCCAACTCCGCGGCGCCATGACTCAAAGGCAGCGAGAGCAGGGTGTAGTAGCCTTCCACATCCAGGTCCAGTTCCAGTTGTTCGCTCCATGAACCGCCGTCGCACACCAAGGTCCGGCAGGCGGGACCGGTGCGTTGCTCCGCATCGTTCAAAGCATCGTGCAACTTGCCCAGCGCCTCCAAGCACTCCCCCAGCACCGTCTGGTCCGACCCGTTGCCAGGATAGGTGCGGTGCAGTAGGGGCACGTGTCCTGTCTCACTGACCAAAGCCGCCAGTCCCACCACGCGCAGATCGCTTCGTTTGCTCTTGGCTTTGCCGCGGCGCGCCAGTTCTCCTGGGGTGGTGGTAGCGATGTGCGTGTCAAAGTTGGTGGTGTCGAACGCGAGCACGTCGACCGCCAATTCGAAGCGCCGCACGGCCGCGCGGGCGATCTCGATCTGCGCTTTCTCCAGTTGGTCATCAGTGACCTGCGCGGCCAGTCGGTGAAACGACTGCCCGGTGAATGCCGAGGCCGGTAGGCACGATACCCGCGGCACACACGACTCCAGAAAGGCCGCCAGATGGCATTTGGCAGCGGGCGCACAAGCTCGCTGTACCGCTACGGCGAGCACCATCTCGCCTATGGTCGGACCGTCAGCCGGTCCCTTTAAGCCACAGGCTTGATCGATGAGCTTGATCAAGTCCAGTTGCTCGGCAACCCATATCAAAGCTCCCACATCGCCGACCCGTCGCGTCCCGATGGTCCGCGTCGATCCCAAGTCGGCGACCGGCGCCGCGTCTGCCGGGCCCAATACCGCTTGACGCGCGAAGGGCCGCTGCCTGGCGGGGTCCCACAGCGATTGGGAAGCGACACGATACCGACGCCCTCCGACATGGCGTTCGAATATGTTCATTCTTTCATCTAGCCATGATCGAATGCCGATGTCAAGCGAAAGGTGCGCTACTAAGGGTGTTGAAGCCTCCTCGGGCTGCTTTATCCCCTCAAATGTGCGAAAGTCGGGCTAGACCCGCGCGAATACCGCCCCTTTGCATTGGCTGTCAAGGCCCAATACCGAAGTTGCGCCTCCTCTTCAGTGCTGATCTTGTAGCCACGGACGTGCCCAAAGTAGGCGATAGCAACCATCAGGAAGGGTGAAGACAGCAACGCCGGACTCTCGATCCCGGCATTGCTCTTGAGGAAGTTCATCGCAAATTCCATTCCCTCCCCCGCGTCCTTCCAGGCTTTTTGCAGGGCTTCTACGCCAAGATTGCCGACCGCACGGAACCGCGACTGCCGGGTGGCGAAGGCCATCAGGTTTCTCAGATGAACACCAAGCTCCAGGTCGAATCCACCCTTGGTGCAATCGGCCTGAAACTTCAAGAAAGTCTGAAGCGAATGCCGCCACTTCGCCGTGATCTGCGCGAGAGCCAGATCCGAGCTTCGCAGCTTGGCCCCGAGCGAATTCACGCGCACGAAAATCTCAGTTACTTCGTCATAGGAGAGCGCGCGCTCAAGCACATCCATGCGATAGACGTATTTTCGTAGACCACGCAGCCTAGCTAAACGCTGGCTGTATTTCTCGTATCGGGGGTCGTCGAAGCCGGTCATGCCAGCCCTCTTGAGAAAGGGGGCATCGCTGTCTGTTTTGAACACATCCGACACCTTCACCCAGTGCGGCAATTGCTCCAGCTTCTTTGTTGCAACGACAAACGTCATCTGGTTGAACCGGCGCTGCAGTTCGTCGTCCGACGAGTCCGCCGTATCCCCGCCGAGATCCTCCTCGTCGTCTCCATCTTCCTCGTCTTCACCGTCTTCATTCACTTCCGTGACCACCGCCAGGTGGTCCGGGTGTTCAAGGTTGAAGAGAAGGTCAATGGGGCGCTTGCGACTGCGCACGTTCACATTCTCGCCCCGGATTACAGCCGACAGGGAGGTCAGCCGCTGCTGACCATCGAGCAACAGCCGTGTGCTCTGGTAAGGATTGGCGGTCTGTGAAACGGCGAATTCCTGCAACGGCACAGCTTCATCGGTTTCCCAGAGCAGAATCGCTCCGGAGGGATAGCCGCGATAGAGCGAGTCCATGAGATCCCGGACGCGGGTCGAACGCCAAACGTACCGGCGCTGCATCTCCGGCAGGCGCAGTTCCCCCCGCTCGATCATCGACACCAATTCTTCAACAGACGCTTCTGCCTTGGGCCATTCACTGTTCTCCTTCAACCGCGCCTTGCTTTACTTTCTTCTATCCGATCCGTTGTAGGCAAGCCAAGACGGTACGGGCTCGGCAGCTTTGCGCGAACGCTTCGGCAAGAGCAAAGCCTTCTTAGACTTTCCCCTGCTGCCCGCTCCCGTGCTGTGTTCACACGACTCCATCTGTGATGATCGCGATCTTCTGGCCTTTGATCAGCTTGGCGAGCGTTTTGGCCGTTTCCGTGACATCGGGAGCTGCTTTCTCAGCGATGTCCCGCAGGTCCTTGATGACGGCGCGCACGTCTTCGGTGACGCCGGTGCGGAAGAACTCCTCGGCCGCCTTGTAGCCAGTCGCCGCTTCGATCAGGTCGCCATAACCTCTATTGCCGTCGAACTGGCCCAGGCTCTCTTTGTGGTTCGCGACTTCGTAGCTCATTCGATTTGGGTTGCCAACTCTTTCATGTTTTTTCGCCCCGTTCATACTGCCGAGGCGTAACGCCCAGACTGCCTTCGCGTAGTTGCCACCGAGCGGCTCCTAACGTAACTCTCGCACAACTGTGCGGTAACGACATCGGCGGCTTTGCTTCCATGCTCGAAGACCTTCGGCATTTCCCAGGCGTTTGGCTGGTGCGAAGAAGATTTATGAACAGCTACAGGCCGGACGTGGCCAAGAACCCGTCCCACGCGGTCACACACTTCGTGGCAAGTTGAAAAGCATCTTCTGGCCCGCTGGTTGTATCGACTTCGTGCTTGAGACTGATAGTAGTTGGTAGTCCAGGCCCCAACGACAAGGCGAAGTGCTTCGCACCGAAGGTTGGACTTTCGCCGCTCTTCTCTGGCCGAGTGAGACGAAGATGCTTGAGACTGTTGCAGATGTCAGCACATAGCTTTAGCGAGCGGTCAGCCTTGATCGCTCCCTCAACGGCAGCGTCAACCGCTTTGTAGGAGCCGAAAGCGGGCAGTACAGCGGGGTCATGCTTAATCCAATCCTTGAAGTGGTAGCAATTCAAGAAAAATGCGTAAACCTCATCGACGTAGTTGTCAGAGGAAACGTCATGCTGGCGACCCTTATCTATCGCCTCAAAACGGGCGTACCATCGTTTCATTCTGTCATATTGTTCCCGATAAACAGGCATACCGACCAATCCCTGGCCCAGCATAGCATACGTGATTGCCGCCCTAAGCCAAATAATTCTGAAAGGTGACAGACAAAAGTCACGTCTTGGCACCGTCGTATCATATACCATGGAAAGGAAAGTTTGTTTTGGGGGGATGTTCCAGCCGCGGGTCAGGGCCTGGGGTCCCGCGACAACTCCCGCAACAGCCAGGCCTTCGCCACCTTCCAATCTCGCATCACGCTCTGGGGCGACAAGCCGAAAACTTCAGCCGTTTCCTCCACAGTCAATCCGGCGAAGACCCGCAGTTCGATGATGCGGGCACGCCGCGGATCCAGTTGAGCCAGGTTGGTCAAAGCGTCATCCAGCGCGATCAGCTCAGCCGTGCGCTGCGAGCCAGGGGCCGCGATTTGATCCAGACTCAGATGAACCGGCCCGGCTGGGCCCCCGCGTTTGGCGGCCGCGCGGGCACGGGCCGAATCCACCAGAATCCGCCGCATCAGTTGAGACGATACTGCGAAGAAATGCACGCGGTCGCACCAGTCGACATTGTGGATATCCACCAGGCGAAGGTAGGCTTCATGGACCAGCGCCGTAGTTTGCAGCGTGTTTCCTGCACCTGCCCTGCGTCTGTACCGCCGGGCCAGACGGCGAAGTTCGGCATAGACCAGCGGGATCAGGCGGTCTTGTGCCGCCGCTTCGCCGCCCACCCACGCTTTCAGCAGATCCGTGATTCTCCCTGGTTCGCCGGACTGCATTCTCAAAACAGATACCGCAGCGCCAGCACGATGCGGCGGCTCCCGCCATCGGTTCCCCATTGGTTGAGGAAGTTCACCGAATTCAGCTTGGAATCCGGAATGCAGAAGTTGCGCGTGTTGGAGGCGTTATAGAACTCGGAACGGAATTGCAGCGTGCGGCCTTCGGCGATGCGCGTGTTCTTGAACAGGCCCAGGTCGAGGTTGCCGATGCCGTCCGCGCGCAGGACGTTGCGGCCCAGGTTGCCGAGCGGCGCGGCGGCGCTCACGCGCGAGAACAACTTGCTCCCACCGGCGCGGACAATTTCTTCCACGGACATGTTGGAGAGCGGCAACGTAGTGGCGGCGTTGGCCCGGATGGCCGTGTTGACCAGACCCGTCACGCGGAAGCCGGGATCGGCGCCGTCGAAGACACTGAACGGCGCTCCGGACTGGAAGGTAAGGAATCCGCTGAGCTGCCATCCGCCCAGCACGCGGCCGATCCAGCTCTTCGGCGAGCGCGCGAGCGGCAGTTCCCAGACGCCGTTTACGGCCATGCGGTGCGGTCGGTCGGAGCTGGCGCGGCCGCGATCGGCGCGGCGGTTGAAGGAGTCCTGCGCGATGGGGACGTCGCCGTTGACCGACGTTGGCCAGTAATCCGACGCGGTGTCGATGAAGGCGCTCCAGGTGTAGTGGGCCGCCATCGACAACCCGCGCGACAGGCGTTTTTCGAGGCTCGTCTGCAGCGAATGGTAGATCGAGGGGGCGCAGTTGCAACGCTGCGTGATCACGCCGAGGGCGGGGTTTACGCGCTGCCGGCCCAGCGATCCGGGAACCGTCGGGTTTCCATCGATCCCCCTTGGGGAGGTTGACGCGAGCGACCGTCTTTCCCGCTGGTCCCCCGACGGTAACCGGCTATACTTTTTCTCGAATCGCGACGGCTCCGACTGCGTCTGGGTGCAGCAACTGAATCCGGCCACCAAGCGGCCCGTGGGATCGCCCCAGGCCCTGTATCATCTCCACAGTGCCCGGCGCGCGATCCTGGCGTTTCCCGCGATGGGCTTTTCGGTGGCTCGCGACAAGGCGGTCTTCCCGCTGCGCGAGCTCACCGGTAACATCTGGATGGCGGCGGCGAACGAGGCTTCTACTTCACGGAGATTTTGACTTCCGCCCCGGCGATCAGCTAGCTCCTTTCACCGAGCCCCTTTGGCCGCACGGCCAACCGCGCCTCCGGGTTCGTAACCCCGTCCGCCCATCGTAGAATGGGCTTGATGCTCTCGAGTTCAGAGGAATTCTACCGGATTCAGAAACTGCCGCCTTACGTCTTCGCCGTGATCAACGAGATGCGGGCGAAAGCGCGCGCCGCGCAGATCGATGTCATCGACCTCGGGATGGGCAATCCCGACGGCGCCACGCCCCGGGTGGTAGTCAACAAGCTCATCGAAGCCGCACGCAACGCGCGCAATCATCGGTACTCGCAGTCGCGCGGCATTACCCGGCTCCGCGAAGAAATCACGCACCGCTACCTGGCGAATTACGGCGTGGCCCTCGATCCCGACAAAGAGGCCATCGTCACCATCGGCGCTAAAGACGCGCTCGCCCACCTGCTGTTCGCCACCGTGGGGCCCGACGACGCGGTGGTGTCGCCCAACCCCGCCTATCCCATCCACCAGTACGGCGTCCTCATGGCCGAAGGTCACGCCTGTATGCTGCCCATGCCCGACGCCGCCACGTTCCTCACGCGCCTCGAGGACCTCTACCGGACGTCTTCCCGAAAGCCGAAACTGCTCCTCATTTCCTTCCCGCACAATCCCACCACCACGTGCGTGGACCTCGACTTCCTCGGCGAGATCGTGCGCCTCGCGCGCCGTCACGGCACCATGGTCATCCACGATTTCGCCTACGCCGATTTGGGTTTCGACGGATACAAGCCGCCCAGCATTCTCCAGGTGGAAGGCGCCAAGGAGGTGGCCGTCGAGATCTTCTCCATGTCCAAGAGCTACAACATGGCGGGATGGCGCGTGGGATTCTGCCTGGGAAATCCCAAGATGATCGCGGCGCTGGCGCGCATCAAGAGCTACCTGGACTACGGTGTTTTCCAACCGATCCAGATCGCGTCCATCATCGCGCTGCGGGAGTGTGAAGAAGATACCCGGAAAATCTGCGCCCTGTATCAAAAGAGGCGCGACGTCCTGGTGACCGGCCTGAAACGGGCCGGCTGGCCAGTGGAAAAGCCGCGCGGCTCCATGTTCGTTTGGGCTCCTGTGCCGGAACGCTTCCGCCCCATCGGATCGCTGGAGTTCGCCAAGCTGCTGCTCGAAAAAGCGCAGGTCGCCGTCTCTCCGGGCATCGGCTTCGGACCCCTGGGCGAAGGCCACGTACGATTCGCGCTCGTGGAAAACGATCAGAGGATCCGCCAGGCGACGCGCGCCATTGGGCAGTTCTTCAGGCAGTAGCGACCGGCAGCCCTGTCCGTGCCCAGTGCGCCGCACGACACCGCTTGCTGACGCGCGCGGCTCCGATCGGAGGCGCGGCCGTAAAAAGCCGTGAAAAGAATCGGTTGGCAGGCGAAAGCGCCTGCCCCACCAGGCTCGATCTACTGCACCTGATAAGGAAGGTTGATCTCGATCGTCTTCGGCGGGAAACACGCCCGGTCGTTGCACGCCTGGTAGCGTAACTGCCCGGCCGCCACGCCCGGTCCGGCCGGAGCATTCGCCGCCACTTTGAAATTCGTCACCAACTCGAACGCGCCGGTGTAGACCGAAAGAGGACTCTCCGCAAACTCGTACTTTTCGAGCGATGGCTTCGGGTACACGACTTGCCCTGCCTCCAGGACGCCGGTCGATTTCCACGTCAGCTTCAGCGGAATCAGGTACTCGTCTTTGGGCGCGTTGCTGTTCACGTGGAATCCCATTTGCACCGTGACCGGTATCCTCGCCTGAACGGCCGCACTTCTCTTGCCCGCTACCTTAGGCAGTTCCCCGATGGTCAGGTACTGCTTAGTATTTTGCGCCGATAATGGCAGGAACAGCAGCACGGCCAGGAACGGCCGTCGTAGGAGTTTGTAGTAGCTCTGCGACACCATCTTCGAAATCTTTCTTGCTCGTCAGTCCTACGTGGACCGCGGCGATCTTCCCCTCCCGATCGATCAGGAAGGTCGTCGGCAGCGCATCTACGCCACCATAAAGCTCAGCAGTAGCATCGTTTCCGATCACAACTCGATAATTCACTCTAAGATCGGTAACGAACGGTTTCACGGCTTCCCATCCCTCGTCGTCCATGGCCACACCGAGAACCTCGAAGCCCTTGTCTTTGTTCTTGCGCTGCATCTCCATGAACCACGGGATCTCGATCTTGCACGGCCCGCACCACGTGGCCCAGAAGTCCAGCAGCACCACCTTGCCGCGATAGTCTGCCAGGTGGACCACCTTGCCGTCGGCATCTTTCAGGGCGAAATCCGGCGCCGGTTTCCGTTCCTTGTCCGGTTTCACCGAAGCGGCCTTCACCGAACGTGTACTGGATGAGCACCCTGATACGAAACACCCCACCAGGACCGCGGTTGCGAATATGAGGGAAAGGCGCGGAAGCGACACAGATACTCCCTTATTCGATTATATCGACAATCGTCTGGTTTCAATCGCTTTCCGGAACCAAACCCGGCGGCGTTGCCGGAAAAGTCTGCCCAGCCTGAATTCCTCGTGAAGTCCCGTCCCCGAATACAGCCATGCCGCCGTGTCGCAGAAGCTCTCGCAGCAGTACTCCCGCCACCGCCGGCTGCGTATCCGCACGTCCCGGCCGCTCAACGCTTCCTTCCTCCATTCGGCCGACCACCCCAGCTCGCCGCGGGCGCCCGCCCTCATTTCTTCCACCACCAGATCCTCGAACGCCCGCCGAACCGGATTGCCCGCGCGCAGCCAGACGAAGTGAAACAGCTCGTGTACGAAGATCCGCGGGAATTCGGCCCGCGTGCAATCGAATCGCATGCATCGCCCGCGCAGAAATGTCCCGGCGTGCACCGGACCGCGGCGGTCGCAAAGGCCCCTCGCGATCTGGATGCGTACCGGCGCGCCCGTCATCGGCGGCAAGCGGCGCAGGAGCGCGCGGACCTGCTTCGCGTGCCAAGCTTCCTCAAAAACAAAAATCGCAGACGCCGGCACTCTCCCAGAGTACCGCCTTCCCCGTGCCCTCCTGACCTTGCGTCAGAAATTCAGCGCGTTAGAAATTCAGCCGGAGGGAAAGCTGGATCTGACGGTTGGTGCCGAGCCCGATCTGGTTCGACACAGTGGACGTCAGTACGCCGAAATTGCTGCCCGCGTTGGAACCCGAAAACGGCTGCCCAGGTTGCAATCCGCCAGCCGTGGGCCCGCCCGGAATCCCCTGCGCCAGCCGGAGATTTCCGGGATTGGCGAAATTCGCCCGGTTGAAGATGTTGTAGAACTCCGACCGGAGCTCCAGGTTCTTCGCTTCCGCGAACTTGAATTTCTTGCTGAGCGTGATGTCCGTCTGCGCCAGACCCGGACCGGTCAGCCCGTTGCGCATGGAGTTGCCGAACGTTCCGGCGGAAGGCGCCGAGAACGCCGCCGGGTTGAGCCACTGCAATTTGTTTCCGGTGTGCAGATACGGATCCACGCCCGCCACGATATCCGGACGCCGCACGTTACGGCTGTTGCCGCCGCCCGGCGTATTGATCACCGGAACCGTGAAAACCGTCCCCGTCGCGGCATCCACAACCGGGCTCGCGTAGATGTTCCCGTTGCGCGTGTCCTGGTACGCGATGTCGGGGCGCGTGATCAGCACGTCGATCGGCACGCCCGTGCGGGCGTTGACGATCCCGCCGAGCTGCCATCCACCCAGGAACGCGTCCGTCAAGCCGTTCGCGCCCTTCAGATACTTGTGGCCCTTTCCGGCCGGCAGCTCGTAAAGCGCCGTGAAGTTGAAGCTGTGGCGGATGTCGAAGGTGTTGCTCCCGTGATCGGCCCCGAAGTCGTAGGGATTGCCGGCGGTGTTGGCCTCATTGGAGCCGGCGGAGTTGCCGATGCTGTGCGCCCAGGTATACTGCATGCCGAGCGAAAGGCCGGTGCGGAAGCGCCGGTTCAGGGTGCTCTGCAGCGCGTTGTAGTTGTCCCTGCCGCCGCTGGTTTTGTAGTCGATCTCGGCAAAGCGGCCGCCGAATTCGCGGATGGCCGTACCCGCGCCCGTCGTGGGATTCATCGTCACGCCGACGATTTTGTTGGTGATGCTGCGCAGGAAGAGGTTGCGGCCCTGGCTGCCGACGTAGGCCACCATCAGAACGGTGTTGCCGGGAAGCGCCTGCTGCACGGAGGCGGTGTACGACAGGATGCGCTCGGGAAGGCGGTACCCGATCCCGTAGGCCCGCGGCTGATAGCCCAGCGCCGGACTGTTGATGTTGTAGTTCGCGAAGGCCTGGTTGGTGTCGAACGGGTACGCCAGCAGCGGCCCGGAGGTGATGGTGGTCCCGATGCGGTCGTTGGCGGAAGGCTGCAGTTGATCTTCCGTCTGGCCCGGGCCGTAGTAAATCCCGGACCCGGCGCGGAACACCGTCTTGTTGCGGAGCCGCTCCGGCGCCCAGCTCAACGCCAGACGAGGACCGAAATTGCGCGTCGAAGACTGGTACCAGTCGCGCGTATCCTTCGGAACGATGGCGCCCTGCGCGATATCGAAGACCACGTTCTTGTTGCGCACGTCGTGCAGAGGTGTGTAGTATTCCCAGCGCATGCCGTAGCTCATGGTCAGGTTCGGCCGGATCTTGAATTCATCCTGGGCGTACAAGATGTAGTAGTTCTGCCGCAGGTGCGCCTTTCCGGAAAGCCCGGTGAACGGGCTCAGCGCGCTGAGGTCGCCGTTGAACGCGATCGACGACGGAGTGTTCGCCAGGAAGCTGGACACGTTGCTGAAGGAGTAGGTAGTGCCGCCCAACTGGTCGTTCCACAGGGTGAGCGCGCGGACTTCGGCGCCGAATTTCAAACTGTGATTTCCGCGCAGCACGCTCAGGCTGTCGATATACGACGTCGAGTAGTTGGTATAGGGCGCGCCGCGTCCATTGAACGAGCTGCTCAGGCGAATCAGCCCGGTGGGAATGGCGAGCCCGGCGTTGCCGCTCTGGCCGGCGATGCCTCCCAGCGCCACGCTGCCGCTCAAGTTGAGCGTCACGCCGTTGATATTCGCGTTCGGGCTCGGACCCGGAATACCCGCCACCCGCGTCTTGGCTCCGTTGAGCCCGAATTTCGACTCGTTGATTATCGCCGGCGAGAGCAGTTGCGTCAAGCTTGCGACACCGTTCTGTGGGACGATGCTCGTGGAGTAAACGCTGAGCGTGGAGTTTTGCGTCTGGGCCGACTCGCCCTGATCCCGGAAGTAGCGCGCGAAAAAACGCAGCTTGGAGCTCAGATTGTAATCCAACCGCACTCCGCCCGCATTCTCGTTGACGTGCGCGGGGGCGCTGACGTTGACGATGTCGAGGAGCGGATCGGACGAGGGGAATTGGCCGACCGGAAAAGCAGCCAGCAGAGGCTGAATCGCCGGCGCCGCCCTGGCGCGGGCAGAAGCGCTCAACGTGCTCTCCACAATCGGAGATGCGGTATTCTGCCGCACGCCCTCATAGCTGGCGAAGAAGAAAACTTTGTCCCGAATCATGGGACCGCCGGCCGAGGCGCCGAACTGGTTCAACCGGAGTTTGGATTTCACAGCGCCGTCGAAGAAATTGCGCGCGTCCAGCTTGTCGTTGCGCAGGTAATCGAAAACCGACCCGTGCACCGAGTTGCCTCCGGACTTGGTAATGAAGCTGATCTGGCCTCCGGTGCCGGTGCCGTATTCGGCCGGGTAGTTGTTGCTGTCCACGCGGAATTCCTGAACGTTTTCGAGGCTCTGCTCCAGGCGGAAAAGCGAAGTCGACTCGCCGTTCAGATTGCCGGGCGAGCTATCGACGATGGAGGATCCTTCGACGCCGTCGAACCGGATCGCGTTTTCCTGGTTGGCGCGCCCGCTGAACCGGATGTTGTCGAAGGCGCCGGATCCGTTGTTCACCGCGCCGGGAGCCATCAGGTAGAGCTGCGAAACCTGCCGTCCGTTCATGGGCAATTCGGCCACTTCGCGGCTCGAAACGTTGGCCCCCACTCTCGCCGAACTGACGTCGATCACCGTCAGATCGCCGCCGGACACGTTGATCTCGGTCGAGACCGTGGAGGGCTCGAGCGTCACATTCAGGTACCGCTCCTGTCCCACCTGGAGGTTGATTCCCTTGAATTCGGCGGGCGCCATTCCAGGCGCCTCGGCGGTAACCGAGTAGCTGGCCGGCTGTAATTGGGTGGCAATGTACAGCCCCTGAACATTGGACAGGAGCTTGCGGGCCTGGCCGGTCTTCTCGTTCTTCACGGTGACGGCTGCGCCCGGAATCACCGCGCCGGAAGCGTCCGAAATAGTCCCTACAATCCTGGCAACGTCACTCTGGGCGAACAGGATGGGCGACGACATGGCCGCCAGGAGGGTATACCGCAGAAGTATTGTCATGCGGCTCTAAGTTACAGGGCCGAAGTTACAGTTCGATAAAAAAGGCGTGAAGAATCGCTCAGCCCGCGTGGGCCGCGGATTTTTCAGTACTGGCGATCTCGTCCGCGTAGTGTTTCAGGCGGTCCAGGGTGACGGTCACGAGGTCTTTCTCCATGTCCTCGCCGGTGCGGACCAGGTGGAGCAGGTGCAGTTCCGCCAGGCGCGCACACCAGGGATCGTCCATCGCGCGGTTGGTTTCGCGGCTGACGCGCAGCAGATCGGGGTGTGGCAGGGCGATGGTCTTTTCGGTTTTCCCGCCGTCTTCGTCCTCCAAAACAAATTTGACGTCTACTGTATCGGCGTGCCGCAGCGAGATGGCCGTCTGCAGCCACTTGAAAAACACCTGGAACTTGCGGCCAAATGGATCCGGGCCGGCCTCGAACTGGCGGAAATTGAGCATCTAACGCTATCTTAACAACAGGACCTCATGCTCATAGCCGAACTCATCGCGCCGCGCGAATTCCGTCTTACCCAAGGACCCATGGCGCCCCCCGGCCCCGGCGAAGTGCAGGTGCGCGCCGACGCCGTCGGCATCTGCGGCTCCGACATCCACTCCTACGCCGAAGGCGGAGTGGGCGACACGCCGTGCCGGTTTCCCATGGTGCTGGGTCACGAGCCCGCCGGCACCGTCGTCGCCACGGGCCCCGGCGTCACCGGCTGGTCGCCCGGCGACCGCGCCGCTCTGGAGCCCGCCATCTACTGCTACCACTGCGAATTCTGCCGCACCGGACATCACAACGTCTGCGCCAATATCCGGTTTCTGAGCATGCCCGGCGATCCCGGCTTTTTTCGCGAGTTCGTCAACCTGCCTGCCGCGAGCCTGATCGCCATTCCACCGAATCTGTCGATGGAGCTCGCTACCGTGGTCGAACCTCTCGCCGTCGCCCTGCATTCCATGAAATTCGCCGCCGTTCAAGCCGGCGAAACGGTGGCCGTATTCGGCGCCGGCCCCATCGGACTGCTCACCGTGGCCTGCCTGAAAGCGGCCGGCGCGGGACGGATCTGGGCCGTTGAACCCGTGGCGCACCGCCGCGAGATGGCCCGCCACATGGGCGCGGATGAGGCACTCGACCCCGCCGGAATCGACGCCGTTCGCCAGATACAGGCCGACACCGCCGGCCGCGGCGTAGACTGCGCGATCGACTGCGCCGCCAAACAGCACACCACCAACTGGGCCATCCGCGTGGCGCGCAACGCGGGCCGCGTGGTCCTCACTGGAATTCACTCGGACGCCATCGTGCCCTTCGAGGTCTCGCCCATGCGCCGCAAGGAACTGGCGATCTTCAACGTGCGCCGCTCCAATCACGACTCGCACGCCGCGCTCGAAATGCTGTTGGAACGGACCGCCTTTTTCGCCCCGCTGGTCACGCACACCCGCCCGCTCGAGCAGATCGCCGAGGCGTTCTCCATCGCGGAAAACTACACCGGCGGCGTCGCCAAGATGGTGGTCACTGCGGCGATCTCAACACGAGCCTGATCCGCGCCGCCAAGGGCGCGTGATCGCCCTGGAGCACAATGTCTCCTCGCTTGCAGCCTTACGACTGGATCAACCCGATCGCCGGGACCAAGGGCATCTTTCGCGACTACCCGCCGCGGATCTACGTGGATGGCGGACGACGCGAGGAGTCCGGCCCGGTCGGCACGGCTCCCGATATCGATGTCTACGATGGCGCGGAGCGGAGCGCGCGGAGCGAGGCTTCGGTAGCCAGAGGCAGCGCGCCCATTGATGAAGAGGTCAAAACAGGGTAATCGAAAGCCGTGGGATTGGATTGACGAACGCCTGCCGACATGAGGTCGGCCCTATCCCCCTATGCCGCAATACGGACACTTGATGGCGAAATCGTCAAACACTCCGGCTTTACTCGCGATCTATCGCAAGTCCGAACCCAGTCGGGCTACGCCGCTGTCAGGGCCTTCCGCACCGCCGCGGGCTGGTTTTTGATCACAAGCATATAGGCGCGCACCGCCGGTTCTGGTTTGCGTCTCCCTTGCTCCCATTCCTGAATAGCCCGCACCTGCAACCCGTAGCGTTCCGCGAATTGCTCGCGCGTGAGACCCTGCCCCTCACGGATGGCACGAACGTCGACGTCGGGCACGACGCGCACGACCTTCATGGGAAGTTCGATTTCGCCCCTCATGTGTCGTGCGATCTGTTTGGCCGATTCAACCAGTACGCGACCAAGCCTGGTGCTCTTGTTGCTTGATCGGCCGGAGGATTTTCGCGAGGGCTTTTTTTTCGGCGTCACTGAGATTCTCCTTCTCGTTCTTGGCGTATATGGCGATGAAGTATACTGCGTCCGGGGCGGCGAAATAGTAAATCACCCGCACAACCGCGTTTGCCACGCCCGGGACGCGCCCACAGCGCTTTCCGCATTCCGCTTCCGCCCGGAATGAGCGGGTGGCGCTCCAGGTCGCCGGCAATGTGGCGCTCCATTTCGTCCTGCTCCTTGGCTTTGCAGCAACCTTGCCGCATCACGCTGATACCGCGGAAACAGGAACAAGCGGCGCATGTCTGGAATGTACTGCGGCAATGCCGCAGTCGCAACTTGGCGTGGGGGCCCCCTAACCTCGCCCGAGCCCCGATTTCCGGCCGATTTCGAGTATCGCTCCCGCCTGTGGGGTTCACTCAGCCGCGCTCCCAATAATAGAACACCAGGTCGAGCGGCGGCGGCGCGTGCCCGAGACTCCGCAGGAAGCCCGACACCTGCCCTCGATGGTGCGTCCCGTGATTCACCACGTGCAGGACGATTTGCCATACCGGCTGGCTGTGGCTGCGGCCGTTCCAATCCACGTAGTCAAAAAGAGCGGCGGCCGTTTCATCTGTAATGTCGAGGGCCCATCGCTTCCACCGTTCGTGCAGAGCCGGCCATTCGCTCTGCAATACCGCGAGGCTGCGATCGGCATCGCTGACGAACCCGGGATGCGGTTTGCCTTCGGTCAGCCGCGACAGCCACGAGCGGTCCGCGGCAAAAATGTGAACGAGCGTCTCGAGCACGCTCCGGTCCGCCGTTCGGAAATCGCGATTCAATTCCTCGGGCGAAAGCTGAGCGGCGGCATCGACCAGCCGTCGGCTGGCCCAGGCGGTGTAGCCGATATGGCTGCGCAAAGCATCGGCAGAGACTGGCATCTTGCGATTATCTCAAGGCCGGCTCCACGTGCACCAGCACGTCCGCCACCCAATCCAGCTTCTCCAGGACGCGCGTGCGCACCTGGTGCGCAAGCTCGTGCGACTGCCGCACGGTCATCTCCGGATCCACTTCCAGGTGCAGGTCCACGTGATAGCGCAATCCCGTTTTGCGGGCATAGCACTTCTCCACGCCGCGCACTCCCGGCACGGCCGATGCCGCCGCGCGAATCTGGTTCATGCGCTTCGCGTCCGGCATGGTGTCGATCAATTGCAGCGCGGTATCGTGCGCCACCCGCACGCCCACCAGCACCACCACCAGTCCCACGATGAATCCGCCGTAGCGGTCCGCGTCGAGAAATCGCTGCGGGTTCCACAGCGTCAGCCCGACCGCGATCAGGGCCGACATCGCCGACACCGTATCCATGGCGTCGTTCCATGCGTCGGCGATCAGAGCATCGCTGTCGAGCCTGCGGCCGTAGCGGAATTTGACGAAGGCCAGACCGCTCTTGGCGATCAGCGAAAGCACCAGCGGCCAGATCACGTACGACGCGAGCGGCAATTGCGGCTGGCCCAGCCGCTGGACGGAGCCGAAGGAGATCAGCGTACCGCCGGCGGTCAGAAAGAGGCCGATCAGCAGGCCCGTGAGAATCTCCACGCGTCCGTGTCCGTAGGGGTGGTCGGCATCCGCCGGCTTGGCGGCGAGTGTCAGACCGAGCAGCACCAGCCCGGATGCCAGAACATCGCCCGCCGATTCCAGCCCATCCGCGAAAACCGCGGTCGAATGCCCCGCCAGCCCGGCAGATATCTTGATGATGGCGAG
>JBGPKH010000143.1:0-16223 GCA_041485845.1 Bryobacteraceae bacterium
CAATTTGATTCTACAACGTTTCAAACGTTTTGGCGTGATCTGATTTCTCTCAATCGGCGCATAGTAGGGAAACCGTTACAGGTGCCCGCTGCCACCCGCACGGTCAGTTGCCCGTCGTTCCAAAGTAGCCACACCCAAATGTCTTCATCTTGACTACCGGCCCCCCGCGGGCAGGTGCTCTTCCAGGTAGCGCGAGATCAGGGTGTAGACGTGGAGTTGCGTGCCGCGGCCTTCGGTGATGCCGTGGGTGCGGTTGGGATACTCCATAAAGTCGAACGGCTTGCCCAGCTCAACCAGGCGGTTGATCAATTTCTGGTCGCCCTGGAAGTGAACGTTGTCGTCGCCCGTGCCGTGGATGATCAGGAGCTTGCCTTTCAGTCCTTCGGCGAAGCTGATGGGGGAGCCGTCGCGATAGCCCTTGGCGTTATCGGCGGGCAGGCCCATGTAGCGCTCCTGGTAAATGGAGTCGTAGAGCGTCTGGTCGGGAACCGCCGCCACGGCGACGCCTACCTTATATAAGTCGGGCGAGCGGAACATGAGGTTCTGGGTCATGGAACCGCCGCCACTCCATCCCCACACCGCCACGCGCGAAAGGTCCACCCACGGACGGCCGGCGGCCAGCGAGCGCAGTGCGGCAGCCTGCTGCTTCGACGCCAGCACGCCCACTGACCCGTAGATCACCTTGCGCCAGGCCCGTCCTTTAGGAGACGGCGTGCCCGAGTTGTCAAACGTGGCTACCAGGTAGCCTTCGTCGGCCAGCGCGGCGTGGAACAGGTTGCGATTGCCCGAGAAATTGTCGACGGCATTGGCGCCGGCGGGCTCGCCGTACACGTAGACGACGACGGGGTACTTCTTCGATGGGTCGAAGTTGCGCGGCTTGATGACCCAGCCATCGATGATGACGCCGTCGCCGGCATCGACCTTGACGAACTCAGTGCGGTCGCTGAGCACCTCCGCGACCTTCTGCTTCAGTTCCTGGTTATCCTGCACCACGCGCACCGTCTCGTGCGCGGGGAGGCGCACCAGGTCTGTGGCCGGCGGCTGGTTGAAACGCGCGTACGTGTGGAAGGCCCAGCGCGCGTTGGGCGCGACGTCGTAGCTATGGGTGCCCGGCGAGTTGGACGGCGTGAGCCGCTCGGGCTTGCCGCTGCCATCGAGCCTGGTGCGATAGAGGTAGCGCCGCGTGGGCTCGTCGGGCGACGCGATGTAATACAGCCAGCCGCCCGCGTCATCGACCGACGCGATGGAGATCACGTCGCCCGGCGCGGCGGTGACGAGGCGCATGTCGCCATCGCGCCCGACGGTGTAGGCGTGACGCCAGCCGTCCTTCTCGGAAGTCCACAGCAGACGGTTGCCGCCATCCACCCAGCGCAGGCGGTCGTTGACCTCCACCCAGGCGGCGTCCTGGTCGCGGAACATGCGGCGCACCTCGCCGGTCTCGGGATTGGCCAGCAGCACGTCGTTGGTGTTCTGGAGACGGTTGAGAGTTTCGAGGATCACTTCGCCGCGCGGGGTCCAATCCATGCGCGGGATATAGATGTTGCGCGGATCGCCGGGCGCCTTCACCCAGCGGGTCGGCCCGGCGTTTTTCATCGGCCCATCTCGCGATCCCGCGGCACTGACTACGCCGACCCGTATGGCGGAGTTGGTCTGGCCGGCCTTGGGGTAGGGGTACTTGAAGATGGTGGGGTAGAGCGCGTCGGTGTAATTGACCAGCGCGTAGACGGGGACGTCGTGCTGGTCGAACTGCCAGTAGGCGATCGACCGGCTGTCGGGGCTCCAGCGGAAGGCGTCGTTGAGGCGAAACTCCTCGTCATAGACCCAGTCGGAGACGCCGTTGAGGATCATGTCGGTTCCGTCGGAGGTGAGCTGGCGGATGGCGCCGGTCGCGAGATCCTCGACGTAGAGGTTGGTGTCGCGCACGTAGGCGGCGCGCGAGCCATCGGGGGAGAGCTTGGCGAAGAGCAGGTCGGAGCCATGGTCGCCGCCGAGCTTGCGCCAGGTGTTGCTCTTGCGGTCGAGCACGCGGTATTCGCCGGCGGTCTTGCGGATGAGCACGCGGTGGGGGTTGGTGAGCGTGAGCAGCTTGGCGCCGTCAGCCGACCAGGCGTAGCCGGAGATGGAGTGTTCCGCGGAGACCAGGACGGAGCGGGCGCCGGTCGCGGTGTCGTAGCGCGCGATTTGTCCCTGCTCGACGCGGGCGTATGCCTGGCCGTCTTCGATCCAGCGCGCGCCGCCTCCGCGGCCACCACGTCCGCCGCTGGCGAATTCGGCGGAGTCGAAGATGCGCTGGAGCATCGACTGGAGCTTCTCCGAAGGCTGGGCGGAAGCGAGAGAGGTGAGGACGAGGGCGAAGATGAGACGCATAGTCTCAAGATACACCGGCTTGTGGGACAGGCCGGGAGGCCTGTCCTACTGGGTTACAGCTTGCGTTTGAAGAAATCCACGGAGGCGTGGTAGGCCTTCAGCCAGGACTGATGGCGCAGGAAGCCGTGGATTTCGTCCGGGATGATGAGCTGCTCGAAGTACACGCCCTGGCGGCGCAGCGCGCTCACCAGCGTGACCGTTTCGCTGAAGTTGACGTTGCGGTCGTCGTCGCCGTGGATCAGGAGAACGGGCGAGCGCCACTGGTTCACGGACGCCATGGGCGACGAGGCGTAGGCCAAGCGCGCGGACTCGGCGCGCGCGGCTTCGGCTGCCGGTTCGGCCGAGGTTGGCGTGCCGGCGCCGCCGCGTCCACCTCCTTCGCCTCGCGCCGACCAATCGTGTACGCCGTGGAAATCCACGCCGGCGGCGAACAGGTTGGACGCGCGCGCCAGGCCGAGCGCGGTCAGGTATCCGCCGTAAGATCCACCCCACAGCCCGACGTGCGCGGGGTCCACGTCGGACCGGTTCTTCAGATACAGCCCGGCGCCTTCGACGTCGTTGAACTCGCTGGCGCCGCGGGCGCCGTAGTTGGCCGGCTCGCGGAAGGCCTGCCCGTAGCCGATGCCGCTGCGGTAGTTGATCGACAGCACGACGTAGCCCTGGTTCGCGAGGTACTGGTTCATGCCGTAGGCGTTGTTATAGTAATCCATGTAGTGCCAGCCGAGGAGCATCTGGCGGCGCGATCCGCCGTGCATGAAAACCAGCGCGGCGTGCTTCTGGCCGGGTCGGCTGTCGGGCGGCAGGAAGAGCTGGGCGTGGATCTGCATGCCGTCGGTAGCGGTGTAGATCACCTGCTGCGGGACCACCAGCGAGTCAGTGGGGAAGTCGGCGGGAATGGTCTCGGGCGCGAGGTCCTTGATCGCGCCGTTGATCTGGATGGCCGCGCGCGCGGGCTGTTTGCCATCGGCGCGGATGAACGCCACCGCGTTCGACAGCAGGGCCGGCGTCCACTCGAGGCCTTCGCCGGCGGTCACCGCGCGCGGCGGGCCGCCGGCCCCACGGGGGTCCAACGTCACGCGCCAGATGTGGCGGCGGTCGATATCGTTCTGGTTGGACCCGTAGACGATCTCCTTCCCGTCCGGGGAGTGCGAGACGAACTCGACCTCGAAGTTGCCGGGCGTCAGAAGAGCCGGCGAACCGCCTTCCACCGCGACGGAGTAGAGGTGCAGCCATCCATCCTTTTCCCAGGGGAAGACCAGGCGGTCGCCGGCGCTCCAGGAGAGCTGGCGGTCCGCGACCATGGGGTGGTATGCACTTCCCTGCCCCCGGTCGGCCATCCAGATCTGGCGGCCGGCGCCGTGCGAGACCGAGGCCACGCGGATCGACCAGGCGTCCGCTCCACCGCCGCCGCCACCGCGCCCGCCGCGTCCGCCGCCACCGGCGGGGATGCGTATGAAGGCGATCTGCTTGCCGTCGGGCGACCAGACGGGATTGCCGTCGCGATCCACGGTGGGGTCGAGGTAGCTCAGGTTCTTGGCGGTGAAGTCATACACGGCGATGAAGCTGTGGTTGGCGCGGTCGCTGACGAAGGCCAGCTTGGAGCCATCGGGCGACCACTCGGGGGACGCCGAAGTGACACCGCTGCGCGGGCGGAAGACCATGGCGGGCTTGTCGGAGGCGGCGACGGGCGCCCACCACAGTTGCCCGCCGCGGAGGAAAGCGACGCGATCGCCCTTGGGCGAAACGGCGGGGGTGTGGCCTTCGGCGATCTGGCGCGGCTTCTCGCCGGGAGAGACGATCCAGATGGCCTGTTCGGCGCCGTCGGGGTTGGCGCTGGGGTTGGGGTCGGGCCGGCCGAGAAACTCGAGGTCGCCGCCGCGCACGTAGACCAGGGATTTGCCGTCGGGAGTCCACTGCAGTTGCGCGATATCGGTTCCGTCGTCCCCGGTGTAGGAGGTAAGGCGAACGCCCTTGTAATCGGGCGCGGCAGCCATCCAGACGTTGCGCGCGCCATGTTCGTTCAGCAGCCAGGCGACTTTGCCGCCGCCCGGGGCCGCAATCAACTCCGAGGGAAACGGCGCCGAGAGGACCTGTTCGAGAGTGAAGGTCTTGGCAGCCGCCGCGGAAGCCAGCAGAAGGGTGGCCAGGAGAATGCGTCTCATGTGGATCTAGTCTATTACAAGTTTGTGGGGCGGAAAGCGGGCGAGGAAGGCGAAAGCGCCTGAACAAGGACGGGCCGGGAGGCCCTCCCTGGAGTTTGGCCTTTCCGTGGTCCGCAACACCAGTGGTGTCGCTCAAAAAAGGGAACCGTTGAAAAGAGGGTACTTACCAAAGGAGCCGGTGACACCACTGGTATCACGGCTGGGACAGGCCGGGAGGCCTGTCCCACCTCAATCCTCGGCCCGTTCGATCGCGGCCAAGGCGGACGCCAGTCCCCTGCGCACCGGCCGCGACGCGCGGTGCCGCCGTTTCGACCACAGCAGGAGCGAAGCCAGCGACAGAAAAAGTGACACGGAGTAGATCGTATGCGATTCTGGCGTCATTGGTATTTCCCTTCGAAGTACTATTTCACCCCGAACACAGTGGCACATTCGAGTCATGAGAGTACTGGCAAAGTACCGGCGGCGGCGGTAGACCGGATATCAGGGGATAACCCAGCGTGGACTGTGGTGGTCTGCCCGCGGAGCCCGTGTGATAAAGTGGGACCGCGGGAAACGCCACGTTGCAAACGACCGACTTTCAAGGCGTACACGTCGCCTCCATCACGCCGCGCGGCAGGCAGGGGGAAATCGACCTGGGCGCCGCCTTCGAGTTGATCGACCACTATTGCGCGGCGGGGCTCCGCGGCATCGTCTTGTTCGGCGCTTCGGGCGAGTATCCGGCCTTCACCGCCGGGGAGCGCTCCCGGTTGGTTTATCTCGCGGTCAAGCGGAGCCGCGTGCCGGTGTTGGCGGGTGTGGGCGGGGCCACCCTGGACGCTTCGCTGGATCTGGCGCGTGAAGCCCGCGACGCCGGCGCCGCCGGGCTCCTGCTGCCGCCGCCGTTCTGTTTCCGATACGAACCGGAAGACATCCGCGAATTCTACCTGGAGTTTGCGCGGCAGATCGGACCGGGCATCGCGGTGTTTCTTTCCAACACGCCGGCCGTGACCAACGCGATCCCGGCGGAGACCGCGATCGAGTTGCTGGATACCGGACAGTTCGCCGGCATCGAAGACGGGTGCGGCAATGCGGAGGCGTTTTTCCGTGCCAGGGCCGCGGCCAACGGCGCCTGGCAGGTACTGATGGGGAACGATGCCGTTTTTACCAGCGCGCGCTGCGCCGGCGTGCGCTGCGCCATTTCCACGGCGGCGTGCGCGGCGCCCGAGCTGGTGATGGCTCTCGACCGCGCCATTGCCTCCGGCCGGCGCGAAGAGGTCGCCAGGCTCGACGCCGCGCTGCGGGAATTCCTGGAATGGGCCGCCCGTTTTCCGCCGCCGACCATCGTGAAAGTGGCCACCGGGTTGCGAGGTCTGAAAACGGGTCCGGTGAGCATGCCGCTGTCTCCGGAAAAACAAAGGCTGCTGGATGAATTCCGCGCGTGGTTTCCAGGATGGCTGCCGGCGGTGAAGAGGCTCTGTGCCAACGGTTGACCGGCATGCGCGCCGGCTCTGCGGTTTCGTCATCCTGGCGATGGCCGCGCCCGCGCTGCTCGCCCAGGCAACCACCGGTCCCCAACTGGCCGCCTTCCACTCGGATGTGGACGACTCCGAGCAGCCTTACGCGCTCTACGTGCCGAAGTCTTTCACACCCGGAAAGAAGTACCCGCTGGCGATCACGCTCCACGAGGAGGATTCCAACCACCGGTTGAGCCTGCGCCGCGTTTTTGGAGTGGTCAACCGCGCGGGCGAGCCCGACACGGAAAACATGCGCTACTTTCCGCCAGTGCGCGACGTGGATTTCCTGATTGCCGCGCCCTACGCACGCGGCACCATGGGCTATCGGGGCATCGCCGAAAAGGACGTCTACGACGTGCTGGCCGATGTGGAACGCCGTTTCCCCGTGGATGAGGATCGCGTGTACCTCACCGGGATTTCGATGGGCGGGGGCGGCGCGTTGCGGTTGGCACTCACGCGTCCCGACGTGTGGGCCGCGGCCGCCCTGGTGTGCGCGGCGCCCATCCCGGGCGTAGAGGAACTGGCCGGCAACGCGCTGAACCTGCCGATCCGTCTCTTTCATGGCGATCTCGACCCGATGGTCCCGGTGGATTCCTCGCGCGCGTGGCATCGCCGGCTGTTGAACCTCGGCGTGCCCGCCGACTACATCGAATATCCGGGGGTGCGCCACAACGCCTGGGACCAGGCTTACAAGAACGGAGCGATCTTCGACTGGTTCGCGAAATTCCGCCGCAATCGCTTTCCCGAGCGGGTGCGGTTGCTGACCCGCTCCTACCGGTATAGCTCGGCCTACTGGGTGCGGATCGACGGACTTACACCGGGAGTGCCGGCTTCCATCGACGCCGTCTGGAAAAGCAAAACCGCGCTCGAAGTCACAACTCAAAACGTGGACGCCTTCACGGTGACGTTGCAGGAGGTTCCGGCGGCGCCGATCGCCGTCACGATCGACGGGATTCCGCTGCGCGTGAAAGCCGCCGCGTCGCTTTCCTTTATGCAAACGCCGGCCCGCTGGCGCCAGGGCTTCTACACACCGCCGCCGAAACGGCCGGGCGCCGAAGGTCCGATTGCGGAGGCCGTGACCGGGCGCCAGATCTACGTCTATGGAAGCGGCGGCACGCACACCGGAGACGACCTCCAGGCGCGGCGCAGAGTGGCGGAGACCGCGGCCGCCTGGTCCACCATCCGGCAGAAGCTCGCATTCCGGCCGGCGGTGAAGGCCGACACGGCCGTGACTGCCGGCGACATCGATACCGCGGACCTGGTGCTCTTCGGAACCGCCGAGACGAATTCGGCAATCGCGCGTTTCGCCGCCAACCTGCCGCTGGCGCTCAGTCCCGCGGCCGCCGATTACGGGCTGCTGTTCATCGCGCCGGCCGGCAAACACTACGCGCTGGTCAGCTCGGGTCTGCCCTGGTGGACCGGCGCCGACGAAGCCAATCGCGGCGGCTACGCATTGGCCCCGCCGCAGTTTCGGCTGCTGGACACTTTCGAGGATTACATCCTGTTCAAAGGCTCGCTGGCGAATGTCGTGGCGGAGGGGCGTTTCGATCGAAGCTGGAAGGTCCCGGCCGATGCGTCGGCGAAGATACTGGCCAGCGGGACGGTGACGATCCGGTAGAACACAGATAGAAAAGCAAATCGATTCTTATCTGCGTTCAACGGCGTTCATCCCGGCCCAACTCTCTTCACCCTACCGCCCTCCGCCCTGCTGCCGCAGCTTCGCCAGCAGGCCGGCGGGTGCGCCAAATCCCGGGCTCATGTCGACGGCCTTCACCAGATGCGCTTCCGCCGCCGCGAGATTGCCGCTTCGCCAGTACGCCATCGCCAGGTTCGTACGCACCAGGACCAGCCCCGAGTTCTTCGTCAGCGCGTCCTCCCACAAGCGGATGGCTTCGGCATACTGGCCGCGTTCCATAAACACGCCGCCCAGTCCCACGGAGGCCGTAAGCTGCGTGGGATCGAGCCGCATCGCGCGCCGATACAGCGGGATCGCCTCATCCCCCTTGCCGCCGTTGCGGTACAGTTCGGCCAGGTAAAGCAGCACCTCCGTGTCGTCCGGAGACTGGCGCTCAACCTTCTGTAAGAGAGCCAGCGCCGTTTGCCGGTAGGCCGCATGATTGGGCCTCGCCGCGGCGATCGCATAGGCCATCGCCAGATCGCGGTCCGATGCGCGCCCTCCGCCGAACGGCGCCAGTTCCACGCTCTGCTGGGACGCCCGCGCGGCCACAGCCGGACGCCGTGGAATGGAGTGGTCGGTGTAGACCACGTGCTGCGCATCCACCGCCGGGTTCTTCGGCATGTGACAGGCGGTGCAATCGTCCTGCTTCTTCGCGCGCTCCCGGAGGGTCTCCCTGCACGGAGCGGCCGCGTGGCAGCCGAGGCACTTCTCGCGAAACCACGCCGCGCGGCGGGGCGCCGCCGGCAGCGCGTGCGGATCGTGACAGGCGCCGCACCAGAGACGCTCTCCGGAAGCCCGCTGGCACGCGCTTTGCGCCAGCTTCTCCACGTGGCCGGTCACCGTGACGCCGCGCTTCCCGCCGGCTTGCACGAACACCGTTAACGAATCGGAGAGGCGGTCTCCCGGATGGAACGATCGCCAGTCCGCGCCCGGCCGCATGACGCGCACTTCGCCCGAAAGGTGGCATTGTGAGCAGATGCCGTCGCGCCGCCCGGCGTCCAGCTTCGCCGGATTCACGATGGCGGCGCCGCCTTCTACGCGCCCCGATTTCATCTTCGCGATATGCGACTCTCCGGGACCGTGGCACCGCTCGCAAGCCACGCCGCCCTCGGCGAACGGAGGAGTGGCGAAGCGATTCTGCGTCCCGGCAATTGGATTCAGGAAGCTCGCGTGGCAGCTCAGACAGCCCGGCAGGATCGGACGGCTCAAGTATGGATACGCGTAACTGCCGTAACCCGGCGCGAGATCCCACTTACTCACGCCGCTGTAGTAAGCTACCGGGGACTCGAACAGGAACCCGCCGTCCGCCTGCACGTAACTGCGAGCCGTGGCCCCGGAACCGACGTAATAGATAAGCTCCTTACGGACCTTGAGATTTCCGCCGATCTTGGAAAACTCGACCGAGTATTGTCCGCCGTCGCGAGACACGCGATAGCGGAACCCCGACGCCCGATGCGTGAACACGGCCCGCTGGAACCGCTCCTGGATCAAGCCGCCGCCCACTACGCCGCTGCTCGCCGCCATCGGCGTTCGGCGATAGCTCTCGTAAATCGCTCGATGACAGCCCGCGCACTCCGCGCTTGGCGCTGCGTGCACCTTCGCCAGGCACGCCAGCACAACGGCAAGTGGGACAGGCCTCCTGGCCTGTCCGCCCGCGTTGGCACTTAAGCCGGCCGGCCTGCCCCCCCGCCTCACACCACGTACGGCTTGCGATAATCGCGCGTGATCAGCTTGTTAGCCGCAGCGTCGCCGGTGAACTTCGGGCCGGGCTCGATGGTCAGCTTGTGCCCCGTGCGATAGCTGATGTTCGCCAGGTGGCACAAGGACGCGCTCAGGTACGCGTTCCCAATCTCGTCGTGCAGCTCCTTGTAATTGCGCGAGCGGCACGCGGCCAGGAAGTTCTCCATGTGCAGGTTGGTGCCATCCCCGCGTTCCGGCCGCTCCTCCATGATCAGCTCGCTGCTCTCGCCTTTGTAAGCCGTGAACCCCTGGTCGCCCACCGCCGCCCAGCCTTCGCTGCCGTAGAACAAGTTCCCGATCGTGATGTTCAGCGGGTTGGTGGGGCGCTTGGTAGGGGCCGCGGGCGCCGCGGCGGCGCCGGCCGATGCGGGTCGCCGCGGCGGCGGCAACGGTACGCCTTCACCGCCCGTCAGCACGCCGCGCACTTCGAACACGATCTCGCGCCCGCCGTAGTCGTAGCTCGCCAGCAGGGTGTTGGGCGTTTCCTGATCGTCGTTGTAAGCGTACTTGCCGCCCATGGCGACCGCCGACTTGGGCCATTCCGGATCGCCCATGCCCCAGCGGCAAATACCGATCTCGTGTACCCCCTGATTCCCGATGTCGCCGTTGCCCGTATCCCAGAACCAGTGCCAGTTGTACTTGAACCGCTTCTCGTTGAAGGGGCGCAGGGGCGCGGGCCCCAGGAACAGGTCCCAGTTCACGCCCGCCGGCACGGGGCTGTCCTCGGCGTGCCCGATAGACACGCGCCGCTTGAAGCACAGTCCCTTGGCGAGGTAGACCTTGCCGATGAGGCCCTCCTGGATCGCCTGCATCGCCTTCATCTTGTAAGGCGTGCTGCGGTGCTGCGAGCCGATCTGCACCATGCGCTTGGTTTCGCGCGCCACGGTGACCATCGTCTGGCCTTCGTGAATGTTGTAGCAGGCCGGCTTCTCGCAGTAGACGTCCTTGCCCGCCTTGCAGGCCCAGATGGTCGCCAGCGCGTGCCAGTGATTGGGCGTGGCGATGGAGACGGCATCCACTCCCGAATCGGCGAACGCCTGGCGCATGTCTTCGAACTCTTTGGCCTTCTCGCTGGTGTTCTTCACCAGGGTCGACTGGGCCCTCTCGCGGGCCGCCTGGTCGATGTCGCAGAGCCCCGCGACACGAGCGTCGGGCAGCCTGGAGTAGATGTTCAAGTGATTCGTGCCGCGGCCGCCGAGTCCGACGATGGCCACGTTGATCTTGTCGTTCGCGCCCCATACGCGCGTGGCGGCGACGGCCGTGGCTGCGCCGAGAAAGAATCTGCGGGTCGTGGGTTGAGACATAGGGTTGCTCCTTTGACGCGCTCATTATATCAGGAGACGTTCGGATCTTTTCAACGGCAAAACGGGCGCCACTCCCGCCTGTTGCGAGCCGTTTACTCAAATATCGGCGATATCTTCGCCAGCACCTCGTCCATGACCGCGTCTGGAATGCTTTCCAGCTTCCTGCCGCCGCGGGCGGCGAGATCGAGAGCGCGGGGCTGGTCGCAGCGCACAACTCCAGTCGTTTTGGTTCCGGCGCTTGCCAGTGGCACGGCGAAACCTGCCGTACGCGCGAAATTTCCGCCGCTCGCGATCGGGAGAATTACGGGGAGCTTCGTTGTCCGATTGAAGGCTTCCGGCGACACGATAAGCACCGGGCGGCGGCCCTTTTGCTCGTGTCCCGACGCAGGATCGAGACTGACGAGCCAGATTTCGCCGCGCTTCATCAGATGAGCTCGCCGCCCACAGGCTTACTATGGAGCCATTCTTGCTCTTCCTTGCCGCGCGGAGCCTTTGGATCGCATTGGGCGAGCAGCTCGTCCAGGGTATATCGGCGCCGCTGCTGCGGCTCCACGACGAGACGTCCGCTTTCAACCGCGATGCCGACCTTGGCGCCCGGCCGCAAGTGCAGGATATCGAGCAGCGCGGGCGGGACGGCCAGCATGACCGAGCCGCCGACCTTGCGCAGGCAGGTAGTGTGCATGGCGTTCTTCCCTTTGTTATATTTTAGTATAACATCCTGGAGAAGGATTTTCAACCTTCCTTTCCGCACCCTCCCAACCCGGTCCTGGATTCCATATTAAAGACAAATCCTTTCCGTTCTGTTTTCGTTTCCAATTGGGCGCCGCATACCTGGACGGCAAAGGGGCGCCGAGCTACCAGCCGCTTGGGCGCCCGCAGTGACGGTTGGTAATCGTCAGGGTCGGAGAACAGCGGAGGCGTAACGAACAAATCCTTGTGTTCCTGTTTTAGTGGCCACCGGAGGTGTCATGACCTCCCCGTCCACCGAAATCATACTCTCCCCTGCCCCCGAACAGCAGCCCGCCCCGCTCTTCACGCCGGTTTCGTCGCTCCTTTGACGCGCTCATTATGTCAGGAGACGTTCGGATCTTTTCAACGGCAAAACGGACACGCGCGCGGCGCGCCCTGCGCTGGCTGAAAAGTCACTTTCAACAACTGCGCGATAATGCCCGCCAAATCGGTGTTCGCCACGGTTCCCACGTGAGACCCCGGCCGGATTCCCGCGCCCTGAGCCACCAGGATGGCGTCCATGTCCGGGTCGGAATTCAGATACCCATGGTTGCCCGGCGTTGCGCCCGGATTGACGCCGGCCACCACGTCGCCCTTCGTCGCCGGATCGAAGGCATAACCCGAGGCGGCCGCCAGCACCATGTCCGACATGCGTCCCTGGCTGGTTGCCGCAGGGTAGCCGTACGCCGCGTAGTCGGCCGGCAGAATCACCTTAGCGATGCCAGGGACATTCGCGAAGGCCTCCTTCAGGACCTTGAGAGTCGCTTCGCGCTTCGACTCGCGCGTGACATACACCATTGCCGTCCCGCCTTCAGCCACCACCCAGGCGTCGCAATCCACCTGTCCGCCCTCATCGCGCAGCAGTCCTTTCTCGCGCAGCAGCGCGTTGGCGCGAATCACGTGTTGATAGGTCTTGAATCCGTGATCCGACACCACCAGCACGGTGGTCCGCTCGCGAATGCCCGCGCGCTCGAGGGCGTCGAGAACACGCTGCACCTGGCGGTCTGCCAGAATGAGCGACGTATTGCTTGCCAGCGAATCCGCGCCATATCGGTGCTGCACCGAATCGGTGGTCAACAGGTGATAGAGCAGCAGGTTCGGCTTGTGCTTCTCGATGATATGCACCGCCGCCCGCGTCCAGATCTCATCCTTCATGGTGATCGGCGCCTTCGGGAAGGCTTGCAGCTCCTCGGCTGTGAGGACGCCGCCGGCCACCATCTCGCGTTCCACCTGGCCCTCTGCCCGCGGCACTTCGGCAAACGACCAGTTCACCGACGCCGCGTGGTAGACCGCCACCCAATCCACCTCGGCCACGGTCAGACCGGCGTCATGCGCCGCATCGTAGACGGTCCGCGCCTGCACCAGCTCGTTTTTGGGGACCCAAGGCTCGACGCGCAGCGGCTTGCCCTCGCCCGGCCGCACGGGAAGGCCGTTGTACAGGATGCCGTGTTGAACGGCGGTCCCTCCGGTGATCATCGCGGTGTGGTTGGGCCACGTGACCGTGGGATTGATCGGCTTCAGCGCGTCCGCCACCGCGCCTTCGCGGATCAGCTTGCGCAACACCGGCAACGGGAGATTTGGATCGCGCAGGGATCTGGCGGGAAACCCGTCCAGGCTGATCAACACGACATGTCGGTCGGTCTGCCCGGGCAACCCCCACGAACCAACCAGAAAGCTCGAGATCAGTACGATTTTCTTCATGTCTCACAATAGCAGCGGCCATTGCGGCCCCTCAATTGGCTTTCCATCGGTATGAAACATAAGGTCGCACTCCGGAGACGGCTCGTGCCGGAAGATGGCGCGATCGAGGACGCCGAGTTCGTGGAAATCCTCGAACGATCCAAGGAAAGCGACGACCGCGGATTCCTGAAGCTCGGCAGCGAGACCTGGGTGTTCGAGGCCGCCGAAGGCCGCGAGGTTGAGTTTAGAGCAGCGCTGGTCGACAGCCGGGCCGTACTGGATTTCGCAGCCACCAGTGGCGCCAGGTTTGGCTGCCCCACTCCGGTGCGCCACAGAACTTGAGAGGAATCGCCGGACCGATCCACCAGTTGGAGACCTGTGAATCTGATTCAAGCGGCATACCTGCTCCTGCCGGCCATGGCGATGGGGGCGTCGGCGGTGAGCGTCTCGACGCCGGTGGTGCAAAGCGGCACGCCGGTATACAGCGCGCCGCTGACCTTTCTCTCGAAGGTGTCGCCGGCGGCGGCCGGCGGCGCGACGCCCACGGGAACCGTCACGTTCACGGTGGATGGCCTTCTGGGCGCGCCGCAGCCGATGGACGCAGCGGGCTCCGCCACGACCGGCATGACGTTTACGGTGGGGACGCACTCGGTCAGCGCGTACTACAACGGCGACGGCAACTACCTGCCAGGCGCCTCCGGCACGCTGAACCTCACGGTGGACAAGGCCGCGAGCTGGGTCAGCATGGCATCCAATCCGGCGCAATTGAACCAGCCGGTGGCCATACGGGCGGCGCCGGCGCTGATGAGCCCGGCCACGTCCGCGGCTACCGGCACGGTGGATTTCACGACCGGCGGCACGGCGATTGCGGGCTGCACGGGTGTGCCCGTACAGAACGCAGTTGCGACTTGCAACGCTACCTTTTCGCAGGTCGGGACGATCGCGGTCACGGCCAACTATAGCGGCGATGCCAACAGCAAGGCGAGCGCCGGAATCCTGCAAATGACGGTGGGGAAGGTGGTCGCGGGAACGTACGTCGCGTCGACTGCGGATGCGCTGGTGTACGGCACGCCGGTGACGATCAGCGCGCTACTTCTGGGCGCGCCGGGGGTCGCTGCGCCCACGGGGAGCATTTCCTTCGCCATGGGAAACGCGTCACTGCCGCCGGTGCCGGTGGGCGCGGATGGTAAGGCCTCGCTGACGTTTCCCTCCGGGTCGCTGGGACCGCTGGCCGCGGGGGCGTACCAGGTCGCGGCGCTGTATAGCGGCGACGATCATTATCAGGCTTCCCGGTCTTCCACTCTCAACGTCACGGTGGCGAAGGCGGCCACCACGCTGGCGCTGACGGCCACGACGACGCAGGCCGGACAGACAACGACGTTAAAGGCCACGGTGAGCGTGCCGGGCGGGGTCGCGGGCGGCACGGTGAGCATGAACAACGGCGACCTGGCGATCTGCACGGGAGTTGCGGTGCAGAACGGGACGGCCACGTGCTCGATGAAGACCGCGCAGGTGGGGACGTACACGATCAACGCCACCTACAGCGGGGACGCCAATACAGGGGCGAGCGCGGGGAGCCTGCAGTTGGGCGTGAGCAAAGCAGCGGCTGGAATCTCCGCGGGCTACACTCCGGCCGCGCCGGCGTTCGGTTTGCCGGTCACGCTCACTGCCGTGGTGACGGGCGCGGAGGGGCAGGCGGCGCCTACGGGTACGGTGGCGTTTACGGACGGCGCGGCGGGACTCGGCGTCGGGCCTGTGGGCGGCGACGGCAAGGCCTCGGTGGCGGCGCTGTTGAGCGTAGGGACGCACAGCGTGGTGGCGGTGTATAGCGGCGACGCGAATTACCAGGCCGCGACGGCGTCCGCGGTCGGCATGGTGGTGGGGAAGGCCGCGACTACGCTGGCGCTGACGGCTACGCCGGCGCAGGTGGGGCAGACCACGACGCTGAAAGCGACGGTCGTGGTGGCGGGCTCGGGCGGCGGAGCCGGCGGGACGGTGAGCATGAACGCGGGCGACGTGGCGATCTGCAGCGGAGTTGCGGTGCAGAACGGGAGCGCCACGTGCTCGCTGAAGATCGCGCAGTTCGGGACGTACGCCATCAGCGCCAGCTACAGCGGGGACGCCAATACCGCGGCGAGCACGGGCAGCTTGCAGTTCAGCGTGAGCAAAGCGGCGGCTGGAATTTCCACGGGCTACACGCCGGCTGCGCCAGTGTATGGCGCGGCGGTGACCATCACGGCGTCGGTGACGGGCGCGGAGGGGCAGGCGGCGCCTGGCGGAACGGTGGCGTTCACGGACGGGCTGGCGGCGCTCGGCACGGCGGCGGTGGGCGCGGACGGGCGGGCCGCGGTGGCGCTGCCGCTGAGCGTGGGGACGCACAGCATCGTGGCGGTGTACAGCGGGGACGCGAATTACCAGGGCGCGAGCGCGGCGGCGGTGAGTATCGTAGTGGGGAAGGCCGCGACCAGCACGGCGATAGCGGCGAATCCCGCGCAGGCCGGACAGCCGGTGACCGTGAGAGCCGCGGTGACGGTGGTGAGTCCGGGGAGCGGCACGGCCGGCGGGACGGTGGACTTCAGCAACGGCGGAAAGGCGATTGCGGGGTGTACGGGGGTTGCCGTGCAGAACGGGGTCGCAGTGTGCAGCACCAGCCTTGCGCAGCTTGGCGACTACACGATTGCCGCGGGCTACAGCGGCGATGCGAATACCGGGGCCAGCACGGCGACGTTGTCCATCTCCGTGAGCAAGGCGGTGGCGGGGTTCTATACGGCGACATCCCTGAGCGCGCCGCCTTTCGGGGCACCGGTGACGGTGAACGCGCTTCTGCTGGGCGCGGCGGGCGTGGCTGCGCCCGGCGGGACGGTGGCGTTTTCGGACGGTGCGGCCGCGCTGGCGACGGTACCGGTGGGCGCGGACGGCCGGGCCTCGCTGGTGTTGGGCACCGCTGCTCCGCTGAGTGTCGGGGCGCACAGCATCGGAGCGGTCGATAGCGGCGATGCGAACTACCAGACGGCGCCGGCGCCGGCGCTCAACGTAGTGGTGGCGAAGGCGGCGACCAGCGTCGCGTTGA
>JBGPKH010000144.1:0-16184 GCA_041485845.1 Bryobacteraceae bacterium
ATAGCGCTGGGGCACCGTGGCGCGTAGTTGGGGCAGGCTCGGGCGGACCTGAGGTCCGAAGACGATGCCGCTCAGCCACGCGGGCTGCTGCGTCTTCAGGATGCCGAGGAACTGGTCCATCCACTCGCGGCTGAAGCTCTGCGGCGAGACCCACATCTGCGCCTTGGGATGATAGCGGTGCAGCACCGCGGTCTGTTTTTCGAGCAGGGCCAACAGGTGCTTCGGCTCGGTGTGGCCGGGGTCGCCTCCCGGCACGAAGATGGCGTCGATGCGCGGCAGTTGGCGGAAGACCTCGCCCCACTCCTGGAGCGCGAACTCGACGGTCTTGGGGTCGGAGTAGTCGCGGTCCATCGCGGGATACCAGATCCAAACGTCGAGCCCGTAGGAATCGGCGAGGCGCGACATCTCGATCATCATCTGCATGGGCGGCATCGGGAAATGCGGACTGTCGGCGTCGTCGTCCGAGCGCGGGGGGATGAGCTCGATGGCGTTGGCGCCGAAGACCGCGAGATCGCGGAAATACTGCTCCCACATGGGAACGGTCCAGGCGTCGTAGGAGTTGGTCTTGGGGCGATAGCCGAGCTGGTGGCCGCGCAGCGCGTACTTGGGGGCAGTCGCGATGCTGAGGTTGTCGGGCGCTTCGAGGCGGTCGCGCTCCATGCGCAGATTGCGGAGAAGGGCGCCGGCGCCGAAGAGGGTGCCGCGAGCGTCGTTGCCGGCGACCAGGATCACGCCATCGATCGCATGGACGCGGTAGCCATCGGCCCCGGGCGTTGCGGCAGGCAGGCGGTTGGCGAATCGGGCGGGCGGCGAGCCCAGCAGAATCGCCGGACCGGAGCCGGACCAGGTGGCGCTGATGGGGAGCCGAATGCGCGTGCGCTTCTCGATTTCATCCACCAGCATGGCGGCGGCCTTCTTTTCCGGACCTGCCAGACTGGCGGGCGCCACCACCACCGAGGACTTCAGGTCGATGGCGAGGACCGGCGCCGCAAGCAGCAGCAGGGCACACAAGCGAGCAGGCAGCATCTCATCATTATATGGTCGGGGCCCATCCGTGATAACTTTTCTACATGAAACGCATGAAAAGTATGAAACGCCGACAGGCTATTCAAGCGATTCTGGGGACGCCGGTGCTCACCGCGCTGCCTCCACCCGCATCGGCCGCTCCGCAACAGCAGAGCGAAACGCCGAAGCTCAACACCGCTATGGGAGACGCGGTGGCCGACCCCGTGCGGAAGTCTTTCACGCCGCCGCAGTTCGCCGCGCTGCGGAGGCTGGGGGATCTGCTGGCGCCCGCAAGTGAGAACCGGCCGGGAGCGTCACAGGCGAAGGCGCCCAAATTTCTCGACTTCCTGCTCTCGCAATCGCCGCACTCGCGCCAGGTGCTGTACAGCAACGGCCTCGACCGTTTGCAGTTGGAATCGGGCCGCCGCTACAACCGGCGGTTCGAAGATCTGACGGCGGAGCAGGCCGATGCTGTGGTGGGACCGCTGCGCGAGAAGTGGACGTATCGCAGCCCGGCCGATTCGTTCAGGGGCTTTCTGCGGGCCGCCAAGGACGACCTGCTGACAGCCACCCTCAACTCGCGAGAATTCGCAGAGGCGCGGACGGCAGCGGGGCGTCGCGCCGGCGGCATGGGCACGTACCAACGGACACTGCCCCACCCTCGGCCGTCCGCTCCGCAAGCCCTTGGCCGATAAACCCCTATAGATGTGTAGGTTTGCTATTCGGGCGTTGCTCGATATGCCATGCCATCGTGAATAGCCCGCACCACTACGGGGATGTCCGTTGGAGTCTCCCAAGGGATCTGGAAATTGATTTGTCTTGGAGATGTGAACACAAATGGAGCCGAAACGCCGTTAGCGATGACTGCGGTGGTGCCCACCCATCGGGGTTTTTAGCGCGGCGTCCTTTGCTTCCGCCGTTGCCCCGGGAAGCCTTGCGACAATATTTGGAAGCGGCCGGCAGACGGCAGCAACTCAGATCTGTTCGATCCGTCTGCAAACTCATTCCGGAGGATTTTCCATATCGTCAAATCGTGAATCCGCCGGCCATGCAGTGTTAGGATTTGGCTATGCCCTCCCGAACCATACGATTCGCTTTGGCCCTGTGCTGCATCGCGACGGCCGGCGCGCAGCAGAAGAAGGCGGCCGGCGGCGACTTGGGCTTCACCGACACGCCGATCCTTCCCGGCCAGAAATGGCACGTGCACGATCCGGACCGCCCGCATCCACACGTGGTAACCCCCGGGGCCGCTCCCGGCGCGGCTCCCTCGGACGCGATCGTCCTCTTCGATGGCAAAGACCTGTCCAAGTGGGCGCTGCACGGCACTGGCGCCGACCAGAACAAGCTCATCGCTCCCACATGGAAGGCCGGTGACGGCTGGTTTGAGGTGGGCGCGCGCACGGGCGGTCTTTGTACCCGCGAGAAGTTCGGCGATTGCCAACTGCACATTGAGTGGAGTTCGCCCACCGAGGTGCGCGGTACGAGCCAGGGGCGAGGCAACAGCGGCGTCCTCTTAATGAGCAGGTACGAGATCCAGGTTCTCGATATGTACGACAACCCCACGTACGCCGACGGGGGGGCGGGGTCGATTTACGGGCAATGGCCGCCGCTGGTTACCGTGCCGCGCAAGCCGGGGGAATGGAACGTCTACGACATCGTATTCGAAGCTCCCCGCTTCGAGGGTGAGCGCCTGGCGAAGCCGGCGTTTGCGACGGTCTTCTACAACGGCGTGGTGGTCCACAACCGCAAAGAGCTGATGGGCCCGATGGTCTACCGGCAGGTGGCCAAATATACGCCGCACGAGGCCGAGGATTCGCTGATGCTCCAGGACCACAACAACCCGGTGCGGTACCGCAACATCTGGATCCGGCGACTCAAGGGCTACGACGAGCCGGAGAAGTAGATTTTCGTCACAAATTCGCCATGGGCGTCGTTATAAGAGGTGTGCAGCCCGCCGAGGAATTCGCCCTGACGCCGGCCGATGCCGGCTCGGGCGGCCGTGTTGCCGGCGCGCGGCTGGAAGGTATTTTCCGGGAACACTATCCGCGCGTGGTCGGGCTGCTGACTCGATTGACGGGTGACCGGGGCCAGGCGGAGGAGATCGCCGCCGACGTATTCTCGAAGCTCGCCGGGCGTCCTCTGCTGCTTCAGGATCGCGACGATTGCACGCCGTGGGTGTATCGCGTGGCCACGAACGCGGGCCTGGATGCGATCCGCTCGAACTCGCGGCGGCGGCGGCGGGAAGAGGAAGCGCGGGCCGCTATCCTGCATACCAGCGCGCAGTCGGATGCGCTGGATGGAGTGCTGCGCGAGGAGCGTCGTGCGCGGGTGCAGGAGGTGCTCGGCGCCTTGAAGCCCAGGGACGCACAACTACTGCTGCTGCGGGCGGACGGGTTGGCTTACCGGGAGATTGCGGAGACGCTGGGAATCCAGGCGAGCTCGGTGGGGACGCTACTGGCGCGCGCCGAGGCCGAGTTCGAGCGTAAGTTCCGTGCCCGTTACGGAGATGACGTATGAAGTGTTGGTCCGAAGGAGAACTACGGGCGTTCATCGACCGCGAACTGCCGCCTGAAGAAATGGATCGGGTATCCGCGCATCTCGAAGAGTGTTCGGAGTGCGGCGACCTTTGGGCGGAACTGGCCGGGCGGGCGTCGCACGTCTCGGCCCTCATGAACGAGCTTGCGGAAATGGAGCCGGTAGTTCGCGGCGGGCGGTTGCCGCGTCGCGCCAACTCCCCATGGCGATGGGGCGGGGTGGCGGCGGCTCTGGCGGCCGGCCTGGCGATTGGGATCGTCGCAATGCCGAAGCGTGGAGCGCAGGTGGCGGTAGCGCCGCCCGCGCCCGTCGTGCAGAGCGCCGCCAGCATGACGGAGCCCGCGGGTCCCGTGGTTTCACTGGCGGCGGGAACGCCCGCCAAGGTCGCGCCGGCCCGGCGAAGCAGAAGGCCGTCAATTCCGGCGGCACAAAGCAATCCTTTTCTGGCGCTGGATAATGACCCGATTGAAGCGGGAGTGGTTTTGAGAGTTGCGCTGGGGCCACGCGAGGTTCCGGCGGACGTGATTATAGACTCGGACGGGCGGCCACGCGCGATCCGGCTGGTCAATTTCAAATCGAATCATTGAGGAGACATGACGATGAAACGACTCTTTATGGCGGCAGTTCCCTTGCTGGCGGTGTTCGCTGCGGCGGCGCAGCCTCCGGATGAGGCCGGCTTGAAAAAGATGAAGGCGGAGATCGAGGGCATGGTCGCCCAATCCAAAGTCATTGGCTTAAAGGGCGGCGTGATGGGCTCCACAGTCAAGGGTGCGCCTTACTCGGGGGTGGAAGTTAACGAATCCACCCAGATGCTGGCGGACGGCACGCGCATTCACAATGAGAGCCAGACCACGGTGTATCGCGATGGCGAGGGTAGGGTGCGGCGCGAGACCCCCGGCCAGATCACCATCATGGATCCGGTGACCGGCACAACCTACTTTCTGGATCCCAAGACGCAAACCGCGCGTAAGGCGACGCTGAGCACGGCGAGTTCGTATGTCTTCACCAGGTCCGGGACGGGGGCTGGCGCCGGCGCGGGAGTAGGTGCGGGCGGCGCGGGTGCGCCCAGCACCTTCGACGTGCGGGTCAAAGACGGAGTCACTTCGGTGACGGTCAACGGCAAGCCAGTGGATCCGTCAACGGTGGACCATCTGAAACTGGGAGTGGAGCCGATGATGATTGAAGCGGTTCCGATGATGCGGCAACGGATGTCGGCCGGTGTGATGGTTGGTGCGGTTGGTCCGGCTGAGGGCATGGTCATCAGAACGGGGCCGGCCGGCAAAGCTGGCGAGGCGGAATCGCTTGGTAAACAGACGATCGGCGGCGTCACGAGCGAGGGCACGCGCCATACGACGACGCTGCCGGCGGGCGCGATCGGAAATGACCGGCCGATCCAGACGGTGAGCGAGCGCTGGTATTCTCCCGAGTTGCAGACGGTCATGATGACCAAGCAGACCGATCCGCGATCGGGCGAGGAGATCTTCCGGCTTACTAACGTGATTCGCAGCGAACCGAGTCCCGATCTCTTCCAGGTGCCTCCGAGCTACCAGATGGCTGAGAGGAAGTAGCGGTCAGAAGCGCAAGGCGGCCAATACCGGCGGCCGCCACAGGGCCGGCCTCTTCGCTGTCATGTGCCAATCGAAAAACTACCGCTCAGGATTGAAACATCGAGATGCCGGCAATCCCAGCCGCGCCGGCGGCTATGCAGGCTTGCGCGTTGGATGGGGTAATGCCGCCCAGGGCGACTACCGGGATGGTGACTGCGCGCACGGCCTCCGCCAGCTTTTCGATGCCCAGCGGCGAACCATAGGCGGATTTGGAAAGCGTCGGAAAGACCGGACCGAAGACCGCGAAATCGGCGCCTTCGTTTTCCGCGGAGCGGAGCTCGCCGATCGAGTGTGTGGACACACCGATCAGGAAGCCGCGCGGCGTGATACTGCGTAGAATCCTTGGCGGCAGGGAATCTGCGGGAAGGTGTACACCGTGGGCCCCGCAGGCCAGCGCCACGTCGGCGCGAGAGTTCACCAGGATTTGCGTCGCGTGGGGATTGGGAAGGGCGAGCGCGCACCGCACCAAATCGCACAGTTCGCGTGCCCACAAGTCCTTCTCGCGGATCTGGATACGCTCCACGCCGTCCTGAAGGGCGCGCTCGATGAATCTCAGCAAGGCCGCCGTACCTCCGGCGCTGTGCCGGTCGGTAATGTAATACCGCAGCATCAGAGCGGGTCGTAGTAGCGGTCACCGGCGCAGGCGCGGCACAGCGTGCGTCCGTCGCGCACCACTTCGCGCTTGAAGTTGACGCCTTCGCCGCATTCCGCGCACACCACGCGCAGCGACTTGTACCCCGGGAGGTCTTCGGGCCCGATCGCCACGCGCACCCACTGGATCTCGAAGAGGTCGGCTTCCGCCATGTCGCGATAGGCGTGCATCTGCTGCTGGTTTTTGGCCGGGATTTCCGGATACATTTCGCGGGCGCGTTGTTTGGCGCTTTCGCGCGCCACGATGCGCACGGAACGATTGTCCCGGAGATCGCAAAACGTGGCGGCGACCTTGCCGAAATCGCGGAACTTGAGCGCGCGCTTGCCCAGGCGGCAGCCGGTGACGATGGGGATGGCGTCGGTGGCGCAGCGGTCGATCTCGATGAAAGTCACGAGACGCTTGCGGTCGGCGCCGGCGGGGTCTTCAAGCCCCAGAAGTCTGACGCCGTACAGAGCCATACGCAGTCCCAGGATCTGGCCGGCGCACAGGTGGCCATGGGCCTGCTCGGCCAGCGATTCGTATTCGGGAAGGGATTTAAGGGCCAACTTTGATTATCCCGGATTGCAGGTTCCCTGGCTTGTGGGACGAATGGCCGATTGTCAATCGGCCGCAGGTTGGCAACCTGCCCCACAAGGGCGGAAGCGCGCGCTGAAGTGGCGCAGGAACGGAGGCTCCTCGATAATCTCCATGCCGCGAATCTCGTGTTTGCGCGCGCTCACTTCGAGAATCGCTTCGACCACGTAATCGATGTGGCTCTGGGTGTACACGCGGCGGGGGATGGCCAGCCGCAGCAGTTCGTGCTGCGCCGCATCGCCGAACATCACGGAGCCGATCTCCACGGAACGAATTCCCGCGTGGCGGTAGAGCTCCACCGCCAGCGCCTGGCCGGGGAACTGGCGGGGCGGGATGTGCGGCAGCATGCGCGCCGCATCGATGTAGATGGCGTGGCCGCCCGGCGGCTCGACGATCGGAACGCCGCGATCGGCGATGTGGCGGCCCAGGTAGCCGGTAGAAGCGATGCGGTAGCGCAGATAGTCGGGCTCCAGGATCTCTTCGAGGCCCACTGAAATGGCGTCCAGATCGCGGCCGGCGAGGCCGCCGTAGGTGGGGAAGCCTTCGGTCAGAATCAGCAGGTTGGTCTCCTGCTGGGCGACCCGGTCGTCATTGCTGCAAAGAAACCCGCCGATATTGGCGAAGGCGTCCTTCTTCGCCGAGAAGGTGCAGCCGTCGGCGAACGAGAACATCTTCTGCGCGATCTGTTTAGGCGGCCAGGCGGCGTACCCCGCTTCGCGCTCGCGGATGAACCACGCATTTTCGGCGAAGCGGCAGGCGTCCAGGTACAAAGGGATTCCATGCCGTGCGCACACGCGCTTCACGGCTTCGATATTGGCCATGGAGACCGGCTGGCCGCCGCCGGAGTTGTTGGTGACCGTCAGCATCACCAGCGGGATGCGCGCGGCGCCCTCCGCGGCGATCAGGGCTTCCAGCGCGGGGACATCCATGTTGCCTTTGAAATCGAGGCGCGCCTGCGTATCCCTGGCTTCGGGAAGGGGAAGATCGACGGCGCGCGCGCCGGTGAATTCCACATTGGCCCGCGTGGTGTCGAAGTGCGTGTTGGAAGGAACCACCTGGCCGGGCTGGCACATCACCGTGAATAGGATCCGTTCGGCGGCGCGGCCCTGGTGCGTGGGAATCATGTGACGGAAGCCGGTGAGCTCGTCGGCTACGCGCTTGAGGCGGAAGAAGCTCTCGCTGCCGGCGTAGGATTCGTCGCCGCGCATTACGGCGGCCCACTGCTCGGTGGACATGGCGCTGGTGCCCGAATCGGTAAGAAGGTCGATCAGAATGTTGCGGGCCCGGATGAGGAAGAGATTGTATCCGGCCTCCTCGAGGTAGCGCTGGCGCTCTTCCGTTGTGGTATGCCGCAGCGGCTCCACGCTCTTGATGCGGAACGGCTCAATGATGGTGCGCATTACCACTCCCTACGGTCGTGGCTCAGAACGGAGCCTGTCGAGACACCCGGAACGGGTCCGCAAACCGGAAGTCTCGACCCGGCAGGCACGAGTGCCTGCGCCACAGTACTAGTGACGGGTCTGGTGCGCCGCCGCTTCCCAACGGCCCACCATCAGGTCGACGAAGCTCAGCCAGGCTCCCTCGGGACGCTCCAGCTTTCGATACAGGGCGACGTATTCGGGCTTCTTCAAACCCATTCCCGCGCACGCCAGAGAATAGAGACTGTCGTTTGGAAAATCGGCCACCTGTTCCTTGGCCCACTTGTGCGGGTCCGAAAGATAGGGCGCAAGGTAGTCGATGACGGTGGCGACCGTCGCGCCGTTCTTGGCGCGAACCGACCAGAGATCCACGCCCTGCACCTGGGCGATGCGGCAAACCATGGTGATCCCTTCCAGGTTGAGTGCCGAGAGGGACAAAGACCGCGTGCTGGATTCTTCGCGCGGGGCGCTGCCATTGGCCCGGATCTGGCGGGAGAAGATGTGATCGCGGTAGTAATTGAAAGCCGCCTGCTGAGCGGCGCTGTTGCGCGCAAACGTGGCGACAGCGGCCACCTGCGCGGTCCACCAGGTGGCGTGGTGATTGCCGCTCTTTTTCTCTTCGTTGCCATTCTTGCTCTGGGTGAGCCAATGCAGGTAGTCGTCGAACCATTTGCGGACGGCGGCCTGATCCTTGGGATCCCAGCCGCCGGTTTGGGCCAGAAACTCCATGCCCTGGATGGCGCGGATCAGGACCCGGCCATCCAGGATTCCCGCGCCCCGCAGGGCGGTGGCGCCGGGTATCGACCGGGCATGCTCCAGGCTGGGGTTCATACGCGTTTTCGGATTGATGAACCACGTGTGGAGCACGCGCGCGGCGCGCTGCGCATAGCGGGTGTCGTCCAGAAGAAAGGCCGCCGAGCCGAGCGTGAACACGGCGTCGCACATGGCATTGAGCGCCGCCTTGTTCGCCTGAAAACGCGTCGGGTTGATCTCGTCTTTGCGGACCGCGGGGCCGGCGGCATTGTCGGGATTGGGCCACCAGTACGGGTCCTCGCTGTAGTAGTCGTGGGGGTCGAGATCGAGACTCTTCGGCCGGTCCGAGGTGATGGTCCACGGGCCTTCCTTCATGCGCTTTTCGGCCTCGGCGCGCAGGCGGCGGACGGAATCGAGGGTCCATGCTTCTCGGCGGATAATGGCGCTGTGGATCGGCTCGGCCTCGTTGTCCGACACGAGCGTCATCGGAATGTCCGCAGCTCTGGCACACGCCAGCGCCAGGATCCAAATCAGAGCCTTTCTCACCCTATTGCGATTGTAGCGGATGCGGGCGGCCGCAAAACTCTGGAAAACAGGCATTTGGTTACCCGGCGCTGCGCTCGTATTCGGCATTGAATTCGCAGCCGATCAGCGCAATGATGGCCATCAGGTACATCCAGACCAGCAGCGCGATGCCGGCCCCGACCGATCCGTACATGACATTGTAGTGCGCCATGTTGCGCACGTACCAACCGAATCCCGACGTGGCGAGCAGCCAAAGCATGGTAGCCAGAATCGCGCCCGGCCACACGTAGCGCCAGCGCTGGCGGCGATAGGGGCCGAAGTAGTAGAGGCTGGAGGTGACCAGGACGGTGGTGCCCAACGACACCGCGTAGCGCGCCAGGCGGCTCAGCCACTGCCAGGCCCAGGTCAACGGATTCAGGAGCGGATCCACTTTCATCCAGTTCAGGACGCCGCGTTCGATCTGGCCGCCGAAGACGATGAGCAGCGAAGCGCAGAGCAGGGGCAACGCGGCTCCCAAGACCAGGGCCATGGCGACCAGGCTGTGATGGAAGTGGCCGCGATTTTGCGGAACGCGATACGCCGCCTGGAAACCTTCGATCAGGCTCTTGATCACCCCGGAGGCCGCCCACACCGAGATGAGGCCGGCGACCACCAGCAGGTAGAAAGGGCGCGCGCCGGAGACGCGGAACTGCTGGACGACCAGGTCCTCGGCGCCCGGCGGCACGATTTCCGAGAGCGCATCCTCGATGGTGCGGGAGACGAACTCCGCCCGGGACTGGACCAGGATGGTGGCGGCCGAGGTGAGGACCGGAAAGAAGGCGAGGAGCGCGGAGTAGGCGGCGCCCTTGGCAATGCTCAAACAACCATCGTCGAGGGTGGCCAGGAAACTTCGCTGGAGGAGCCAGACGACGGTCCGCGGGGTCAGACGCACATGGGTAGTGTGGCATAAGTGCGCTGGGATGAAAAACTCAGCTCCGCGCTACACTGCTGTGATGGTGCTAAACATCCTGCAGGCCGGCGAGGCGGTGCTGCGCCGGCGCGCGCGGCCCCTGGCTCTCGATGAGATCCGGAGCGCGGCGGTTCAGGAGCTGATCGAACATATGCGCGAGACGATGCGAGAGGCGCCGGGCGTCGGCCTGGCCGCTCCGCAGATCGGAGTGTCTCTACAACTCGCGGTGATTGAAGACAGCGCGGAGAACCTCCAGGAACTCAGCCCGGAGCGGCTCGCCGAACTGGAACGGCATCCCGTGCCGTTTCATGCGATCGTCAATCCGACCATCACGCTGGGCGATGAGACCGTGGAATTCTTCGAAGGCTGCCTGAGCCTGGCGCGGTTCGGCGCGGCAGTGGCCCGCGCGCGGAGCGTGGTGGTGGAATGCTGGAACGAGCGCGCGGAGCCGGTCCGGATCGAGGCCGGCGGCTGGTACGCGCGCATCCTGCAACATGAAATCGATCACCTGCACGGGGGCCTGTATATCGACCGGATGAATCCGCGGTCGTTTATGACTCTGGAGAATCACCACCGGTACTGGAAGGATGTGCCGATGAGCGAGATTCGGAATGCGCTGGGGTAGGCGAACAAGACCGCTCCCTGCGGTCGCGGCTCCGTGAGCTACTGAGCCGCGCGCGTAGCAAGCGGTTTTCGGCTATGGCGGCCCTTCCGACAATCCGTCCAGCACAAACACTGCGCCTTCCGGCCGGAAGTAAAGCGAATACTCGTTGCCGCGGGCCTTCCAGGTGATGATGTAGGTGCCGTTCGGCAGCCGCTCGGTCTTCCTGCCCGCAATGGCCTTCCGAATCTCAGGAGTGAAGTAGACGTCGAAACTCTTCAGGAATTCGGCTTCCGTTTTGATCTCGCGGATCTTGCCGTTCTCCCAGTTCATCGGAAAATGGGCCTGGCCGGCCACCGCTTTGGCATCGTTCCGGGCGACTGCCGCCTGAAACCCGGGCCACCACTTCGAGAAATCCGCAGCGAACAGGACGGAGGCAATGATCGCGAGCAGCGCAAGCTTCATAGAGTTTCCAGGTGATGTTCCAGGTGATCCACGTACCCGTCGATCAACGCGGAGAGCGTCATGGCGTCCGCGCCGCCGATGACGCAGGGGCGCGACAGGCTGGCTTCCGGAACCGCCTGGATAATGTGCAGCAGGTGGCGATTGAAAACGAGCCAGAGGTTCACCAGGTCGGGCCACCGTTCCGTGGCGTAGGATTGCACCGCGACCCAGGGCTCCTGCTGGTATTCCGGGAACTCCAATTGCGGTGAGATGAGCGCGCGGACGAAACGCTGGTGGTTGTTACTGGCCGAATCGATCAGGTGCCCGAGAATCTCCTTCTTCGACCAGCGGCCCGGCTTCTCACGCCGCGCGGCATCGGCATCGGAGATGTTGGCCAGGCGGAGCGGCGCGCTTTCAAGCAGGCCCGCCATGCGTTCGGCGGCGGCGGTCACTTCAGCACCACCTTTCACTTGAGCACTACCTTGGCGAGGCCCACATTGTTGGCGCTGTCGGCCGCGCGGATCACCAGCAGGTGCTCGCCCGGCGTGAGGCCGCTCAGGTCGAGAACGAATTTCTCGCGCAGGGAATCGATGACGCCGTCGGCGGCTGCGACCGGCACCCAGCTTGCAGCGTCCAACGAATACTCGCAGCGCCGCAACGGCGAGGCGGCATCGGCGGCTTCGAATTCGATGTGGGCGGTCCCCGCGGAATACCGGACCGCGCCCAAGTTAACGGCGGGCGGCGTGTTGTCGATCATGATGGGAGCGCTGGTCAATTGGGCTTCGCGGGCGCTGGCCGGCGGATTGGCTTCGCGGTCGGAAGCCACCACACGGAAGAAGTACTTCCCGTCCGCCAGAATGTCGCCGTCGAAGGTGAGCGAGCTGTCGTGCGTGCCGCTCTTCAACAGCATCCACTGGGTGGCGTCTTCGCTGCGGAAGTAGACATTGTAGACCAGGCGGTCGTTATCGGGATCTTCGGCCTGCCAGGAGATGGTGAGCTGCTGCGAGGATGCGCGCGGCAGCGTTTGGGTAGGGGTGCCGGCGGACGCGGAGGTGGAGACATCGCCGCTATCGGTGACCGTGACCGAGTAAGCGCCGGATGACGAGGCTGAGGCGGATTTGGCGGTCTGGGAACCGGGAGCGGACTGCGTAACGACGTTGATGCTCTTCACGACGGGCGGAGAGTTCTGCGGCAGGTACGCCAGGCTAACGCTATTCAGGATGGGGGTTGCGCCCCCGGCGCCCGCCAGCTCGGCCTTCCACTCGATGTAGCGCGCGTTGGGGCTGGCGATCTTGGAACCGGAGGGAGTTTGCAGGGGCTCGGACCATTCGCTCCAGGTACGGTCCGGCTTGGCTGAATTGCCGGAGCGCGTGCGGAAAACCAGCGAGGATCCGGCGGGCACCTCCGCGCGCCAACTCAGGCTGCCCCAGCGCGATGCAGTGCCGGTATCGTGGACCGGCGCCTGGTAGGAACCGCTGGCGCCCGGTTTTTCACCGAGGCGGAAAATGCGGCCCATGTTGCCGGTGGCGGCCAGCACCGAATGATCCGACGGCAGCAGGCGGGTGGTCTCGCCTTCGTTGGTTTGGGCTACCAGGGTGACGCGGCGATCAGGCGTCAAGCCGTAAATGCGGCCCTCGTCGTCGGTGGAGAAGAGAATCTGCTTTTCGAGCGCCAGGACGTCGTAGACGTTCTCCTCCTTGGAGCTCCAGAGGGTCTCGACGGTGTTGTCCGGGTTGATGCGGTAGAGTGCGGATTTCTCGACGCCGCTCACATCCACCACGGGCGCGAACTGCGCGCTCACCTGGGGAGTGGAGGTGGCCGGAGCAGCGGGTGGCTGCTGCTGTTTCGGATCCGGGGGCTTGATTTCCCCACCGGGGCCGGCTTGGGCCTCCACGGTAATCGTCGTAGTGGACGTGGCGGCGACAGCTCCGCCGGACGCTCCCTGTGCGGCTTGCGCGGCGCTCTGCGCGCGCTTCGCGACCGATCCGCCGAGCGCCGCCGCGTACACCGTGCCATCGGGCATGGGAACGATCGAACGTATTTCCGGAAGGTTCGCATCGTACAGGACAAAGGCCTTGTCCTTGGCGGAAATCCGGTACAGGATTCCGTTGGGTTCGGTGCCCGCGAGCAGGCGGCCCTGCGAGTCGACGGCGAGGCCGGTTATGTGGGACTGGCCCGTGGCGTAATACAAGTCGCCCGTGCCGGGAGCCTCCACGCGAAAGACCTTGCCTTGATCGCCGGTGCCCACGTACAGGGCGCCATCGGGCGCGATCGCCAGGGACCAGATGTAGCGCGCCTTGGGTGCGAAGTACTCGGTGGCCTGACCGTTCTCGATGCGATAGACCTTGCCATCGGGCGAGGTCCCGGCGTAGACGATGCCGTTGCGATCCACGGCAATCGCGAAGACCTCGGGCTGCTCGGCGGTCCACAGGAGCGAAGACTCGCCCGCGGTATCGATGCGATAGACCCGGCCGCGGTGGCCGGTGGCGGCATAGAGCGTTCCATCGCCGGCCTGCGCGACGCTCCAGATCACGGACTGGTCGGAGGTGAAAATGGGATCGATCTTGGGCGCGAGTGAAATGCGGCCTTCGCGGCTGAGGGACACGCCCTCGAATCGGCCGCGGACGAAATCGGCGTACGAAGTCATCTCCCAGGCCGTGGTCCCGCTGGAGAATACGGAAACGGCGAACCCGGCGAGGAGCGCCACCAGAATTGCGGGACGGGCACGTTGCATGAGACCGATCATTCCTTTATTTCCACCTGGACCGTTTTGACACCGGAGATGACCATATCGCCTCCGTCGACCTCCATTTCGCCGATCTTCGAATTGCGGGTTTGCGTGATGCCGGCGAGATTCGCCTGCGAGCCCGCCAGGATCATGGCGACCGACGCGGGAGGATCGGGCAGGTCCACGCCCTCCAGTTGATACGCCGGATCGGCGCGCCACACGCGCACGTAGGCCTTGGTGTTGGGGTGGAGATTGTTCACCGTAGCGATCAACTGGGCCGGATTGCGCGTGCTGGATGTGAGAATCTGGCGGAAGTCCGCGAGGTTGGTGGCGTTGGCGTCCGCCACGGTGAAGTACAGCGTGCCCGGCTCGGCGCCGATAGGCACCTCGTACTCCAGGGGGCGCACGGTTTCGACGCCGTTCTCCCCGGTGAGCGACACGTTGAGCCGCACCTTTTCGCCGGGCCGCACGGTGCGATGGGCCACGGAGATGCCGTCGATGGTCAACTGCTTTTTCTGGTCGTAGGTTTCGATCTTGAGCGCGACCTTGTTCAAGCGGAGGGTCTTGAAGCCGCTCTGCATCACGTAGGCCACGGGAATGGCTGCGGAGAGCGAGCCCTGCTGGGCAGAGCCGTTGTCGGCAGCGAACATGTTGTTGATCCGCACGGGCGACGGCGAGTTCTGGAACTCGACTTCTCCGCTGACCCGAATGGTGGAAGCGCCGACGGTGCGTTCGGTTTCTTCGATGACGGAGTAGACCGCCATCTGGATGAGGAGCGGCGAAAGCAGCGGATCGTTCACCATGCGCATCTGGTAGGTCTCGATGGGGCGCGAGCCGCGCCAGATCTCGACCGAGACCGGCACCATGGCGGCGCGTTTGCCGAGCTCGCCGGAGATGGCGGTGTTGCGATCCTGGTTGATGGTGCCCATCCATTCCCGGGCGTCGGAAAGCTTGAATGAGGTGTTGAGGTTGGGCAGAAGGGCGATGACATCGGCGCGGGCGAAAGGCAGTTCCGTGGAGCCGATATCCAGGAACCGGTGTCCGAAAGCGTAGATGCGATTGCCGTCGATGTGGGTGACGGTGCCGTCGGCGCCAAGTCCGTAATCGCCGGCCATCAGTTGAACGCTGATCATGGAGCCGGGTTTGAGGTCGGCGGGATTGCCCATTCCCGGCTCGATCCTGGAGCCCGAGGTGATTCCCTGCCGCGGCTCCAGACCGAGGGCGCGCAACTGGGGTGCGAAGGCTTCGAGCGTGGCGCGGCTGAAACCGCCGAAGGAGAGAGGGGTGGCGATGTCGACCATGCGTTCGCCGGCGGCGAGCGCGGGTTCCGGCTTGGGGAGGACGCGGGTAAGGTCGCGGTCGTTGAGGGCGATCCGCGGAAGTTGCCGCGGCAGCGACGCGGTGGTGGTGGAGGACCGTACCATGTCCTGGATGGGACGGATGCCGGCGATGGGGTCTTTGGAAAACGGGAAGGCCATAGCGACGGCGCCGGCGAGCTTGCCGTCGATGTAGACCGGGCTGCCGCTCATGCCCTGCATGACTCCAGTGTGCTCCAGGGGTCCGCCGGAGAGCCGTGCGAGGATGAGCGATTCCTTGGGTCCGATATTGTCGAGGACGCCGAGGATTTCGACCTGGAATTCATCGATGCGGGTGCCCGAGAAGACGGTGCGTCCGGTGCCGCGCATGCCGGGTTTGATGTCCTTCAAGGGAAAGAAGGCAGTCTGCGCGGACAAGGCAGCGGCCAAGGCGAGAGCCGCCGGGACGAGGAAGCGGGGCACATCTCTATTGTAGCTGCGCGAGCCGATGGAATTCGCGACGTTGACCGATGGGGAGCCATACGGTAGGATGGAGATGCGGGGTGGAGCAGTCTGGTAGCTCGTTGGGCTCATAACCCAAAGGTCGGTGGTTCAAATCCACCCCCCGCAACCAAATCCATTCATAATGGCCTCGGGCAGGCGGTAGCTGATGCTCACCTCCAAGTCCTGCGGCATCAGCTTCACTTCGCCAACCAGAGTACGCAACAGTTGCTTGCGCTCAGCTTGGCCACCCTGTCGGAGCAGTTTGTCGGCCTGACGTCGGTAGTCCATTGCAGTCGCGGCGTCAAGCCGGGGTGGACCATTTGCTTTTAGGGAGGATGCGACCAGCGACTCCCTCTCGGTATTTAGCGGCTACGCAATAATAACTACTCAGAATCAGGCTGAAAGAGAGTAATATGGCATGCCATTCTCGCTTTCGAAACTTGAGATCTCTATTTCCCCTGATAGCCGTAAATATTGTGGCTTTGCTCCGTTGTGCCCGCTAGACTGGCCGCTGTTTAATATGCTATAGTTCCGCTTGTGTTCATCTCGAAAGGCGGAACTATCGCATTATGAGAACTCCCTCCTTCTTCTCCGA
>JBGPKH010000145.1:0-16178 GCA_041485845.1 Bryobacteraceae bacterium
ATACCCAAACGACGCGAAAGACGCCTCGGCGCACACTTATCTGATGACGGCGCCTTTCGGCGAGTCCTGCCCGGTCTGTCATGAGGAGGGCGCCGACTTCGCAGTCAGCAAGGTGCATGCGCGCTGACGCCGGCTGAATCCTCCGGAGACCGCGGCCAGTTAGGCGCTTACAGCGCCAACGCCGACAAAATCTTGTCGATGTTGAGGAGTCAGGAGTCAGGAGTCAGGAGCCAGAATGGGACTACTTGCGGGTCCGGCTGTGCGGGGGCGTTCTGGGTTTCTGACTTCCTCGGGCGAAGTCCCGAACGAGCCTAGTCCCTTAGAACAGGGCTGGCCGCGGTCTTTTCTTTGCATTACTTCATCGGTCCGAGTAATTTACCACGGGGTGTGACGGTTATGTGACAGTCTGCCCCGGCCGATGGAGATAAACTTGGAGAAAAGTGCAATAAAGCGGCCCTTTATGCAAATCAGGGTACATGGCATCAAAGTTGCATTCCCCCTTCTGACGCGCCAGCGCCACCTGGACGCACGCCGGAAGGAGGGTTTGTAATGGCTTGGATACTCCGAAAAAGGATCGCTCTTCTGATCGTGCTGGCGATGGCTTTCATCCTGCCCATCACCTCCGGTAAGGACGACGTTCGAGCCTACGCGGCGAATCAAAAGGAATACTATCTCGATGCGAGCGCCTTGGCCCAGTTCCAGCCAGGCCTGAACGTCGACATCCAAAAGGCGGAGATCGCTCCCGACTTCACCGCGAAAGTGACCTTCCGCATTACGGATGACGGCAAAGGAGCCCTGGATCGAGACGCGATCACCACCCCCGGGATCGTTACCCTGAATTTTGTTCTGTCGCGCATCAACCAGGGAGACCGGCAGTACACCGCCTATACCACGCGCCTGCAGCCCAGCCCCGCCACGGGACAACTCTATCTGCAAGCCAACCGGGATATCGGCGGGACCTACAGCAGCGCCGGCGACGGCGTCTATACATACACCTTCGCCACCAGAATCCCCAGCGGCTACGACCCCAAGGCGACTCACACCGTCGGGATTTACGCGACCCGGGATCTGGCCGCTTTCGGCTTGAGCCTCTATGTCGCCAACGCCATCTTCGATTGGGTGCCCGCCGGAGGGCCGGTCGTCACGGTGCGGGACATCGTGCGCACGGAGAATTGCAACATCTGTCACGACCCGCTTGCCCATCACGGCTCAAACGCGCGTCGCGAAGTCCGGCTTTGCGTCCTCTGCCACAATCCAGGGACCACGGATGCGGTTACCGGGTTGACCGCCGACTTCAAGGTGCTGATCCACAAGATTCACAGGGGCGCGGAACTCCCCAGCGTGCAGGCGGGTGGCACATTCAAGTTCTCTACCGAAGACTTCAGCACGGTGGAGTTTCCGCGGGACATCCGCAATTGCGATGTGTGCCACCAGAAGGGGACGCAAAGCGCCAACAACTTGACACAGCCGTCGCGGGCGGCCTGCGGTTCCTGTCATGACGACGTCGATTTTTCCACGGGGAAGGGTCACGGGCTGGGAGGAGTGCAGACCTCGGATGCCAGTTGCACGCTCTGTCACGCGCCGGAGACTGGCCGGGAGTTCGATATCTCCGTAAAGGGCGCGCACACCATCCCGGAAAAGTCGCCGCAACTGCCCGGCGTAAACATCCAGATTCTTTCGGTGGACGGGACCTCGCCAGGAAGCAATCCGACCGTCAGTTTCACTCTTACCGACAACCAGGGCAACCCCCTCGATGCGTCGAAAATGGATGACCTCACGCTGGCTCTCGGCGGCCCAACCACCGATTATTCCTTCTCCGCCCGGGAGGACGCCACGAAAGCCGTCCCGGGCATAAGCGCTTACACCTACAAGTTCAACGCGGCCATTCCGGCCGGCGGCAAGGGAACGTTTATGGTAGGGGCGGAAGCGTATCGCGACATCGTTCTGCAAAAAGTCGACGGCACGAATGTGACCGGACGGGATGCAGCCGCAACCAAGGTCTTCTACTTCGGAGTAACCGACAGCAATCCGGTAAAGCGCCGCGTCGTGGTGGCCATCGAGAGATGCAATGTGTGCCACGATAAACTGTCCGCGCACGACCAATCCCGCAATAACCTGGAATATTGTCCGATCTGCCACCGCCCGAACATGACCGACGAGGGACAGCGTCCGAAAGACAAGATGCCGGCTGAAAGCCTGGATCTCAAGAACCTGATCCACAAGCTGCACAGCGGGGACCAACTGGCAAGGGAGTACACCCTGTACGACAACGGCTCGCCGGAAGGCTTGAACTCGATCCGTTTTCCGGGTGACCGCCGGAATTGCTCCAAATGCCACGAAGGAAATAGTTTCCAACTGCCCTTGCGGAACAACCTGATGGCGACTGTTACGCCGCGAGGTTTCTTCAGTCCCACACCGCCCATCGCCGCGGCCTGCCTGGCCTGCCATGACGATCAGTCCGCCGCCGCGCACGCATTCGTCAACATCGCACCGTTTGGAGAGGCCTGTGCCACCTGCCATGGCGAGGACGCACAGTTTGCCGTGACAAAGGTCCATGCCCGATAGAAAAAGGAGCTCAACAACATGAAGATAGTCCCATTATTGCTTTCGCTCGCGGTCGCCGGTCACATCGCCAACGCCGGCGACATCAAGGGCAAGGTTCAGCTTAAAGGTGTGCGCGACAACCGGGATGCCGTCGTCTACCTGGAGAACGTGCCAGGACAGTTCCCCGCTCCCAAGCAGTCCGCCGACATAGACCAACTGAAGATGGTCTTCATCCCTCACGTGCTGCCAGTGCTGGTGGGGACCGCGGTGAAGTTTCTGAACAGCGATTCCGTGCTGCACAACGTCTACACACCTTCCAAAGCCGGCGACCGGTTCAACCTGGGCAGTTGGCCCAAGGGACAAACCAAGTCTTACACCTTCGACAAACCGGGAGAAGTGCGCCTGCTTTGCAACGTCCACCCGGAGATGGAGGCATGGGTGATCGTTTTGGCGAATCCTTATTTTGCCAAGACCGGGCCGGACGGCAGCTACACCATCGCCAACGTGCCGGCGGGCAAGTACACCCTCAAGGTCTGGCACGAAAAGGGGAAGTTTGCGCCCTCCGAGGTCGCTGTGCCGGCCAGCGGGGATGTGATCAGCAACATCGCGGCACAGTAGACGGACTGAAGCGGGACGGCCCATGAAACTGGTGAACCTGGAGTGGCTCGAACAAAATGTGCCTTGCGTCCAGGCCTGCCCGGTCAAGACCCAGGCGGGACGCTATTGCACGCTGATTGCGGAGGGGCGCTTCGAGGAAGCCTACGCGCTGGCCGAGGAGCCCAATCCCCTGGCGGCGATCTGCGGTCACGTTTGCGCCGCCCCGTGCGAAACGGCCTGCCGTCGCGGGCGGATCGATCAGCCCGTAGCCATCCGGGCCTTGAAGCGTTTCGTGGCCGAGCAATTCGGGCCGTACAGCAAACTGGGGCGCCAACGCATCGTTTCGCGGATGCGTGCGCCCAAAAAACTGGCCGGCCCGAAGATCGCAGTGATCGGGGCCGGGCCGGCGGGCCTGTCGGCTGCCACGGATCTGGCCAAGCTGGGCTACCGTGTGACTTTGTTCGAGTCCGCTCCCGTGGCCGGCGGAATGCTCGCGCTCGGCATTCCCGAGTACCGGCTGCCGCGCTACGTCATCCAGGCCCAAGTGGACGCAGTGCTCAGCCTTGGCGTGGAGTTGAAGCTGAACTCACGGCTGGGCCGCGATTTCCTGCTCCGCGATCTGTGGGAACAGGATTATACGGCGGTTTTTCTGGCCGTCGGCGCGCATCGCAGCCGGGCGCTGCACATCGACGGGAGCGATCTCGACGGTGTCCTGCATGGAGTGGACTTTCTGCTGAATGCCAACCTGAATTACCGGGTCAACCTGGGCCGCAAAGTTCTGGTAGTGGGAGGCGGCAACGTGGCGGTAGACGTGGCCCGCTCGGTGTTGCGGTTTGACAGCGACGACTACCCGCAGCCGGACCTGCACGCGGCCTTCGATGTGGCCCGCTCCGCCCTCCGGCTGGGAGCGCGTGAAGTCGCGCTGGTATGCCTGGAAGCCCGGCAGGAAATGCCGGCGTTCCATGGTGAGGTCGAGGAGGCCGAGACAGAAGGCATCGTCATTCATAACTCGCTCGGTCCCAAGCGAATCTTGGGCGAGAACGGCCGCGTTGTGGGCTTGGAAACGGTCGCCGTGAAATCGGTCTTCGATGCCCGGGGCCGGTTCAATCCCGAGTTTTATCCCAACAACGAAACGACGTTGCCGGCCGAGACCGTGATCCTGGCGATCGGCCAGACTTCGGACCTCTCTTTCGTCGAACCCGAGGATGGCCTGGTCCTGACGCCGCGCGGCACCATTGCGGTCGACTCCACGCTGGCCACTTCGGATCCGCGGGTCTTCGCCGGGGGTGATGTGGCTTTTGGTCCGCGCAATGTCATCGAGGCGGTCGCGGATGGCCGCCGGGCCGCGGCATCGATACATGAACTCCTCGCCGGCAGGGGGCCGGGGGCCTCGCCTTCGGTGCAGATCGACGTCTTCCCGCACGGAAAGTGGAAGCGCGATCAAACATTCGAATCCCGTCCCCGGGTCCGGGTGCCGGCGCAGCCGATTGACCGGCGCATCGGAGTTTCCGAAATTGAGTTGGGATACAACCTGGAGCAGGCGATGCGCGAAGGCAACCGCTGCCTGCAGTGCTGGGTCAACACGATCTTCGAAGGCGCCGAAGAGAGCGGCAGCGAGTGCATCTTGTGCGGCGGGTGCGTGGATGTTTGCCCTGAAAACTGCCTCGAACTTGCACCGGCGGATTGGCTCGATGCGGATGGCGAGGCGCTCGCCCTCATCGAAGAGCGGTTGCAGGGGGTGTCCGCGCAGGGCAACGGTTTGGCAACGCTTCTGATCAAGAACGAGGAATCCTGTACTCGCTGCGGCCTGTGTGAACAGCGCTGCCCGGTGGGATGTATCACCATGGAGAGTTTTCTGGCGGAAGCCGCCGTAGCGAGCTGACAAGCCAAGGAGGCACATACACATGGAAGATCGCGAAAAAGAGCCGGCCAACCGCCGCCGTTTTCTGTGGCTCTCCGGCTTGGGCGCGCTGGGCGCTACGGCCGCCGGGGGCGCAGTGGTGTTGGCCGATTTCGTGCACCCCAAGGTGCTGTTTGAGCCGCCCACGGCGTTCCGTATCGGAAAACCGGATAATTTTCCCGTGAATTCGGTGACCGCCGACTACGACCGGAAGGTTTTCGTCGTCCGGACCGAAGTTGGTTTCTTTGCACTCTCGGCGGTATGCACACATCTGGGTTGCATCACCCGATGGGTGGAAGACGAGCAGTCCATCGCCTGCCCTTGCCACGGCAGCAAGTTCAGCCGCGATGGCGCTCTTGCACAGGGCCCCGCCCCCCGTCCTCTGAGGCGCATCGCCATCCGGTTGGAAGACGGAGAACTGGTCGTGGACACGGCAGTGGACGTCGAAAAGGACGCGATTCTACGCGCGTGAGAGAAGCGGCAGGAGGCAGTGATGAGTATCCTCGAAGCAAAAGAGCGGCTGATGGCTACACAGACTTGGCAGTCTGTCTTCCGTCACCGGTATTTGGATTCGAACCGCAACCGTTCGCTGGCGGTGTTCAGTAACGTTTTCCTTCACATTCACCCGGTCAAAGTGCCAAAAAGGAGCATCCGCTTCTGGCACACCATGTGCTTGGGCGGGCTTTCCTTCGGGCTGTTTCTGGTGCTGACCGCGACCGGAATCCTGCTCATGTTCTATTACCGCCCGGCTGCGCCGCAAGCGTATCGTGACATGAAGGAACTGGAATTTGTCGTTACTGCCGGCGCCTTTCTGCGCAACCTCCATCGCTGGTCGGCGCACGCCATGGTGCTTTTCGTTTTTCTGCACATGGTTCGGGTGTTCTTCTCCGGCGCTTACCGCCCGCCCCGGGAATTCAACTGGGTCATAGGCGTCCTGCTCCTGATTTTGACTCTGCTGCTCAGCTATACCGGGTATCTGCTTCCCTGGGATCAACTGGCGTTCTGGGCAATTACGGTGGGCACCAACATGGCGGACGCTGCCCCGGTGATCGGGCCCAGGTTCAAGTTTCTCCTGCTGGGAGGAAACATCATCGGGGAAAATGCATTGGTGCGCTTCTACGTGCTCCACTGCGTCGTGCTGCCGCTTGCCGGGGCAGTGCTGCTGGCGGTGCACTTCTGGCGCGTTCGCAAAGACGGGGGTGTTCGTCCACTCTGACAGGAGGCGAGATTATGCCGGAACCAGGTCCTTTACAAATCGAAACCGGAGCCAAAGCGGTCCGTATTCCGCGGAGCATCGTCCTGATCCATCGGGCGCTCCCCGCCCGGTTCATGACCGAAGAAGACGAGACGGTGATGACCTTCCCTCACCTGGTCGTGCGCGAGGCGCTCGCGCTCGAGATCCTCCTGATCGCCGTCGGGCTCCTTTCGCTCCTTTACGACGCGCCGCTCGAGAGCCTCGCCAATCCCAACAAAACTCCGAATCCTGCCAAGGCGCCCTGGTATTTCCTGGGATTGCAGGAGCTGCTCCACTACTTCCCGCCGGTGGTTGCCGGTGTCTTGATTCCCGCGCTGGCGGTGATCGCTTTGGTTGCCATTCCGTATTTCCGGGTGAACATGGAGCGCCAGAGTCTCTGGCGCGATCGTAGCCCTGCGAAGTTGATCGTCTCTACTGGAATCGCGGCGCTGTTTGCGGGAATTCTCGCGGTGTTCCGGTGCTACATTCTGCTGGTCCCGACGATCGTCTTCGCGGCGGCCATGGCTTCGCTGTACTTCCCGGCCAACCGTGGCTTCTGGGGTTTGCTGGTGCGCTGGACTCCGGCGTCGAAGTTTGTTGTGCGCACCCATCTCTGGCTATCCGAACGCAGCCTGGCGGTCTGGCTGATGTCGTGGTTCCTGGCGGCCGTTGTGGTCCTGACGGTCACTGGTTCTTTGTTCCGCGGACCTGGCTGGTCGTTCGTTTGGCCTTGGCAATAAGATCGGTATAGACCTATGCGACGAATCGCCCTGATGTTTTGCATCGCGAGCTTCGTTTTACTGGGGACTTACGCGGTGGCGCCCTTACGCGACCACTTCCGGGAGTGGAGACGCTACCAGAAGCGCTACAACCAAGTGGCCGAAGAAAAGCTGCGGCAGAATATTCCGGTCCGTGTCGCGGCCATTGGCATTCGCCAGGTCTGGCGCCCGGAACTGGACGTGGTGGATCGCTGTACGACCTGCCATTTGGGAGTCGACAACCCCGCATTGCGGGACGCTCCGCAACCCTATCGCGCCCACCCGGTGACACCGCACAGGATCGGCGACATGGGCTGCACCGTCTGTCACCGCGGACAGGGCGTGGCCACCACCGTCCGGGGCGCTCACGGCCGCTTGCGGTGGTGGGACGATCCCATGCTCCCCAGCCAGTACTTGCAGGCCTCCTGCGGACAATGTCACGCGGGAAATGCCGTTCCGGAAGCCTGGGTGCTGAATGCCGGAAGGGAACGAATTCAAAAAATCGGGTGCCTGGGCTGTCACAAGATCCCCGGTTTCGCACCGCAGGGGCCAATCGCTCCCAACCTGGACGGCATCGGCAGCAAAGTCAGACCCCTCTGGTTATTCCGGTGGCTGAAAAACCCCAAGGACTACCTGGAACGTACGTACATGCCTGACTTCCAATTGTCGGACGAACAGGCGCGGTTGCTGACCACGTTCCTATTGGCGCAGAAAGCATCGGTCCCGGAGACCACTCCAGCGGCGGATGCTGCGACGGTTGACCTGGGCCAGCTCCGGTACCGCGAGGCTCGCTGCATCAGTTGTCACGCGCAGAACAGCCGTGGCGGGACCTTTGGACCGGACCTCGGCAGGGTCGGCGGCAAAGTGCGCCCTGGCTGGCTCCAAAGCTGGCTGCGCGATCCCAAAGCGCTCTTCCCGCAGACCAGGATGCCGCAGTTCAGCTTTCCCGAAAAAGACGTCCAGGCAATCACTGCCTATATGGCTGCGGAATTCGCCGACCCGTCTATCGCCGACCCGCAGGAGCAGGAACTCGTGCGCTCGTTGCCCCCGGCGTCCCGCGACTCTTTGGCAGCAGGCAGGAAGCTGTTCCAGAGCGTCGGCTGCGGCGGCTGCCATGCCTTGAAGGACAGCGAAGGACCGGTCGAGTTCGGCCCGGACTTGGCCGGCATCGGCGCCAAGGACGTCGACCGTCTGGACTTCGGCAACGTCCGCATCGAACGAAACCTGTGGTCGTGGCTGTTCGCGAAGATCAAGGCGCCGCGCGCGTTTGCAAAGAACCTCAAGATGCCGGATTTCCATCTTAGCGATGGCGAGAACCGCGAAATTGTTCTCGCGCTGTTGAGCATTTCCGGCAGGAAGATTCCTCCCAGCTACCTGCCTGCCGAACGACGCCCGGCGCACGCTGCCCCGCCCCAGGGAGAGTTTGGAAGGGTTCTCAAGAAGTACGAATGCCTGAGTTGCCACGCCATAAATGGCGAAGGCGGGACGCTGGCGCCAGACCTTTCCGCGATCGGCAGCCAAGACAGGCCGGATTGGATCGCCGGCTATTTTCGGTTGCCCTACTCCCTGCGCCCTATCCTGACCGAGCGCATGCCGCTGCTGGGCATGTCCGACCGGGAAATCCGCACCGCCATCGACTATTTTCAAATGGCGCTCCTGGATGACTCCATCCCGCGCGAGATTTTTCCTCAGAGCCGGCCGGATACCCAAGAAATCGCCCATGGCAAACAGCTCTATTACGACCGGTTCGGTTGCCAGGCTTGTCACCAGGCCAGCCTCGCGGGCGGATACGTGGGCCCGCCACTGGACGGCATCGGCGGGCGTCTTTTCAGCGGGTACATATACACCTATTTGAAGAACCCACAGAAAGTCAAACCGGCGGTTCCGGAACCAAACTACACCCTCAGCGACATTGAAGCGCGGGCACTGACTGCCTACCTGGTCAGCCTCCCCGCACCCAAGGGGCAGCGATGAAAGGAAAACTTTTGCCGGCACTCGCCATGGTGGCCGTGATAACCTGTGCCTGGTGGCTGCTTGGTCCCGGTGCCGGGGCGCAAGCCGCCGCCGATACGAACCCTGCGGCTGGTGCGGCGGAGCCCATGCTGAATTACGAACAGTCCAACGGGAAGAAACTGTTCGAACACTACTGCGCCGTTTGCCACGGCATATCCGGCGAAGGGGACGGGTTTAACGCTTTCAACCTAAATCCTAAACCGAGGAACCTGGCGGACCGCGAAGCCATGCGCCGCTTCTCCGACCAGCAGCTCTTCGATGTTATTTCGCAAGGAGGCGCCGAGCGCGGAAAGTCGAACTTGATGCCGCCCTGGGGTCAGACGTTGAATGAACGTTACGTTCGCTACCTGGTTGCATATCTGCGGACGTTTGGGGAATCGAAATGAGATCCGGCTTGGAGTTTCGAAACTCTTTGTTGCGGTGGGGCATCGCCGCGTTTTGTACCGTGGGTCTGCTCGCCTCTATACTCATCCGCAGCGGCTACCGGAACTCATCGGTCCGATGGAGCAGCTTCCTGGTAGGAGATCCGCACGCGGGAGCTGCGTTATTTTTCGAAAAAAAGGGCTGCGCGGGCTGCCACCCGGTGAACGGAGTGGGCGGCAAATCCGCGCCTGATTTGGGTTTCAGCCGGTCGCCGCGATCCGGCATCAGCCAGATCGTCAGCGCCATGTGGAATCACGCACCGACAATGTGGGAAAGTATGCGTGCCAAGGGAGTCAGGTATCCCGATCTGGACCACGAGGACGTGGCCAATCTGTTTGCCTTCCTGTACACGGCGCGATATGTGGATGAACCCGGTGATGAGACACGTGGGGAACGCCTGTTCGCGACCAAGGGTTGCGCGCACTGTCACGGAAGGCCGGCGACGGAAGCCGCGATTGGTCCGGACCTTTCGACGGTCAAAGGCGTTGACACGCCGATCGTCTGGGCACAAACCATGTGGAATCATGCGCCGAAGATGGAGGTGCGGATGCAGCAACTTGGCGTTCCGTGGCCGAAATTCGAAGGCAGTGAAATGAACGACCTGTTGGCCTACGTCCGCGAGATCTGCGGCGGACCACGGCGGGAGACCGAACTGCTGCCCGCCAGTCCGGATCGGGGCCGGGAAGTTTTTCAAAGCAAGTCCTGCATCGTCTGCCATTCTTTGAACGGGAAGGGAGGCCGGATCGGGCCTGAACTTGGCCGTGAACGGCAACTGCCGGGCAGCATCGTGCAGTTTGCCGGCGAGATGTGGAACCACTCCCCCGAGATGTGGCGCACATCGGAAGTCCGCAACGTCCCACGACCTCAGTTTGACGGCCGGCAGATCGCGGATCTTTTCGCTTTCCTCGCCGGCGTTCGCTACTTCGAGCCGGCCGGATCGCCACAGGCGGGCGCATCCCTGTTTGTCGAGCGCGGTTGCAGTGGATGCCATGGTTCCCGCGCCGAAGGCACCCGCAATGGGCCGGCGCTTCGCGCGCCCGGCAGATTTTTCAGCGTCCTTACGCTGGCCACCGCACTTTGGAGGGACGGCCCCGCAATGTATCGCCGTACGAAAGACCTTCAGGTCCCTTGGCCATCGCTTACCGAAAGCGATGTCGGAAACCTGGTCGGCTTTCTGAACAGCCCCATTCCATGAACCACTGCGACACCCAGCGTGACCAGCTTGACGCCGTTAACCGGAATCGCAGCCATCTTCGTTGCGGTGATGCGTTCGCCTATCTGCGTCTTCGCCATGGACTCAGCGTATCAGCGAGCGAACGGGCTTGCTGGAATCCCCCAGTTTTGGCCAACGGCCTCGCCATCGCGGCGAGATCGGCAGACAGGATTGCTTGATTTATGTTGACAAATCAGCGTCCTCATGATAGGGTTCCGTGATATATTCGCACACTTTCCAAGGGGTTATTCTCATGAGCAGAACTGGTTTTCAGGTGCCGCGCCGAGGCCGATCGGCGGCACAATCCTCTGGACTCTGGATTCGAAGTTTATTGGCGGTCTTCGTTGTGGCCGCCGGCATTTCCGCCCAAACCACAACCGGCAGCATCATCGGACTCGTAACGGACACGGGTGGGGCCATCGTCCCCGGTTCCGCCCTTACGCTGACCAATCTGGACACCAACCAGATCCGTAAGCAGGCGGCGAATGAGACCGGCGCTTACACGTTTCCCGCGCTTCCGCCGGGAAACTACAGGTTGGAATTGGAGCATCCCGGCTTCAAGCGTTTCGTGCAGGAGCCAGTCGAGGTGCGAGTCCAGCAGACGGTAACCATCAACCTGACGCTCGAGGTCGGGCAAGTGAACCAGACGATCGAGGTAGCCGGCCACGCCGAACTTCTGGATTCTGCTACCAGTTCTCTCAGCCAGGTAGTGGAGAACCGTCAGGTGACGGAGCTGCCGCTGAACGGCCGTAATACACTTGCGTTGGTGGCCCTCACTCCCGGTGTCCGCACACAGGCGGGATTCCTGCAAAATACCGCGGTGCGCAGCTACGCGGGATGGGCCAATTTCTCTTCCAACGGAGGACTATCGGGGGCGAACGCAATTCTGATAGATGGCGCGCCCGTAACCATGTTTGCCCTAAATGCGCCCAGCCTGATTCCGCCGGTAGACGCCACTCAGGAATTCCGCGTCGAGACCAACAACTATTCGGCCGAATTCGGCCGCAGTTCCGGGGCCGTCGTGAACATCGGCATTAAGTCCGGCACCAATCAGTTGCACGCGTCTGTATACGAGTTTCTGCGCAACGACAAGCTGGATGCCAACGATTTCTTTCTGAATCGCGCGGGCCAGCCGCGGCCGAAATTGACTTATAATCAATACGGCTTCTCGGCCGGCGGCCCGGTGACGATACCAAAGGTGTATGACGGCCGCGACAAAACCTTCTTTTTCGCAAATTTCGAAGGATTCCGTCAACGCCTGGCGCCCGCCCTCTCTACCAGTGTTCCGACGCCCGATCAGTTGCGCGGCGATTTCTCGCACACATTCAATTCAGCCGGACAACCGGTAACTATCGGCAATCCTTTTTCCGTTTCGACAGGTCCTTCGGGCACGCCCGTACGAAACCCTTTTCCGGGCAACGTCATTCCCGCGTCCATGATCGATCCGGTGTCCAACATACTGCGGCAGAACCAGCGTATCTGGGCGCTTCCGAATACGCAGGGGAACGCATTTACCGGTATCAATAACTACGTCACATCGGCAACTCAACCCAACGATGAGGACCAGGTAATCTTCCGCGTAGATCACAGTTTCGGCGCTAAATGGCTGCTGTTCGGGACTGGTTCGGTCCAAAAGCTCACGCTTGGCGGATACGATCCGTTCCGCAACAACACTGACTTCTCAACGGTCGGGGGCAATGAACTCGACACCACACAAACGGTCGTCGTGGGGCTTACGGCGCTGTTCTCGCCGCGCGTTGTGGGGGAGTTCCACACGTCACTTGCGCGTTATCGCAATAACCGCATACCGCCGTCGAACGGATTATTCGATATAACGTCGCTTGGTTTTCCGTCTAGTCTTGCCGCCCAGGCTCAGTTTCAAGTGTTTCCACGATTTAACTTCAGCACCGTCGGGAGTCTCGGAAAGCTGACTTCGAGCGAGATCCGACGTGTCACCGATAACTACCATGAAACCGGCTCACTGGCATGGACTCATGGCTCCCACGAGCTCAAATTCGGTGGCGAGTACCGGGTTCCGCAATTCAACGACATCCAGCTCGACGATTCGACCGGCAACTACAATTTCAGTCAGGCATTCACCTCGCTGAACCCCTTCGCCAGCAGTTCGACCAGCGGCAACGACGTGGCGTCGTTCCTGTTGGGCGCTCCCTCTTCCGGAACCATGGGCCAGGCTCTGTACCTTGCGCTACAACGCCGATACGTCGCTGGATTCGTTCAGGATCGCTGGAAAGTGACACGGACGCTTACACTCAATCCGGGTTTCCGCTACGAGGTGGAGTTCCCGCCTACCGAGCGGCACAACTACCAGAGCTATTTCGACTTCAATGCCATTGCGCCTATCGTGCAACAGGCCGGGTTGAATATTCCCGGCGCGCTGGTCCCCGTTACCAGCCAGAGACGATCCCCGGAGAACACTTACTTCCACCAGTTTGGTCCGCGGCTCGGTTTCGCATGGCAGGCCACGCCCACGACCGTGCTGCGCGGGGGGTACGGTATCCTTTGGCTGCCGGGTGGAATTGAGATTACCGGGGGCGGCAGCAACAATCCAACGGCGCAACTCAGCACCGCTCTGGTCAGTTCAATTGACAGCGGAGTAACTCCTTTCACAAGGCTCAGCAATCCTTTTCCGCAAGGCTTGATCGCGCCGGGCAACGCACAGGGGTCAAACTCCCTGATCGGACAGGGGATCACCGCTTACAACCTGGGCCAGCACTCCGGGTATACCGAGCAGTGGAACTTTGACATACAACGCCGGATCACGGGGAGTCTTGTGGCCGACGTGGCATATGCGGGCAGCCACAGCATCGGTCTTCCAGGATCGATACAGATTAATCAGCTCCCCGACAGGTACCTGAGTCTCGGGACCGCTCTTACGCAACAGGTGCCCAATCCCTTCTACGGATTAGTCAGCGTCGGAACGCTCGCCCAGCCAACCGTTTCGAGGGCGCAGCTTCTGCGGCCATATCCGCAGTTCAACGGAGTCTCGCTGGGATATACCAATGTGGGTGATTCCATTTATCACTCCATGCAGACCAAGCTGACCAAGCGTTTCTCGAGATCCCTGGTTTCGCTCGCCTATACGCTCAGCAAAGGAATCGGGAACACCGAGGCTGCGACCGGCTATCTCGAGCAAAATGGAGTACCTGGCTTCCAGGACAATAACAATCGCAGGCTTGACCGTTCCCTGAATACCCTCGACAGCACGCACCGTTTACTAATCGCGTTCACCACCGAACTCCCGGTCGGCAAGGGTAAGAGATGGCTGAACGGCCCGGCTGGAATCAATAAGTTGTTTTCCGGCTGGGAAGTCAACGGACTCTACACGTACGAGAGCGGCACGCCGCTTTTCCTGACCACGGCAACAAACCTTACGAATTCATCCGGCGGAGGTTCACGGCCGAACAACAACGGCACCAGCGCCAATCTTTCCGGCAGTGCGGTGAGCCGTCTTAACCAATGGTTCAACACCAGCGTTTTCAGCCAACCCCCGGCTTTCACTTTCGGCAGCACCGGCCGGGCATTGCCGGATGTCCGGGACGATAAAACGAACAATCTGGACGCCGGCATCAATAAGAACAACCACTTTCTCCGCGATGGCCGGGCGAACCTGCAATTCCGCGCGGAATTTTTCAACATTTTCAACCACGTGCGCTTCCACAATCCGGGGCTGAGTTTCGGCACTCCCCAGTTTGGCGTCGTCAGCTCTCAGGTCAACGAGCCCCGGTTAATACAGGTGGCGCTGAAACTTCTCTTCTAACTTGACCTCTCGCGCCCGGCGCCCTTTGTGCGCGGAGTAATGTTCGTCCATGCAACGCGGACAATCCGGCGCGGCGGAGAAGCGGGGTCCCTGGCGCTGCCATGCGCCACTACGACCTGCGCGGACACAATCGTGACCAGGTTCGATGGGATGGGACGCCGCGCGCCTTCTCCACCACTCAATGGAGGCGAGGGTGATACTATGCATGTCACGACAGCGAACGGCGTGGCGGCGAATGGCGGTTCCATCGGCTCCGGGTCAGACCGGCTTCAAGCGTGGCCCGGCAGGGCTTTGCCTTCGGGCGGCCGGCGCGGTGAGGCGGGTTCTGGAGTGAAACAGGGAATACCATGAAAAGCGCTCCGAAGAGTTATCGAAGGTTTGCCCTGAAGCTGGCGGTATTCGCGCTGGCGGGATATGCGTCTGCGCAGCGGGGGACCGGGCCGGCTGGTCCGCCTCTAGCGACGGAAAACGCTAATTATGAGGCCAAGGGCGACTTTGATTTTCTAAACACCTGCGCGGTCTGCCACGGAAGGATCGAGCGGGCAGCGCCCCTCACCATCCTGCAGAACCTGAGCCCCGAGAAGATCTACGAGACGATCACCACCGGGAACATGAAGGCCCAGGCGGCGAATCTGACCAACGAGCAGAAGGTAAAAATTGCCGAATTCGTGAGCGGCAGAACATTGGGTGTGGCCGAAAGCGGCGACGCCAGCCACATGTCGAACGTCTGCGCCAGCAATCCGCCGGTCAAGAATGAGACATCCGCGCCTTCCTGGAACGGATGGAGTCCGAATGCGTTGAGCAATACCCGTTACCAGGCGGCAAAGATGGCCGGCTTATCGCCAGCGGCGGTTTCGAGGCTCCAGTTGAAGTGGGCGTTTGGATTTCCGGCGACTTATTCGACTTACGGGCAGCCGACCATCGTGGATGGCCGGGTCTTTATCGGCTCCGATTCGGGCTATCTCTATTCGATCGACGCCATCACGGGGTGCGTCCATTGGTCGTTTCAGGCGCAGGCGGGCTTGCGCGGGCCGCCCATGATCGCTCCCGCCAAGCCGGGATCGAACCGGATGGCGGCTTTTTTCGGCGATATCCGCGGCAACATATACTCGGTCGACGCAAGCAGCGGCGAACGGCTCTGGAAAGTGTCTGTGGATCCGCATCCGCTCTCCCGCATCATGGCCGCGGTGAAGGTTTATGAGGGACGCGTGTACGTTCCCGTGGCCAACCGGGAGGAGACGACGTCGGCCGGTTATGACTACGTATGCTGCACCTCGCGGGGCATCGTAGTGGCGCTCGATGCGGCCACAGGAAAGCAGATCTGGAAGACTTACACAATATCGGAAACCCCCAGCCCCAGAAAGACCTCAACGGGAGTGAGTTTTCTGGGGCCTTCGGGCGCGAGCGTCTGGGGTACGGTAGCGCTCGATCCCAAGCGGCGGGCCGTTTACCTTTCGACAGGCAACGCTTTCTCAGAGCCTGACGTGGGCCGTACGGACGCCGTGATGGCGATGGACATGGATACGGGGAAAACTCTTTGGGTCCAGCAGGTGGAGTACGGCGACGTGTGGCATAACGCCAATTGCCCGTCAGGGCCTCCACCCGCCGGATTTCCGCCCAGGAGCGCGGGCCGCGTTCCGGTGCAGCGCAGCCAAGCCGGCAGGGGAGGCGAGGCCGGCCGCGGAGGTCGGCTGGCGCGGCCAGCTCCGCCGCCTCAT
>JBGPKH010000146.1:0-16024 GCA_041485845.1 Bryobacteraceae bacterium
AGACGCGGCTAAGATCCACGATTGTGTACAAATCCGTGTCAGGCATGACCTTCAGTTGCGGGAAAGCCTTGCGATCTGTGATGTAGCCCGTCATCGGTGAGTACAAGGTGATGTTCTTGATGGGCTGACCGGTCTTGAGAACCTGGTTGATCTGCGCTTCGCTGAGGTCCCACAATTCCAACCGCCGGCGAGTTGCCTGAAGCAATGACTCGCTCTGATCGAAACCCGACGGCAACGCGCTGTCCCGCATGATGGTTTTTGCTTTAGCGGCGAGAAGCAACTCCCTCTGGGACGCCAACATGTCCGGGCTGTAAATCGTCAGGAGCGGCTGGCCCTTCTCCACCAGCTTGCCTGTGAAGTCAACGAACACCTTGTCGATCCAGCCTTCCACCTTCGTGTGCACATGACCGATACGAGTCTCATCGATCGCCACTTTGCCCACTGCCCGGATGGTTCGTGAGCCGCCGCCGACTTCCACCTGCGCGTACTTCACTCCAATCAGTTGCTGCTTCTCGGGAGTGATCTGAACGGTGCCGACTTCCATCGTGGAAATATCGTCCGCATAGACCGGCTCCAGTTCATTGCCGGTTTCCGGATTGAGGCCAGGCTGTTGTGCCTTGTAATTCGGGTCTTTGGGGTCGCGGTAATACAACACTTTCCGATTGGCTCCCGCGGGTGCAACTGCGGCGCCGCCATCGGCATACACCGGTTCGAGCTTCATCCCGCAATCCGGCGCGATTCCTGGCTTGTCGGACTTGTATGCCGGATGCATCGGATCGACCCAGTAGAGAACCTTGCGGCCGCCTTTGTCCGAGGGTGCCGCCGCGCCGCCTTTTACGGCCTTATAGATGTAGCCGCCCGCAAACGCGACTGCAATCGCCACCAGTAAACCGATTGTTCGAATAGCTTTCATTTGAATTGCCTCAGTCCGTGAGCCCTTTGCCTGTCATTTCCTCGAGGCGGGCCAGCGCCAGCGCATAGTTAAGCGCCTCGTCGTAGTAGTTCATCTCGTAATCCAGCACCATCGTGAAGTTGGACAGCACCGACAGGAAATCGACACTACCCGTTTCGTAAGTGGAGAGAGAGGATTCCAGAGCCAGGTTCCCTTGCGGCACCACGGTCTGTCTGTAGAGCTTCATGAGGCGTGCCGAAGCCTGCGCCATAAGGAAATCGTCCTGGATCCGATAGCGTAGCGATTGGTCCGTGGCTTCGTACGTCCGGCGCGCCTGCGACAGATTGCCGGCTTGCTCGTTCACGCCGGCTCGCTGTTTTCGCCAGAAGTAGATCGGTACCTTGAAATCCGCCCGAACCTCATACATGGGCGGCATCGCTCCCATATTGTAATAGCCCGCGTTGAGCGTGACGTCGGGATAGTACTCCTTGCGCGCCATGTTGACGGCCAGTTCCGACCGCTCGATCATCTTCCGATCGCGGCCCAGCATCGGCGAATTCTGGCGCGCGGCAGCAAGCAGTTCTTCCAGCGTCGCCACCAACTCTTTCGGTGTTACATCTTCTGGCCGGCCGGCCGGTGTGCCCACCGCTCGATTCAGGATGCTGTCGATCTCAGCGCTCCGGCTCCTTCGCTCCTGTTCGAGTTTTACCAGCCGCGTTTCCAGGATGCTGGTTTGGGTTTGGGCCTTGAACACGTCCTGTTGGACGGCGCGCCCGACCGAATAGCGGTCTTCGGTCACCTTCAAAAGCTTGTCCAGCAGGTCACGATTGCGAACGAGGAGATCGGTAGCCGCGTACGTGTATTGCAGGCGATAGTAGGCCTGCTTCAGCCGGGAGATCACCGCCAGTTGCACAGCCTGATATTGCTGAAATTCGGCCTGAGCCTCCTTGGAAGCCATGTCGCCTTTAAGCTTGAGCTTCCCCGGAAACGGTATCTCCTGCGAGACCATCACACCGGCGTTTGCCAGCACATCTCTTCCAAGACCGGCGCCGGGCAAGGGATTGCCGACGCTGTTGTATCCGAGTGAGATCGTCGGATCCGGCAGGCTGCTCTCCTGTGTGGGCCGCTGCCGTGCCGCTTCGTATTTCTTCTGCGCCGCGACAATGTCCGGATTATTCTTAATGGCCTCGCCGGTCAACTCCCGCAAGCTCACGCGCAATTCAGGGACCTGCGCCGCTGCGGAGATTGCGGTGATTGCCAGGATCGGGATCACTCGGAGTCTCACTTCGTCCTCGTTTCGTGTTTTCGGGAAGGTGTAACGCAAGCACCATGCCAGACTTCCTGGCAGGAGCCGAATCGACGGAGATTCAGTTGGTTAGCCGGTTTCGCACGCTCTTGCCCGTCATCCGATATTCTCCTGCCCATATCATCTGCCGGAGATGCGCCAGTCCGCAATGCGATGCTGCCGCATTTGAGGCAGCTCATCTTGATCGCGAGCGATGGCACGCGCCGGTTCTGACCCAAGGCGCACAGGCCCCATCCGAGGGCAAACGAGGTGAAATGATGTCAACTGGGTATCCACTTGACTCAGCTACGCCCAACCGCTTGTGGCGCCGGCGAGAGTTTGCCGCTATGGCTGGCGGCCGGCTGAGTCAAAGGGATACCCACTTGATGTCAAACAGGAACAAATTCACGGTCACGGCCGACTGGGCCGGTGGATCGGCGGAGGCTGGAGTGCAGGAGGTTTTGCCGGAGTGGGCATCTTCACCTGCTTGTAGTCCGGCGGAATTTCAAACGCCGCAGGAGGCGGTTCCGCGGTCGGCGCGACCTTGCAGTGGCAGATCTGCTGGCCAAACGGTCCGGTGATCTTGGTGAGCACCGGCAAGTGAGTTTTCGTACTGGTCCAGACTTCCGCCGTCGTGGGCATTGGTGGCGCTTGCGGTATTTCGGGCGGACTCGGCATCCCCGGCGCCTGCGGCAATGACGGCTTCTGCGGCAGCGAAGGGGGCTTGGGCATATTCAGCGGCTGGAAGGTGTACTGCTTGCCCTCTACCTCGTGGCCCTCGATGAAAGCCTTTCCCAGTTCCACCACTTGCGGCGGAACGGAAGCCGCCGGAAGCGCACCGGACGGCAGCGTGGGCGGCTTGATCTGCGGCCCCGCCGGCATGGGAATGGTGAGCGCTTCTTTCTTCAGGTGGTCGAGCAGGATGGTCTTCTGCGCCGCGGGATCGGTGATCATCGTGGTATTGCCGAAATCCACGCGCATCTTGCCGTCGCCCGACCGCAGCATCTTCGATGGAGACTGCTGGGGAAGCGCCCCCGGTACTGCCGACTGCATGGTCGTGATGCAATCGGCGCATGCGGGCGGCGGCGGTTCCTTGGGCGGTTCCGGTGTCACAGCAAGCCCAGATTACCATGCCCGGACCGTTTGCGAGCCGTTTTCGTAGTACCGTTTCGTGCCGCCTATTCCCACGGCCGCCGCACACGCGGTATCCAACACGAAGCGGTCGTGCAGGCCCGCGAGCGCGCGATTCAACTCGCCGCGGCGAACCGGGGTGGGGAAGAGCAGACCCTCCTGTTGGCCGATGTACTGCGCGGTCAGTTCCCAGGCGCCCCCTTACCGGCATGCCGTGACCGAACGTGCCCTTCCGCGCCGTCGACAGAACCGACCGGGGCAGCAGCGAAGCCAGCGTCTCGACTTCGCTGAAATCGCCCGGCGTGGCCGTGGCATGCATGTCCCAGCTCGCGCCCGCGATGTGCGTCCCCTGTAAACGGTCAAGGGCGCGGAAACCGTTTTCAGCGCCGGCTTCCGCACCACCACCTTTTCGGTGTGCATGCGTCCGCAATGGCGTTAAACTCGGGGTGGAGGCTTTTATGGTGGATCACAATGGTCATGGCGATGTGCGGCCGCGGACTGCGGTACTGACTCGGGGGTTCGACCCCAGCTTGTCGCTCGGTTCGGCGCGTCCCGCGGTGTTTCGCAGTTCCACCTACGTCTTCGCCAGCCCGGAGGCCGCCGAGCACGCCTTTGCCATCACCACGGGGAAGATCAAGCCGGCCGATGGCGAACGCGCCGACCTGATCTATTCGCGCTTCTCCCACCCCAACTCCGAAATCCTCGAAGACCAGATCGTGCCGCTGGAAGCCGGCGGCCGCGAAGCCGCGGTCTTCAATTCCGGCATGGCCGCCATCATGACCGCCTTCTTCGCGTATGCCCGGCCGAACAGCACGATTGTCTACACCACGCCCTTATACGGCGGCACCACCGGGCTGATCCACACTTTCCTCGAGCCGTTTGGAGTGCGCGGCATCCCGGTGCGGTCGGGCGATTCCGCCGCCATCGAGGCGGCCATCCGCTCCGCCGGGAACTGCTGCATCGTGTACCTGGAGACGCCCGCCAACCCGACCCTCATCATGACGGATATCGAGCGCACCGCCGCCGCGGCCTCGCGGCATCCCGGCAAGCCCGTCGTCATGGTAGACAACACCTTCCTCGGGCCGGCCTTCCAACACCCGCTGCTGCTGGGCGCGGACATCTCGCTGTACTCCGCCACCAAGTACCTTTCCGGCTTCAGCGATATGCTAGCCGGCGTGGCCATCGCCAAAAGCTCCGAGGCGATCCAGAAAATCCGCAGCCGGCGCAGCATGTTTGGCAACATCCTCCAGCCGGACGAGTGCTGGATGCTCGACGGGCGTCTGCCCACCGTGGCGCTGCGCATGAACCGGCAGAGCAAAAACGCGCAGCGCATCGCCGAGGCGCTGGTGGGCCACAAGCGCCTGAGCCGCGTGATCTATCCGACTCTGTTCGACGACCCCGAGCAGAAGCGCATCTTCGAGAAGCAGTGCGCCTATCCCGGCGGCATTTTCTCGCTGGAGTTCAAGGGCGGCAAAGACGCTGCCTTCGAATTCCTGCGGCGCGTGCGCATCGCCCGAAACGCCGTTTCGCTGGGCAGCGTCGAGACGCTGACGTGCCACCCGAAGAGCACCACGCACTCGGGAATGAGCGCGGAGGAACTGGCCGAATCGGGCGTCACCGACGGACTGGTGCGCGTCTCGGCCGGGATCGAGGACTGGCGCGATTTGCTGGCGGACTTCGAGCAGGCGCTGTCGGGGTGACGCCGGGGTTGACAGACGAAAGCTTCAGTCCCACCTGGCCACTTGTGCTACTACTGATTCCATGCCCGGCTCCAAGCTCTCCGCCCGCCTTGCTCCGCTGCTCCTCGGTTGTGCGCCGATCGCGCCGGCGCAGCCACAGGCGGCCGCCCCCCGCCCTGTCGTGCTCCACGCCGCGCGTCTGCTGGATATCGAATCCGGTAAGATACTCTCACCCGGCGAGGTCCTGGTGCGCGGCGAACTCTAAAGTTGGCTTTGCGGTTCCTCCACGAAACGACGATTGTGGCGTTTCGGAATGCCGAATACAATGTCTCTTAATGACTGATGGGACCAGCCCAGCATCGAGCGGACCGGCAGGCAGCCTTCTCGAGGGCCAGGTTGGCGCTTACACTTGCTTCTCTCTTGGCGGGCGCAGAACCCCGCGGATCCCCGCCTCCGAAACCGGAGCGGTCCGGCCCGTCACGGGCAAAGATGGGGACGAACTACTGTCGGATGATCTGCCTGATGTCAACATATGGATTGCGCCCGCCGCTGAGGGCCACGTTCACCACGTGCCGGCGCGCGACTGGTTCACCGCACAAACGGATGCTTCCGTCGACTTCTGCCGGATAACCCAAATGGGCCTGCTTCGTCTGTTGACGAATTCCACTGTAATGGGACGATGCGGCCCTGCATACAGCGGGGCCCGTATTCGGATGCCTTGCGGACTCCCGTCCAGGCCGGAGCGGGCTGCGGCGCTTTCCAGCGCAAAGGGCCCACGGGCGGCGCGGCGAAGGGAATGCCTTTGAACGTGCGGACCTTGTTGTCGGCGCTGACCACGCCTTCCACTACGCCGCCGGCGGTGCGCGCCTGCACCGTGCGCAGTGTTGGGGCCGGAAGGCTCGAGCGCCATGATCAACAGGACGGGACTGAGCTTCATGACTCCTCCGATGGTTTCCGCGACGATCCTATCACACGCCGGCCGCTGTAGTAAGCTGTCGTGTGAGATGATCAGCCGGCGCGCCATGTTGGGCAGCGTCGCGGCCGCCCGGCCGCAATCCGTCCCCCGCGGGGGCCGCGAACCGAACTTCCTGTTCATCCTGGCTGACGACCATGCGGGGTATGTGCTGGGGTGCGACGGCAATCGCGCCGCACTCACGCCGAATCTGGACCGGTTGGCCAGTCAGGGCGTGCGGTTCAGCGCGCACCACTGCAACTCGCCGGTGTGTACGCCTTCCCGGCAATCGTTCTTCACGGGCCGGCTGCCGCACGCCGCGGGCGTGACCGTGCTGAGCATCCCGCTGGCGGCCGATAGCCCGACGATTGCCCGGCAATTCCGCAAGGCCGGATATCGAACCGCGGTGTTCGGCAAGATGCATTTCAACCGGCCTGCCGAGCCCGGTCTGCACGGTTTCGATGTCGTCATGACCGAGGGCGAGATTACCCGGGCGTGGAATGCGGTAGTGCGGCCGCGGCCGGTTCCCGGCGACATCCTTACCAAGCCCGCGCAGTGGCGGCCGTTTCGCGGCCCAGCCAGGATCTGGCTGAATGCCGGCAAACTGCCGCTGGCGCGCTTGGACGAGGAGGCCAGGGGGACGTACATCGCGCGCCAGGCGATTCAATACCTGGAAGAGAACCGGGACCGGAGGTTTGCGCTCTGGACCAGCTTTCAGGAGCCGCATTCGCCGTTCGATTTCCCGGTCGAAGACCGGCGCCTTTTTGAGGCCGCGAGATTCCCGGTTCCGCGCATCGGTCCGCGGGACCGAGGGCAGATCCCCAAGGTCTTTCGCGATCTCAACGACGACGACAAACGTGGAATCATCGCCGCATACTACACCTCTGTGGCTTTCCTCGACCGCAACGCCGGGCGGGTCTTAAGAGCGCTGCGCCGCCTGGGGCTCGAAGAGAACACGCTCGTGGTCTATATGTCGGATCACGGCTACGATCTGGGGCAGCATGGCCGATTTGAAAAGCATTGCGGGTATGAGCCCGCCCTGCGTGTGCCGCTGATCATGCGCCATCCGGGTAAGATTCGGATCGGCGTGGTGCGCGATCTGACCGAGCACATCGACGTGCCGGCTACCATCGTGGACATGATGGGGCTCGACCCGCTCCCGGTTACGCACGGCCGGAGTCTCCGCCCCTATCTGGAGGGCAGGCGCGTGGAGAAGCCGCGCGATCATATCTTCAGCGAGTATCTGGAGAACGAAGAGGCCTACGTGAAGACCTCGCGGTGGAAGTACATCCTGTGTTCGGGAAAGCGCGCGCGCCAGGACGGCTACGAAACGGACGACCCGATTCCGGGCCGGTACCGCCGGCTCTTCGACCTGAAGAACGATCCGGGGGAATTCAACGATGTTGCGGTCTCGCACCCGGACCTGGTTGCGCGGTTTGAAGGGTTGATGCTGGATCGTTTCCGCGACACGCACCCGGACCGGGAAAGGGAGCCACAGAGGCTCAGCCGCGAGGAGGCCATCGAGTACTATCTCCATCCGCGGGACGCGGCGCCGCCGGGGCGGTAGCATACCGCCTGCTGCCGCGCGCCGCTCCGCTCCGAGCCGCGGCTCCGCTCCGAGCCGGTCCTCCGCTCCGATCCGAGCCGCGACCATAGGGAGCGGTCTTCCCGGCCGTCTGTTAGAATAGTTTTGACTTATCAGGTCTGAATATCTTGATCCAAGACGGGAGAAATCGACGATGAAGAACTGGTTCGGGCGGCGCTCGTTTTTGAAGTCGGCGGCGGGAGTGTTCGGCGCCTCGTTTTGGGCGGACGAAACCATTGAAGCGTACCAGCAGAACGTGCCCACGGCATCCAGGCCCTCGGAGCTGAGGATCACGGATGTGCGGATGGCCATGGCCCCGGTAGGCGGCGGGCTCATCCGCCTCGACACCAACCAGGTCATCTACGGCATCGGCGAGAATCGCGACGGCGCCAGCCGGAACTACGTCATGGAACTGAAGCGCCTGGTGGTCGGCGAGAACCCCTGCAGCATGGACAAGGTCTTTCGCAAGATCAAGCAGTTCGGGTACCACGCGCGGCAGGGCGGCGGGGTTTCGGGCATGGAGATGGCGCTCTGGGACCTCGCCGGCAAGGCTTACAACGTGCCGGTCTTCCAGATGCTCGGCGGCAGGTTCCGCGACCGCATCCGGGTTTACTGCGACACTCCGGATTCGAGCAATCCGAGTGTCTTCGCCCAGCGCGTCAAGCGGCGCAAAGAAGAGGGCTTCACCTGGTTCAAGTGCGATCTGGGGACCCCGATGCTGGCGAGTGTCCCCGGGACGATGAGCTATCCCGCGGGGGCGGACATCGGTGTGTTCATCCGGCCGCAGGGACAGGCGAGCGGGGCGCAGCCATCGGCCGGCGGCGGGCGTGGTCCGGCGGCGGGCGGCGGCCGCGGCGCGGGCGGCGGTCCTCCCACGGGCCCGCGCAATCTCCCGGTGCAACACATGTTCACGGGTCTCGAGCTGACGGGTAATGGAATCGACGTGCTCTGCTCGTATCTCGCCAAAATCCGCGAGGCGATCGGGTACGATATCCCGCTCTCCACCGATCATTTCGGACATTTCGGCGTCAACTCCGCCATCCGGCTGGGCAAGGCGTTCGAGAAGTTCAACCTGGCCTGGATGGAAGATCTCATCCCGTGGCAGAACACCGAGCTGCTGAAGAAGATCACCGACTCCATCGACGTGCCGACGCTCACCGGCGAGGACATCTACCTCAAAGAGGATTTCATCAACCTGGCCCGGACCCATGCGGTGGACATGCTCCAGCCGGACATCGCCACCTCCGGCGGGATTCTCGAAACCCACAAGATCGGCGACGCCCTTCAGGAGTATGGCGTGCCCATGGTGCTGCACATGGCGAACTCGCCCGTGTCGGCTTTTGCCAGCGCGCATGTCGCCGCGGCCACGGAGAACTTCCTGGTGCTCGAAAACCACTCGGTCGATATGCCCGCGTGGAGCGATATCGTGGATGGCGTGGAGAAGCCCATCGTGAACAAGGGCTACATCACGGTGCCGCAGGGTCCCGGGCTGGGCTTCCAGCTCAACGAAGAGGCGCTCAAGAAGGCGCTGCGCGAGCCGGGTTACTTCGAGCCCACGCCCCAGTGGGACAGCAAGGAACGCATCAACGACCGGCTCTGGAGCTAGGTGGGACAGGCCTCCCGGCCTGTCCAGAGCGGGCTGACAACCTGGACAGGCCGGGAGGCCTGTCCTACGCTACCAATAGCTTTCGAAGATCGGCTTGCGGCAGGCTTTGCAGAATTCCGCGCCTTTCACGTCGAGGCGCTCCACGGCGTGACTGGAAGCCATCACGCAGCGCCAGTCGGAGCAGTGGCGCAGGCCGAAGGTGTGTCCCAATTCGTGGCTGGCCTCTTTGACCAGGCGTTCGCGTAAGAGGTCCTCGCGCGGGGGCATGCCGTAGTGCTCTTCGGCCAGGCGGGCAGTGGATACCACGGCGCAGGCGCCGTCCAACTGCGCCTCGCCGAAGACGAAGGTGAGCACGGGGACGAACAGATCGCCGGACGTCACTCCGAGGACCCGGGAGTCGGGGTCGCCGGTCCGCTCGAGGCGCTGGAGGATCGCGGTCGAGTAATGCTGCCGGCGCTGTTCATCGTAGGCGAATGCGATGTCGAAGGTCTCCGGCCGAATCCGGCATGGCACGCGGAAAGTGCGCGCCAGCGCTATAGCCAGGTGCTCCAGCCGGTCCAGTCCCAACCCGTCATTACTTAATCCCTGCTGAGGGACCGTGATGAGCGGGATCAGATGGATCGGCTTCACCGCATTCCATAGCGGCGGAGTTTGTTGTACAGCGTGGTGCGGTCGATATCCAGGATCCGCGCGGCCCGCGACAGGTTGTGCTGGGTTTCGCGGAGGATGCGCTCGATGTGGACGCGCTCCACGTCGTCCAGGGTCTTGCCGCCCTTGAGCTCGTCCACCTGGAACTGGAAGGAAAAATCGGACGGCCGGATTTCGGCGCCGCGTCCGACTACCAGGGCGCGCTCCACGGCGTTTTCCAGCTCGCGGACGTTGCCCGGCCAGTCGTGCCGCATCAGGACCTCCAGCGCTTCCGCCGATATGGCGGGCATGGCGCGGCTGGTGGCCATGCAGAACTTGTTGAGGAAGTGGTTCACCAGGAGCGGTATGTCCTCGCGGCGGTCGCGCAGAGGCGGAATTTCGATGCAGAAGACGTGCAACCGGTAGTAGAGGTCGGGGCGGAAGGTCCCCGCCTTGACCAGGGCTTCGAGGTTCTTGTTGGTGGCGGCGACGCAGCGGAAATCCACCTTGATCTGCTGATTGCCGCCCACGCGCACAATTTCCTTTTCCTGGAGCACGCGCAGCAGGTCGGTTTGCGTCTTCAGGCTGATGTCGCTGATCTCGTCGAGAAAGACGGTGCCGCCGTCGGCCACTTCGAACTTGCCTTTCTTGCGGAACTGCGCGCCGGTGAAGGAGCCTTTCTCGTGCCCGAAGAGCTCGCTTTCGAGCAGGGTCTCGGTGAGCGCGCCGCAGTGAATGGTGACCATGGGCATGTAGCGCCGCGGGCCCGCCGCATGAATGGCGCGCGCCACTACTTCCTTGCCGGTGCCGCTTTCACCGGTAATGAGCACAGTGGCTTCGGCGGACGCCACCATTTCGATCAGCTCGGTCACCTTCTTCATCGCGGGGCTCGTACCGATGAGCTCGGTCGACGGAGAGGCCTCCCGAAGGTTTTCGCGCAGGCGCACCACTTCGCGCCGCGCGCGCTGGTGTTCGAGCGCGTTGGCGACCAGGTGCGACAGCTCGTCCGGATCCACCGGTTTGGTGATGTAATCGTACGCCCCGTGCTTGAGGGCCATCACGGCAGTCTCGACCGACGCGTACCCGGTCATGATGATCACGGTGAGGTCGGGATCGGCCTCGCGCAGGCGCGACTGTAGCTCCATGCCGTCCATGCCGGGCATTTTGATATCGAGCAGCGCGATATCGAACTCCATCTGCTGGACGATCTCCAGCGCTTCGCGGGCGCCGCCGGCGGGCTTCGCCGTATAGCCCTCGCTCGTAAACCACTTGCCGAGCGAATCACGCACCACCAATTCGTCATCGACGATCAGAATCCTGCCCTTGGTTTTGATTGCTGACGTGGGCTCTGTCATGGTTGCCATTGCGTTCCTCCCTGGTGAATCCTCGTTACCCTACCGCTACTGCCGTCGTGACCGGCAGCGCCACCCTGAATTCCGTTCCTTCTCCTGGCGTGGAGCGGACCGAGATTTCGCCCGCGTGCTGCTCCACGATGCTGTGTGCCACGGCCAAACCGAGGCCGGTGCGGTTCTGATCCTCCTTCGTGGTGAAGAAAGGATCGAAAATTCGCGGCAGCACATCCACCGGGATGCCGCTGCCGGTGTCCTTGATGCATACCGCGGAATGCTCCCCCGCGGTGTCGAAGCTGGTGGAAACTTCCAGAGTGCCGCCCTTGGGCATGGCCTCCGACGCGTTGACCATGAGCACCAGGATCACCTGTTGGATCTGGTTGGCGTCGCACTCCACCGGCGGCAGCCCTTCGGCTAACGCCTCTTTCAGCGCGATGTTCTGCATGTCCAGCTTGTGCTTCACCAGCAGGACGGCGCGGTGGACGATGGTGTTCAGGTCGTTGGGCTCCCGATGGCTGGGCGCCTGGCGCGAAAACGTCAACAAATTCTTGACCAGGTCGCCGCAGCGCTTGCTCTCGCGTTCGATGGTATGCACCTGTTCCACAAGCTCGTCGCGGCCCGCGATCTCGTGCTTCAACAACTCGCGCGACACCAGCCGCGCATAGGTCAGGATGCCGAACAGCGGGTTGTTGATTTCGTGCGCCACGGTGGCGGCAAGTTTGCCGATGGAAGCCATCTTCTCCGAGCTGAGGAGCGTTTTGTACACGCGCTCCAGCTCGGCCGTCTTGCGGCGCACCTGCTCTTCGATCCTCGCCTGCACGCCGGCCACCTGGGCGGTCATCTTGTTGAAGGATTCCGCCAGGTCTCCCAGCTCGTCGGCGGACCCGACGGGCAGACGGTAATCCAGGTCGCCGCCGGCCACGCGGTGAGTGCCATCCATCAGCTCTTTGACCGGCCGGTAGACCACCACCCACATGAACAGGACTGCGGTTCCGCAGCCAAAGAGGATCGCGGCGGCCAGGAGCCAGGTCAACGTGGCCGCGTTCTGCGCCATCTGGGTGTCCAGGGTGTCCAACGAGAGATTGGCATCAATCACTCCCAGGATCCGCTGGTTCGCCGGGTGTACGTGGCAGGCGGCGTTGGAGCATTCCGGAGAGTTGTCGATGGGGCGCATCACCGCGGCCACGTGGTGGCCCTGCTTGTCCCAGAACATGCGGGCGCGGTCGGTCCGGTTCAGCTTCGTCTGGGGCGCCGATTGTGCGTGGCAGGTGTAACAGGCCTCATTGGTCTTGTTGACCACGGTGTTGACCTCACGCGCCTCGGTGGAAATGGTGATGCGGCCTTCCTTATTGAAGATGCGGATGCGCTGGATTCCGGGCTCGGCGCCCAGCTCCTGGATGATGTGGTGGAGGGCCTCCCGGTCGTCGCGCAGCATTTCGTAGCGGGTGCTCCGCAGGATCAGGTCCGTGATGCGGTCGGCTGACAGATTCACCAGGTCCAGCGACTGCCTGCGCGCCAGGCGCAGGTTGATCCAGCCGAACAACGCGAAGAAGGCCGCCGTGCTCGCGACGACGCACACGGCGAGCTTGGCGACCAGTCCCAGGCGAAATGTCTTGCCGAGCCTCATCCGATGGCGACGGAGTCTGCCTCCTTTTCTTCCATTTCGGCGGGCGCGCGCTCCGGCGAGTGCGCCTCGAAAATGGGGAAGTATTGAGCGACCGCGCGGAAGATGGCGAAGCCCGCCGCGACAATCGAGAGGGTGATGGCGATTTCGCTCCACCGCGGAACGTAATGCGTGCCGGAGCCCGCCTCGAGCCCGGTGGTGCCGACGTTCAGCCGGTTGGCGATGAACCCGAACACCACCATGACGGCGCAGGCATAGAGAGCGCCCGGCCGCATCCGCACCCTGGCTTGATACAGGAGCACCGTGGGAATGGCCATCAGCGCAATCTCCAGCGCAAACAGCCAGGTTTCCATGCGGTTCTGGGTCAGCAGCGCGAAGGCCTGGCGGTGGCTCAGGTCCAGGAAGCGGATCCAAAGATACACGCTCATCACTACTGCCAGGACCCGTGCCAGACTGGCGAGGAGCGGCAGTTCCAGGGCGCGTCCGAACGCCCGGCTGCTGTGCCACGATTCGAAGATGGTCATGGCCAGCCCCACCGCGATGGCCGAAACGTAGAACAGCAGCGGCAGGAGGGGACTGTACCACAGCGGATACAGCTTCTGCGGCACGATGAGGAACAGGCTTCCCAGCGAGCTCTGGTGGAGGGTGGAGAGCAGCACGCCCACAATCATGAGCGGCACCGAGATCTTGTGGATCCACGCCAGCGGCTTGTGCAGGCCGAACTTTTCGAAAACCACCGGGAGGAATTCGAGGAAGACCACCGTGGTGTACAGGGTGACGCACCAGGCCACCTCGAACATCACCGAGTGCGGGTTCCACATGACCAGTGGATGCCAGAGGCGTTCCGGGTGTCCCAGGTCATAGAGCAGCCCGACCACTACCAAGAGATAGCCCAGGAAGGCGGTCAGGATGGCCGGCCGCAGCACCGGCTGGTAACGCTCGATTTTGAAGATATGGACGATGGCCACCAGCGTGAATCCGCCGGAGGCCAGGCCGACGCCGCACATGACGTCGAACGCGATCCAGAGTCCCCACGGGAACTGGTCGCTGAGATTGGTGGAGCCGCCGAGTCCGTAGAATACGCGCAGATACGTGGCGTAGAGGCCGCTCAGCATGACGGCCGCGAAGATCGCGCGCCAGACCGTAATCTTAGGGAATTTGCGCGGCATCACCGCTTGCCCTCCTTACGCTCGACTTCGGCGCGGCGGTTGGTGATCCACCAGATGCCGCCCAACAGGACCGAACCGGTGGAGACCACGTCCGGCACCAGCTCCAGCACGCGCCAGGTGGTCTCGGGCAACGGTTCCTGCGACACGTTGGTGCGCAGCCCAATCTGCTCGAATGGCACCGCCGACAGGTACAGCACCGACGTGCCGCCCACTTCCGTGAGGCCGTAGATCTTCCCGAAATACTGGTCGGGCTTTTCGGCGATGCGCTTGCGCGCCTCGGTCACCAGGGCGTCGCGGTCGCCGTTCAGCGTGGCGCCCACGGGACAAGCCTCGGTACACGCGGTCACCTTGCCCTGGCTCTGCCGCTGGTAGCACATGTCGCACTTCCGCACCCGGGGAAGGCGCTTCGACCACTCGTACGCCGGCGCCTGGAACGGGCATGCCTGCATGCAATAACGGCAGCCCATGCATTTCTCGGCGTCGTAGGTCACCGGGCCAAGGGCGGTTTTCTGCAACGCGCCCACGGGGCAGACGGAAGCGCACGCCGGCTGGATGCAGTTCATGCACAGCCTGCGGCCGAACCTGTCCCCGTGCGTCTCGATGGCGGTGAGCTTGTGCGCGGAGATCTTCTCTTCCGCCGCTATTTTGTCGTCGTAGGGCAGACCCCAACGCTCGGCGCAGGCTCCTTCGCAGGCCTTACACCCGATGCAGAGGGTGCTGTCGTATAAGATGGCTCTCGACATATAATAAGACCCTCAACTCCCTTTTTAGCAGAATTCGCAGTCAATGTGTAGCAAAACTTTACAGATTCCGGACCGGAGTCACGCGGTCAGGAAGAACTCGCCCGTGGTCTCCCGCCAGTTGGCGTCCGGCAGGCCGGCCAGCAGGTCCTCGGCGGGGCGTCCGCCGTCGGCTGCAACTGCTCCAGCCAAAGCAGGTTGGCGGGAATAGAGCCGCGTAACGGCATCGCGCATCCACTCGCGAACCAGACCTTTAGGCACGAGGTTGCGGCTGGTGCTTTCCTCATCCGGGACATGCACGGCGAGCAGCCAACCTTTGCCGTAGGGGTCTTTCCGCAGCACTTCGGGATTGCCGGCGGCTTCACTGTTGATTTCCATGACCTCGCCTTCGGTGGGCGAGACCATTTCGGTCTTGACTCCGTCGCGGTAGAAGGACAGGACTTTCTGTCCCTGCCTGATCCACTGGCCGGGCATGGGCAGTTCGATTTTTTCGATCTTGCCTAAAAGGGCCACCGCAAACTCGTCGGCGCCGACGCGCACGAGGTTTTTCCGCTCGCGCAGCAGCCAGCTATGGCCGGGGTGATAGGCGATGTTTTCGGGAACCTGAAAACCATCGACATAGTCTCCGCCGAACGGGGCCGGGATCGTTTGCGGCGCTTCCACCATCACGGTGTGGAGCACCTTGCGCCGATTCAGGAAATAATCCAGAACGATGAAAACCAGGAAGAACGCGAGAACCAGTAATACCGTCATGAGCTTGCCATCCTTTCTCCGCTTTCTGCAAGGGCACGGCTGGTGCCACGAGGCGGTGTTTTATGCCTCTTTATCTGTTGTGATTTCAAGCAGATAGGGGGTGTGGAATTTTGCTGCAGCCCGGCGGTGATGGAATTCTCAACGGCTGACTGTCGAGAATTGCCATGGATCGGCATGGAATCAGGACGTTAGGCGCGGTGTCGGGAAAACCGACCGTGGTGTCGAGAATTCCAACTCGCGGGGTGATCGGGCGAGCCGGTCGGGGTGTGGCTGGAAGTCGCACCCGTCCAGAATTCTGCCCAGTTGATTGCAGTTATGGCAGGGGCCGGGGTCCGGGGGTTCGGGGCCGGGTGGGCACCGAAACTTTCGGAGGGCGGCGGCTCGGGTGTGGAGGTGGCGGCTCGGGTTGGGGTGAGATTCTCCGAAAGCTGACCGAGGAGTTCCTTCAGGCCTACGAGGACTACGAGCGGGGTCTGGGGGTTAGTTCCCGCTATAGGGGCCCCCACGAGAATTTTGTTCTCGTTGCGTGAGATTAAGCGGCGGCCTTGAGTCCGACGGCTCGTAGGAGCGCGTCCAGGTTGTCGCAGATGCATTGGTACAGGCGATCAAGTTGGCAGCGCTTCTCTTCGGCC
>JBGPKH010000147.1:0-16016 GCA_041485845.1 Bryobacteraceae bacterium
AAAATCCGTGGCTCATTCAACCGGGCAGGACCGAGCAACGGGGCGGGACTGATCGGAGTGGGCGCGGGAAGCACTGGGTCGGGCGCGGGAAGCACTGGGTCGGGCGCGGGAAGCGCCGTGGCGGACGCGGGAAGCACCGGGGCGGGCGCGGCAAGCGCCGGGTCGGGCGCGGGAAGCACTGGGTCGGGCGCGGGAAGCACTGGAGCGGGCGCGGGAAGCACTGGGGCAGGCGCGAGAATCACTGGGGCGAGCAACGCGGAGTCCGTCACCGCGGCGTAATCGTCCCGGGCATCCGCAACCGATCCGAGGAAGAGGCAGCAGGCAACTGCCAATGACGTACCCACGGCTCGCCTGATCGCCAGACGTCGTAGGTTGGCTGGATGGGTCACTCCCCGGACAAGGCGTCACAGTAAGCGCCGAGGTTACGGTAGCTCGCCGCAGCTAGTTCCGCGCCCTCACCCGACTTTCGCCGCCACCGACTTCGCCTGTAGAAAGAGCAGCAGGTAGTCCGGACCACCAGCCTTCGAATCCGTCCCCGACATGTTGAAACCGCCAAACGGGTGTGCGCCCACCATTGCTCCCGTGCACTTCCGGTTGAAGTAGAGGTTGCCGACGTGGAAGCTCTCCTTGGCCTGCCGCAGATGTTCGGGATCGTTGGAGAAGACCGCGCCCGTCAAGCCATATTGCGAGTCGTTGGCCATGGCCAAAGCGTGCTCGAAATCACGCGCCTTGGCGACCGCCAGCACGGGTCCGAATATCTCTTCCTGAAAAATCCTGGCGCCGGGCTGGACGTCCACGATGATCGTCGGCGGGATGAAGTATCCCCCTTCGGAAGGAACCTCTCCGCCCGCCACCAGACGGCCCTCCCGCCTGCCGGTCTCGATGTATTGCAGAATGGTCTTGCGCGCGCCCGCGCTGATCACCGGGCCCATGTAATTCGCGGGGTCGTCGGACGGGCCGACCTTGAGTTTCTTCGCCTTGGCCGCCAGCTTTTCCACGAACTGGTGGTACACCTTGGCGTCCACGATGGCGCGCGAGCAGGCGGAGCACTTTTGGCCCTGGTAGCCGAAGGCCGAGGCCAGCACGCCATCGACGGCCTTATCGACATCGGCGTTGCCGTCCACCACGATGGCGTCCTTGCCGCCCATCTCCGCAATCACGCGCTTGATCCAGATCTGGCCCGGCTGATGTTTGGCGGCCAGCTCGTTGATGCGCAGACCCACATCGCGCGAACCGGTGAACGCGATGAACCGGGTCTTGGGATGTTGCACCAGCACGTCGCCCACCACCGACCCGCTGCCAGTAAGGAGTGTGAACGAGGACTCGGGGAAGCCGGCCTGGAGCAGCACTTCGGCAAACCTGGCGGCGACCGTAGGAGTCTCGCTCGAAGGTTTGATGACGGCGGTGTTGCCGGTCACGAGCGTGGCCGCAGCCATGCCCACCAGGATGGCCAGCGGGAAGTTCCAGGGCGGAATCACCACCCCAACGCCGAGCGGAATGTAAATCATCTCGTCGACCTCGCCGGGCACTTGGACCACCGGCTGCGGCGCGGAGAGGCGCACCATTTCGCGCGCGTAGTATTCGCAGAAGTCGATGGCTTCGCAGACGTCGGCTTCCGCCTCGACCCAGGTCTTGCCGGCTTCGTAGACCAGCCAGGCATCGAACTCCGGCTTGCGCGCGCGCAGGATGCGGGAGGCCTCCAGCAGCAGGCGCACCCGCTCCCCGGCGGGAGTCCGGCTCCACGGCGAAAAGGCGGCATAGGCGCTTTCGACCGCGCGGTTCGCCAGTTCGGGCGTGGCCTTGTGGTGGATGCCCACCACCTCTCGAGGATTCGAAGGGTTCACCGAGACGAGTTTGTCTCCGGTAGCGATGGACTCGCCCGAAATGCGCAGTTGGTACTCGCAGCCGAATTCGGAGCGCACCTTTTGCAGGGCCTGTTCCATGGCCTGCCGGTTCGCCGGGACCGAGAAATCGGCGTATGGTTCATTACGGAATACCGATAGAGTTGGGGTTGCCATCTTCTTCATAGTGGCCCAAGGGACGAGCCCTTTGCAAAACTCAGGGCTGGATTCCTCAATCTACCTTCTAGCAAGACCACTCCCGGGACCCCAAGATCTCACCGCCGAGACGCCGAGGCGCCGAGGATCCACCAAGGGGCCGGTGGGACTTGGGGGCTTTTGGGATCGTTTGCGCGGTTCGCGGGCAGAGAGAGCCGAGCAGAGTGTAGCCGAGGGGTTTCTTTGGCGTGCGGCCGTGACAGGTTGGGAGCGCGGCCTGGATCAAGGGAGGCCGCTTCGGACAGAATCTTGGGCAGCGGGACTTCTGCGATCATACGAGCATGCCCTGCCTCGCGGTGATCGTTGTCCTCGCCTTTCCGCGGCTGGTCCTGGTGCTGATGGCGCTGTTCTCGAACTACCTCGACCGCGCCTATCACGGACTGATCGTGCCCTTGCTCGGTTTCTTCTTTCTGCCGCTGACCACCATTACGTATGCGTGGCTGGTGAATTCCCACCGGCCGCTCGACGGCGTGAATCTGCTGATCCTGATCGTGGCGGTGATCGTCGACGCCGGCGGACTGGGCGGAGGCGAATGGCACCGCCGCCGGCGTTAGTAGCAGCCGGGCGTAGGACCGGCGTAGACAGGCCGGGAGGCCTGTCCCACCCAAATCGCTTACCATATTGGTATGAGATCTCTCCGCCGGATTACCGGCGTTCTGACGTGCGCCGTTACCCTCGTCTGCCTCGCCCAGACTCCCGCCAAGAAAGGAAACTCCAACGTGAAGCAACAGGCATTCGGAAAGATGCCGGACGGCGCTCCGATCGAGCTGTACACGCTCTCGAATGCGAACGGAATGCAAGCGGGGATCGTCACGTACGGTGGAATCGTGGTATCGCTGACGGCCCCGGACCGCGGCGGAAAGTACGCGGACGTGGTGCTCGGGATGGACGACCTGGCGGGCTACCTCAAGGGAGTGCCGTTCTTCGGCGCCATCATCGGACGCTATGGCAATCGAATCGGCGGCGCGAAGTTCCAGCTCGGCGGCAAGACCTACACCCTGCCCAAGAACGACGGCGACAATACGCTGCACGGCGGCGCGCAAGGTTTCGACAAGCGTGTGTGGAAGGCCGGGCAGGTGAGCGGCGCCGATGGTCCGGAGCTGGAGATGACCTACACCAGCAAGGATGGCGAGGAGGGCTTCCCGGGAGCGCTGTCGGCGAAAGTCATCTACACGTTGACCGGCAAGAACGAGCTCAAGATCGAATACACCGCTACCACCAACAAAGACACTGTGGTGAACCTGACGAACCATTCCTACTTCAACCTTGCCGGCCAGGGCGAAGGCGACAACCTCCAGCACCAGGTGACGATCAACGCGGACCGCTTTACGCCGGTGGACAAGGGGCTGATTCCGGCCGGCGAGCTCCGCCCGGTGAAGGGCACTCCGTTCGATTTCACGACCGCAACCGCCATCGGCGCGCGCATCGGACAGAACGACGAGCAACTGCAATTCGGCAAAGGCTACGACCACAATTGGGTGCTCAACAAGGGCAACGGCGGGCTGACCAAAGCAGCCGAGGTCTACGAACCGAAGACCGGCCGCGTGATGGAAGTGTGGACCACGGAACCGGGGTTACAGTTCTACACGGGCAACTTCCTGGATGGGACGATCCACGGCAAGGGCGGCAAGGTCTATCCGTTCCGCAGCGCGTTCTGCATGGAGACCCAGCACTATCCCGATTCGCCCAACAAGCCCGGCTTCCCTACGACGGAGCTGAAGCCCGGCGCCACGTACCGCACCACTACGGTCTATCGCTTTTCGGCGAGGTAAGAGGGTTATGGCGCGGACGTGGGCGTTGCTCCTGTCGCTGGGTTGGCGCCTCGGCGCACAACCAGAAGCCTTCCCGGCATTCGATCAATTGCGTGTCACGCAAGTCTTCTCGGGTCAGCCCGCGCGGCCGATACTGAGAACGCCGGACGACCGGATGTTCCGCAACAGAATCCGGGAGGGCGCGGCGGAGGGGCCGAATTTCGCCGGCCACTACACGATTGCGGAGTGGGGATGTGGCGCGGGATGTGTGCAGATGGCGCTGATCGATGCGGTGGATGGCCGAATCTACCGTGGGCCGTTCCAGGTGCTCTCCTGGGAGTTGCTCGAGTATGAAGGCAAGCTTGCCTCCAACGACGACCGCTTCGAGCCGCTCGATTTTCAGAAAGGCAGCCGGCTGTTGATCGTGCGCGGATGTCCGGAAGAGAAGAACTGCGCGTCCTATTTTTACGAACTGGCGGGCTCGCAGTTCAAGCTGATTCGCAAGGTCGGAGCGACTCGCATACCACCAAAGCAAAGCTAACGGGTAACGGCCGTTAACGTTCTACTAACCGAAGAGGTATTCTGGACCTTCTGGTACAGATAATGGTACGTGGGAGGCTTTTATTTCGACGGCTGGTTGCGGCACGATGGTGTTGCGGACGGTAAGTCGAATGATCATCCAATACGCGAACGGCAAAACCATTGAAGGCGTCGCCCTTTCCAGAACCGAGAGCACCATGCGGGTGGCTTTGCGGGGATACGAAGACGTGATCGAGTTGGTCCGGGTACACGGGCACTGGATTTCGGAGGACTGGGAACCGGTCCAGCTTCAGCCATCGTGGCGCGTGCGCCGGCCTCTCCCGCCTCTCTCGGAGGCCGAGTTCGTGTGCTCTCGCGAAGTGGCGTCGCGGCTGGTGGGACTGCTCCGGCACGACCCGGCAAACGATGGGCCCGCGGCGGAGTTTCAGGCCGTCGAAGCGTGGCCGTCTTGCCGGCTGATGTAGACGCGGCGACGTGCGCCCCCCGGGAGATGTGGGCGGGCAATCCTGCCCGCAGCCGGTTTTCAGCCCGGCCACTTCACTTTGGCTTCTTCATGGCAAATCCCATCTCTTGCGGGAAGGTGTTCCGGCTGCGCCAGCCTTAACCGGCTCTTGACACAAGCTTGTCCGGCCGCTCATCGGGAAGTGCTCAAATACAAGCACACACCATGCGCCGCGCTACGGCGGGCCGGCGTCCGGACGCCCATCGTGATGCTGACCGCGCCGGCGCAGGAAGCCGAGAAGGTAGTGGGGCTCGATGCCGGCGCCGACGACTATGTCACCAAGCCTTTCGGGGCATTCGCTGGTACCCGGACAGCCGGTCCGTGCTCCTCGAAGTTTGGACGAGTGGCGGAAAGAGATTCCGGCAGATCGATGTCGAGACCGGGGAGTCGCAGACCATCTTCGAAGGGCCAGCCGCGGGCTCCATCTGGTCGCAGGCCGAACTGTCGCGCGATGGGAAGACGTTGTTTTACTCGATTTACGGCGGGTCCTCTCCGGAGGCAAAGCTACGCCTGATGCGGAGGGATCTCGATACTGGCCAGGAGACGGAGTTGTACCGGCGGGCGGATTCACCCAGCCTCGGGTTTACCAGCTTGACGCTCTCTCCGGACGGCAACCGTCTAGCTTTCCTCGATCCTGTCTCCGCCGAGCAACGCGCATTGCTGACGGCGCCGGTCAACGGAGGCGCGGTAACGGAAATCCATCGTGGAAGTGGAAGCAGTTCGACCAGGCCGGGCTTCTTTGGCGCGAGTTGGACGAAAGATGGCCGCTACTTGATCGCAGTCGGGTACCTCGACGGGAAAAACTTGCCCGGTGCGTGTCAATTGTTGGCATTCCTCCGTCGAAGGAGGCGAGCTGCGGGCGCTGGGCGTCACCATGCCAACGATCTCAAATCCATCGGTTTCGCCAGACGGGCGCCACATCCTGTTTACCAGCGCGCTGCGGAAGCATGAGTTATGGGCGATCCGCAACTTCCTGCCGCAGTTGCAGACGGCGCGGTAGTCCTGAGCGGATTGTGATTTCAGCACACCTGAGCATTCCGCGCTACAATCCCGCGTTGCGCGCGGCAATGCGGGCCAGGCTCGACCAGTCGAGCTCCGCCTGGCCCTGCGCGACCGCCGACAGCAAATGGTCGCGAATCAGGCTGGCCAGCGGCATGGGTGACGCGCATTCCTGGGCGGTCTCCAGAACCAGGCGTCCAAGGTATCCACGGAGCCGGTCAGATTCTGCCACCAGATCCGCAACCCGCCGGCATTGTGCCCGGGACGGAAGTAGGCATTCAGAACGATTCGATCCACCCAGTCGTAGCTGCCCGTGAGCAGATCCTGGTAAAGTGCGCTCAAACCATCCGCCATAGAGGCAGGGCAGCGGAACCGCGCCTCCGGTTCCACCTTGGCGATCTTGGCGGACCTTGGCGTCTTGGCGAGAGATCCTCAGTTACGGCTGCCAGCGCGTAGGTTCTGAATTGAACCTTCTGTCCGTGCGTCCGCGCACAAAACGGCGGTGCGGGCGTCTCCGGAAAAACCTCCCCGCCGCCCCGCCGCCCCCCCCGTTAACCCGCCGCCCCCCCTGTTAAGATGTGATGGTGGATCCAGACCAAAACCCGGAACCGCCCCGGGCGCCCGAGAGCCAGCATCCCGCCTGGCGCCGGGTTCTGCTGGCGCGCCACGCCAAACGCCCCCACTCCCTCGATTACATCGAGCGCCTGGTGACCGACTTTCAGGAGATTCACGGCGACCGTCTGTTTGGCGACGACCCGGCCATCGTCGCCGGGCTGGGGCAATTCGAGGGACGCCCGGTCATGCTGGTGGCCGAGCAGAAGGGAAGGGATACCAAGCAGAAGCTGTTCCGGAATTTCGGCATGCCCAAGCCCGAAGGGTACCGCAAGGCCCTGCGCGCGATGCAGATGGCCGGCAAGTTCCGGCGCCCGCTCATCACCCTGCTCGATACCCCAGGCGCCTACCCCGGCATCGACGCTGAGGAGCGCGGCGAAGCCGAAGCCATCGCGCGGAACCTACGCGAAATGGCGCGCCTTCCGATTCCCGTGGTAGTGGCGTGCATCGGGGAGGGCGGTAGCGGAGGAGCTCTGGCGCTGGGCGTGGGGAATATCGTGCTGATGCTGGAGAACGCCGTGTACTCGGTCATCTCGCCCGAAAGCTGCGCCGCGATTATCTATCGCGATTCCGCCAAGGCCGAGCAGGCGGCCGCCGCCTTGAAGCTCACCGCCGAAGACTTGAAGGGCCTTGGACTGATCGATGATATTGTGCCCGAGCCGGGCGGGGGGGCGCATGAGGACGTCGCGGCAGCCGCGGAATTTCTGCGGCAACATCTGCGCTGCGCCCTCGACAAGCTGGCAGTTCTCAACGACGAGGAGTTGGTCCGGCACCGTTACGCCAAATTCCGGCAGATGGGGAACTTCTTCGCGTGAAGAAAACGGTTTGTCTGGCCATCCTCTTTGTCGCGCTGGTGCTCGGGTACATCGTGATCTCCAGCTTTCGCGGCGGCCGCGCCCGCTGTCAGGTGTGCATGGTATTCAAAGGCCAACGCGACTGCCGGACCGCCTCCGCTGCAAACCGCCAGGAGGCGCAGCGAACCGCCATCACGAATGCCTGTGCGCAACTTTCGGGCGGCGTCATCGAGACCAATCAGTGCGAAACCACCCCGCCGGAATCCGTAACGTGGTTGCAATGATGGATGCCGTTAGAAAAGACCGCGACCGAAGGAAGCGGGGCGGTCGAAACTGCTAATTCAGGCCCTATCCAACCGTCTTCAGTAGAGGTGTGTCCACGGTCAACGGACTTCCGGGTGTAAAATAAACACTGAACTCCCGGCCAGCCTTCGGCGTCTATTACAAGTGAATCGAAAAAGGGGAGATTTTGCGTCGTGAAGACTAAGTGGAAAGTTATCATTACCGTAACGGCGGTGGTGGTGGCCGGTATCGGCGTGTATGCCAGCACGGCCTACAGCAAGCGCGGTGTGGTATCCGTGCAGACCGGCAAGGTCGTCCGCGGCGACCTGGCCAGCGTCGTGACCGCCTCCGGCGAAATCAAACCCAAGAATTACATCAATATCGGCGCTAACGCCGGCGGCATCATTACGGATCTCCCGGTCAAGGAAGGCGATCACGTCCGCCGTGGCCAGTTGCTGGCCAGGCTGGAGGATGTCCAGCCGGCGGCCGATGTCCGGTCGTCGGAGGCCGGCCTGGCCTCGGCAGAAGCCGATTCCGGCGCTTCCGAAGCCGGGGTGAAGGCGGCCGATGAAAACCTCAACACCATGAAGGCGGCCATCGAAAAAGACAAAGCCGACCTGGCGCGCATGAAATCCGATCTCGACCGCGCCGAAACGCTCTATAACGAGAAGTTGCTGGCCAAACAGGACTACGATCTACGGAGATTCACCTACGAGGCGCAGCAGGCGACGGTCCGGGAATCGGAAGCCCGCCTCGTCCAGGCGCGCGCCCAGCGCGAGCAGTATGCCGCGCAACTCCAGTCTTCCCAGAAGCACATCGCGCAGGCTCGCGCCGGGCTGGTTCGCGTGAGCGACATCCTGCACAAGCACAGTTCCTTCGCCCCTCTGGATGGTGTGGTGACCAACCTCCCCGTCCGGGTCGGCGAATCGGTCGTGCCCGGTCTCCAGAACCAGACCGGCACTCTGATCATGACCATTGCCGACATGTCGCTGATCACCGCCGAAGTCAAGGTGGATGAGACCGATATCGTCAATATCAAGCTCAGCCAGCCGGTGGATATCACCATCGACGCCATTCCCAACAAGACCTTCAAGGGCCATGTGACCGAAATCGGCAACACGGCGATCCTGCGCTCCTCGGGCGTAGCTGCCAACCAAAGCGCCATTTCCAGCCAGGAAGCCAAGGATTTCAAGGTCGTAGTCGCCATGGATAGTCCGCCGGAGGAGGTCCGTCCCGGACTTTCTTGCACCGCGAAGATAACCACAGCCACCCGTCAGAACGTCCTTACTATACCGATTCAAGCGCTGACGGTTCGCCAGAAGGGCGATCTGGAGGCGAAACCCGCAGGGACCGGCACGGCCACGCAGGCGGCCACCAAGCTCGATCCGGCCGCGGAAAAGGCGAAGAAAGAAGAGATTACCGGCGTATTCGTGGTCAGTGCGGAAAAGGCCGTGTTCCAGAAAGTGGAGACCGGTATCACCGGAGCGACCGACATCGAAGTAGTTGGCGGTCTCAAGGACGGCGACCAGATAGTGACGGGAACCTACCAGGTGATCCGCACTATCAAGAACGAAACTACGGTTAAAGTGGATAATAAGGCTCCGGGACAGCAAAAGACCTAATAGAAACGAGAATCATCCGATGGCAGCGGTTGCAGAAAAGGAACTCATTCAGCGCGGAGAACAACTCAAGCGGGACGGCATCGTCATCCGCACCTACAATCTCTGGAAGACCTACATCATGGGCGACCAGGAGATCAATGCCGTTTCCGGCGTGGATATCGAAATCAAGCGCGGCGAGTACTGCGCCATCATGGGCCCTTCGGGATCGGGCAAGTCCACGCTCATGAACCTGATCGGCTGTCTCGATACCCCCACCAGCGGGCAGTACTACATCAACGGAAACCAGGTCAGCGAGATGACCGACGACGAGTTGGCGCGCATCCGGAACAAGGAAATCGGCTTCGTTTTCCAGACCTTCAACCTGCTTCCGCGGGCCACCTCGCTGCACAACGTCGAACTGCCCTTGATTTATTCGGGGATGGCGTCGGACAAGCGCATCGAGATGGCCAAGATGGCCATGCGGGCGGTCGATCTCGAAGCGCGCATGTACCACAAACCGAATGAGTTATCCGGCGGACAGCGCCAGCGTGTGGCGGTGGCGCGGGCCTTGGTGAACAATCCTTCTATCCTACTGGCCGACGAGCCCACGGGCAACCTGGATACCGCCACCGGCAATGAAATCATGGCGCTGTTCGAGCGCCTCTACCAGCAGGGCAACACCATCATTCTCGTCACCCACGAGCACGATATCGCCATGCACGCCCACCGCATCATCCACATTCGCGACGGGAAGATCGAAAAAGACGAGCGCATCAAGTAGCGCCGGCGGGTGACAGACGACAATAACCGATCGTCTGTCCTACGTTCAGCTCACGACCTTCGCGATCAAGATCAGGAACATCGCCTTCTCGGGCCCTTCCATGCTGCTCCGCCCGACGACCAGCTTCTGCCCTTCCTTGGCGGTCACCACATCCGTGGAGATTCCGGTGTCGATGTAGGTGTTGGGCTTGCCGGCGCCTCCGCTGACCGGAATTCTCAATCCCGCGTGAAGGCCGTCCAACCGAATCATCGATCCATCCGACTCCAGGCTGGCGGAACGAACTCGAAATACGGTCAGACGCCCGCCACTGATTTGTCCGCTGGTGTCGGCTCCTACACCCGATCTTGACCTCAACGAGAGCGCGTCCATCAAAAGGTAATTCTTGAACGGGAAAGTGCTCTTCAGCGTCGCCACCGTACTTTGCAGATCTGCCGGAATAGGGTTCCCCGCCAGGTTGGGCTGATCGCTGGCCACCACGAAATAAACCGTCAACTCAATGTCCTTTTGAGCTGCCGCCGGGACATCGAGCTGTTTGACGGCATCCTCGGCGGTGGTCACGCGATTGCGGTTTCCGCTGATGGCCAGCACCTTCATGCGGTTATCCGTTTTGATGTCCACCCCAAAATCGCGCAGCAGGTTGGCTATAGCCTGCGGGTCCGCGTACTTCACGGTGACCAGCTTCTGAATACGCTCGTTGGGGTCCTGCGTCGGCTGCGCAGGCAGGGGCGCCGCCACCAGGGCCAGCGCCAGTAAAAGTCGTTTCATTTCAATAGTCTCCTCTTCTCTCGGAAATCCAATAAATGACTAAATCCGGGTTGTCGGTAACCAACCGGACCAGTACCGGCTCACTCGGCGCCACGTTGGGACGTGACCGGTGCCGAGCGCGCCGGGGTTGTTGGTGCGTCGGACCGGGCAGCGCCGGCGGGACCGGAGGGTGTATCACCGCAACTTCTGGCGGCTGCGGCGTCATCCACCGCGCCGGACGCACTGCGACGGCCACCAGCAGCGCCGCCGCCACCATGGCGAATCCATACACCCACGCCCGCCGCCAGAACGACCGGCGTTCGCGCTCCAGTTGCACCAGGACCCGCGACCGGACCGCAGTGAATGCCGCCGCCGCCGGCGCCTCCTGGTGGGCCTCCTGGAGCAACACCAGGCCTTCCTTCAAACCGCTCGCAAACAACTGGCATCCGGCGCATTCGGCCAGATGGCTTTCCACTTCGGCCGCCTGGGCCGCCGGCAGGTCGCCCCCGGCGTACAGCGCCAGCCGTTCTTCCCAATCCCTGCAATTCATACGTGCCTCCGGAAGTAGCGCTCCACAAACCCCTTCACCTTGACCCGCGCCTTGGAGATCTGCGAGCGCACCGTGGCCTCCGACGATCCCAGCACCCGCGCCACCTCTTCGGTGGTAAGCCCTTCCAGATCGCGCAGCACCAGTGCCGCGCGCTCTTTCTCAGACAGCATCCGCAAGCTCATTTGCAGCACGCGGCGCCGCTCCAGCTCGGCGGTCTGCTGCTGCGGGTCGGCCTCCCCGGACGCCAGCTCCCCTGCGTCTTCCATGGGAACCGACGTACCGGGCCACTTCCGCCGCAGATCGTGGCAGGCGTTGACCGTCACGCGGTACAGCCAGCCCGAGATATTCCCCGCCGACTCCACCTTCGCCAGGTTGCGGTACAACTTCAGGAAGACCTCCTGGGAGGCGTCCTGTGCGTCCGCCAGGCTCCCCAACAGGCGCAGGGCGGTCACCAGGACCAAACGCTCGTGCCGCCGCATGAGCTGCTCGAACGCCGCCAGATCGCCGGCCTTGGCGGCGGCGATCTCGCTGGAGCGGTCTTCCGGTCCGTCCAGCGGTTGCACTTCGGCGAGGAAGGTCAGGGAGCTCATTTCCTTTCTATACATAAGAACTGACAGAACCCCTGAAACGTGTATATGATTTTGCTGTGCCGGCAAATACTCCCGATGAAATCCGCTCCCTGGGCCGCGCTGCCCTGGAGCGCGTAGCAGGCTACTACGAGTCACTCGCCGGACGTCCGGTTCTGGTTCCTACCACCTCGGCGGCCATCCGCGAGATCATCGGCGAGCCCCTGCCCCAGGGCGGCACGGATTTCGAAACGCTCCTCGATACCGTCGACAGCGTGATCTCCCGCTTCAGCCGGCACAGCGCCCATCCGCGCTTCTTCGGCTACATCTCCTCGCCCGGGACGCCGGTGACCGCGGTCGGCAGCATGCTCGCCGCCGCGCTCAACGTCAACGTCACTTGCTGGCGTTCGGCGCCCTCCGGGACCGAGATCGAGCACCTGACCATCCAGTGGTTGAAGGAGATGCTGGGCTACCCGGCGGAAGCCGCGGGCCTCTTCACCAGCGGTGGCTCCATGGCCAACTTCGCCGCCCTGGCCGCGGCCCGAAGCGCCAAAGCGCCCGCCAACGTGGTGCAGGAAGGGGTCGCCGCGGCGGGCAAGCGGATGTGCGTGTATGTTTCCGGGGAGGGCCATTTCTCCATCCGCAAAGCGGCCGGGATGCTGGGAATCGGCGAGCGAAACGTCCGCGACGTCCGGACCAACGAGCGCCAGCAAATCGACCTGGCCGACCTGGAACGGCTCGTCGAGCAGGATCTCGCCGCCGGCCATCTGCCGTTCTGTGTAGTGGCCAACGCCGGAACCACCGCCACGGGCGCCTTTGACCCCATCGGCGATGTGGCCGATTTCGCCCGCCGCCGTAACCTGTGGCTGCACGTGGATGCGGCGTACGGCGGCTTCGCCGTGCTCGCCCCCTCCGCGCGCCATCTCTTCTCGCACATCGCCGAAGCCGATTCCATCGCGCTCGATCCGCACAAGTGGCTGTACCTGCCCGTGGGAATCGGCTGCGTGCTCTACAAGGACCCGGCCGCGGCGCGCGCGGCGTTTAGTCACGACGCGGAGTATACCCGCATGATCGGCCTCGAGCGCGACGAAGCCTTCGCATTTTGGGACTACGGTCCCGAGCTCTCACGGCCCTTTCGCGCCTTCGATCTCTGGCTGCTGATCAAGTACGCCGGCGCCGCACGCCTGGCAGAGGCAATCGAAAGCAACATCGCCTGCGCCCGGCGCCTGGAGCAACTGGTGAACGCCAGCGAAGATTTCGAGATGCTGGCGCCGGTGGAGCTTTCGATCTTCTGCTTCCGCTACGCCCCCAAGAACTTCGCCGGCGATCTCAACGCGCTCAACGAGCGCATATTGCTCGAGCTGCAGCGCGGCGGCAGCAGCTACCTGTCGAACGCCAAAGTCCGCGGCCAATTCGCCCTGCGCGGCTGCGTCCTCAACTACCGCACCACCGAACGCGACATGGAAATTCTGTTGGAGGACGTGCGCGTCGTGGCCTCACGGGTATAATCAACTGGACACCAGCATGAATCCTGGAACCCGGCTCGGACCTTACGAGATCCTCTCCGCCATTGGCGCCGGCGGAATGGGCGAAGTCTACAAGGCCCGCGATACGCGCCTCGACCGCACCGTCGCGATCAAGGTGCTCGCCCGGAGCATTACCGGCCGACCCGAAGTGTTGCAACGCTTCGAGCGCGAGGCGCGGACTGTCTCCACGCTGAATCATCCCAACATCTGCACGCTGCACGACGTGGGCACGGAGAACGGCCAGCCGTACCTCGTCATGGAGTACGTGGAAGGCGAGACTCTGGCCGACCGCATCGCCCGCGGGCCGCTTCCCATGCCCGACGTGTGGCGCATCGCGATCCAGATCGGCGATGCGCTGGACCAGGCGCACCGCCAGGGAATCGTTCACCGCGACCTCAAGCCCGGCAACGTCATGCTCGCCGGGGGCAAGGGCAGCACGAATGTCAAACTGCTCGATTTCGGCCTGGCCAAAGTCTCCGAGGCGCAGGCGGCGGGCACGCTGACCTCGCTGCCGACCGTAGTGCAGAGCCTCACCACCGAAGGCAGCGTCGTCGGCACCTTCCAGTACATGCCGCCCGAGCAACTGGAAGGCAACGAGGCCGACCAGCGCTCGGACATCTTCGCGTTCGGCTGCGTGCTCTACGAGATGGTGACCGGACGCAAGGCCTTCGAGGGGAAGAGCCAGGCCACTCTCATTTCCGCGATCATGACCGCGGAGCCGCCTTCCATAGGCGCCGCCCAGCCCATGGCGCCTCCCGCGCTCGACCGCGTAATCCGCAAGTGCCTCGCCAAGAACCCCGACGACCGCTGGCAGACCGCCCGCGACCTGGCGGGCGAGCTTCGCTGGATCTCCGAGAGCGGTTCGCAGGTGGCTGCGGCGCCCGCCATCGCGGCACGGCGCCGATGGCGCGTGCAGACCGCGTGGATCGTTTGCGCGGTGCTGACCACGGCGCTGGCCGCCGTGCTGGCCATCCATCTCCAGGAAGGACCGCCTGAGGCGCACATCACACGGTTCACCGTGAGTGCGCCAGACAAATACGGGTTCGGGCTTTACGATGTTGGTGTTCTTTCGCCGGACGGCACGAAGTTGGCGTTTCTAGCAACGACTGGAGAGACCGACTCGCTTTTCGTTCGTTCCTTCGACCTTCTGGCGCCGAAACCGCTGACCGGAACCGATCAGGCCGCTATTCCCTTCTGGTCTCCCGACGGCCGCTATGTGGCATTCTCTCAAAGCGGCAAGCTGAAGAAGATCGACCTCGCCGGCGGGCCTCCCGTTCCGCTGTGCGATGTCCAGTCATGGGTGGCCGGCACTTGGAATGCAGAAGGAACCATCCTCTTCCATGTGGGAGGGGGCCGGCCTCTGATGCGGGTCGCAGCAGCCGGTGGCACAGCCACTCCCCTGACGAAGCTCGACACGGCGAGGGGAGAGACGGGTCACATGTGGCCGCACTTCCTGCCCGACGGCAGGCACTTTCTGTTCACCGTCACGTCAGGTTCTACGGAAGTGCGCGGCGTCTACGCCGGAGCGCTCGATTCACCGGACAAGGTGCGCATCCTCAACGAAGAGGCCAATGCCCAATACAGCCCGCCCGGATTCCTGCTGTATCCCCGTGGCGACGTGCTGACCGCGCAGCCCTTCGATGCCGCTCGCCGGCGGGTCACCGGGGACGCTTTCCCGGTCGCCGACCAACTGTTCAGCCTGGGAGGGGTTTACGGATCGGCATACTCTACAGCCGCGGGGAGCCTGGTTTATCGCACGGGCGATTCCGCTTCGGCCATGGTCCTGGCCTGGTACAACCGGAAGGGCACCCGCGAGGGACAGGTCGGAGAGCCCGGCGATTACACCAATCCCGCCCTTTCTCCGGACGGCCGCACGCTTGCAGTCGGCAAGCGGGACCCCGTTACCAGGAACCGGACCATCTGGCTGTTCGATCTCGTGCGCGGAACCAGCTCCCGGTTGACCTTCGATCCATCGGACAACCTGAACCCCACGTGGTCGCCCGACGGCCGGCAGATCGCCTTCAGCTCCAAGCGCAAGGGGGAACGGGAGATCTTCCTCAAATCGTCGAGTGGCACCGGCCAGGAGGAAACGCTCCTGCGATCGGACTTGCAGTCGAACGTCGAGGACTGGACGCGCGACGGAAAATATCTGATCTATAACCAGCAGAGCCCTGGGAAGATCGAGATCCTGGCACTGCCGCTGACGGGCGACCGGAAACCGATCGTCGCAATCGGCGGCCCAGGGCAGCCGCAGGAAGGCCAAGTCTCACCCGATGGGAAATGGATGGCTTATCGTTCCACGGAGTCCGGCAGACCGGAGGTCTACGTGCAGAATTTCCCGCCCGCGGGCGGCAAGTGGCAGATCTCGACAGGCGGCGGCGCGGACCCGCAATGGGGACGCAACGGAAAAGAGTTGTTCTACGTTGAAGGGACCAAAATGATAGGGGTCGAGGTCAAAGCCGATGGCGCCCGTTTCGATGCGGGTGTGCCGAAGGCGCTGTTCGAAACGCGGCTCGCGGTAGTCGGGAGGAACCGCTACGTAGTGTCGCCCGACAGCCAGCGGTTTTTGGTGGTGACACCGAACGAGACGGCGAGCGGATCGCCCCTGTTCGTCGTGCAGAACTGGTACGCCGGAGTAAAGCGCTGAACTATGGCTCGCCCTCTTCCCAAACGCTTTCCAATTCGGCGAGAACTTCGAGGTCTTTCGGACG
>JBGPKH010000148.1:0-16011 GCA_041485845.1 Bryobacteraceae bacterium
AGCAAGCGGATTCGCGTGAATTGGCGGTCGCGACTCGCAGTCGGGTTCGAGAACGCGGAGCGAGCGGAGGAGCGCAGTCCTGGGCGCGGCAGCGTGTCCCAGGGCGAAACGGGCAAGTTATTTTTGCGCGCGCGCTTAGGCGTTGCGCGGATATGACATGGTCCGCAAGCTGGATTTCACCGGAGAGGCGCGGAGGCGCGGAGATTTGCCCGGAGGAAGACTGAGAGAACCGAGAGAAAGAAGAGCAAGCGGATTCGCATGAATTGGCGGGCTGGCGGGGCGGGGGCTGAAGGCCAAGAGGCCTGCCCCACCATATGGGCTTCTACAGCTTCGACGCGGTGTATCTCGAACGCCTGAAGGCCGGAGACCCGTAGATCGAGCGGCATTTCGCGAAGTATTTCAGCGAACTGATCCAGATCAAGCTGCGGAGCCGGCAGCCCTCGCGGCAGGTAATCGAAGATATCCGGCAGGAGACGTTTCTGCGCGTGCTCCAGGCCATCCGGCGCAAGGCGATTCGAGAATCGGAGCTTATCGGCGCGTATGTGAACCCGGTGTGCAACAACGTGGCGCTGGAGTTCGTCCGTTCCGGCGCGAAGCTGACTCTGCTGGAAGACGGTGCTCCCGAGCGGCCGCATGACCGCGCCGATTCGGAACAGGAACTGCTCCGGCCCGAAAATCGTAATCCAAACGAAACGGTGAGCTATGGACGATCACTTTCAGTCAGGATACGTTGGATGGACCACAACCACGCCGTTGAGATTCACGCTCGGGGTCGCAGGCCCTTCAAAAACAGGCCAGGAGGCCTGTCCCACCTATCAGGCGGCGCATTCGCCCCGGCCGAGATGCAGCGAGTAGGCCTCGTCGTCGCCCCAGTCCTGGTAGATCTCGGGGAACAACTCCGCGGGCTTGGCGAACTCGTTGGTCAGTTCGCGGAGGGTCTCGACCTTCTGGCGCATGACGTATTGCCGGAAGGTTTCACCCTGGGAGCGGTTGGCGATGAAGTGCTCGATGACGCGGACCACGGCCGCCGGCGCAAGGCGTGCGGGGATCGACTGCACGGCCAGGCCGAAGCGCATCAGGCCTTGGTCGTCGTAGCCACCGCCGAGAAGCATCTGGTAGTACGGAATCTCCTTGCCGTCGATCTTGCGCGCGTTGCCGTAGAAACCGAAATCGGCGATCCAGTGCTGGCCGCAGGCATTCGGGCAGCCGCTCACTTTGATGGAGAGTCGCCGCACCTGCGGATCGTCGTATTTGCGAACGACGTCCCGCAACGCCGCGCCGAGGTTCATGGATTTGGTGAGCGCGAGGTTGCACGAATAGGCGCCCGGGCAGGTGGTGACATCCTCGATACGGCCGGCGCCCGAAGCGTGGAGGTTTACTTCGGCCAGGTCCGCATACACCTGCGGAAGGCGGCCGAGGGGAATGAAGGCGAGGAGGATGTTCTGATCGATGGAGACCCGCGCCAGGCCGTCGCCGTGAGAAGTCGAGATGCGGGCGACGGCGCGCAACTGGCCGCTCGTGAGGTTGCCCTGATCGACGCGAACGATGACCGCCGCGTAGCCCGTCTGTCTCTGTTCCACGACGTTGGTTTCGAGCCAGGCGTCGTATTCCGGCTCGCCCGTGCGCTTCGAGTCACGGACCGGCAGCAACGCACCGTGGCCCAAGGGCTGCGGGTTGGACTGGTATCCGCCGAAGCCTTCGGGAACAATCTCCGGCCAGGCGATTCCGCCATTCTCCAGTATGTCCCGATACTCCTTCTCGATCTGCTCCTTGAGCCAGGGGAGGCCGCGCTCGCGCATGACGAACTTCATGCGGGCCATATTCTTGTTCTTGCGATTGCCGTAGCGGTTGAAGACGCGGACCACCGCCTCGCACTTGTTGAGCAGGCGCTCCTCGGGGACAAACTCGTCGAGCAGTTGAGCTTCGACGGGGAGCGGGCCGAGACCGCCGCCGATCAGCGTGCGGAAGCCGCGCTTGCCGTCGCGGATCACGGCGCGCAGGCCGATATCGTTGATCGCGCCCTGGATGCAATCCTTGCCGGCGCAGCCGTCGAAGGCGATTTTGAACTTGCGCGGCAGGCTGGCGGTGAGATCTTTGCGCAGGAAGGCGTAGGCTACTCTCTGGGCGTACGGGCGGACGTCGAACACTTCGTCCTGCGCGATGCCGGCCCAGTTGCAGGTAGTGACGTTGCGGACGGTGTTGTAGCAGGCTTCGCGAGTGGTCAGGCCGGCGTCGGCCATAAGGTGCATCAGGTCGGGGACGCGGGTGAGGGGCACGAAGTGGTACTGAATGTTCTGCCGGGTGGTGAGGTGGCCCTTGCCGCCGCCGAACTCGTCGGCGATGCGGGCGAACTGGTCCACTTGTCGGGCGGTCACCAGGCCGCCGGGAATCTTGCAGCGGACCATCTGGACACCCGGCTGGCGCTGGCCGTAGATGCCGTGCTTGAGGCGGAAGGGGCGGAAGTCGTCCTCGGGGATCTCGCCGGCGAGGAAAGCTTGGGCCTTTTGGCGGAAGATTTCGATCTCGTCCCGGACGGTGCGATCATGTTGTAATTCAAGCTCTTCCCGTTGCGTAAGGCCTTCCTGGAGGGTGCTGGACATAATCACCTGCTACTCGATAGGGATTAATCTCTATGGCTATCTAGAGATTACTCGAATTCGGCTGGAAACGCAATGGGGCGGCGCGGGCGGCGCGGGGTGCGCGGGGTGCGCGGGCGGCGCGGGGTGCGCGGGCGGCGCGGGGTGCGCGGACGGGTGCGAGGGCGGCGCGGGCGGCGCTGGGTGCGCTTGGGCGCTGGGCGGCCGTCAAGCGCCGCTCACCTGTGGAACTGGTCCCCGGTGCGCCAGTCGGGCAGCCTGTCCTGATTGGCGACGTCGCGGCCGAGAAGGAAGCCGTACTCGGCCGCCTGCCGCAGCGCGGTGAAGTCCCAGTCCTCCTGAAATTCGTCGGATGGCTGGTGGTAGCGCTTGCCGTTGTACTCCTGGTAGCCCTTTTCCCCGAAGTCCTCAGGCTTGCCCGCAAACCTGGTAGCGCGCCCGATCGTGAAAGCCGGTATGCCGGCGTGCGCGAACGAGAAGTGGTCCGAGCGGAAGTAGTGGCCCGCCGCCGGTTGTGCGTCGGGCGAAATCTCCAGGTTGACGCGTTTGGCGATCTGCTGCGCCAGCGGCCAGACGCTGGTCCGCTCCGCGCCCGTGATCACCACGTCCTTCGCCTGGCCCCAAGGGTACAGCGCGTCGTAGTTCAGGGCGAGAGCCGTCTTCGCCGCCGGAATCAGCGGATGTCCGCCGTAATACTCCGAGCCCCTCAAGCCGCCCTCTTCCGCGGTCACGGCCAGGAACAGCGCCGAGCGCCGCGGCTTCTGCGGCAGCGCCGCCCACGCGCGCGCCAGTTCCAGCAGGACGGCGCATCCGGTGGCGTTGTCGATCGCGCCATTGTAGATGGAGTCGCCGTCGATCGCCGCGCCGATTCCGAAATGGTCCCAGTGCGCGCTGAAAATCACCGCCTCGTCCTTCAGTTTGGGATCGCTTCCTGGAACGATCGCCGCCACGTTGCGGGTGTCCAGGTCGCGAACCTTCGCCGGCAGATTGGCGCGAATCCGGATCCCCAGGTCGATCGGCTTGAAATCCCGCTTCTCGGAAGCCGCCAGCAGTTCATCCACGGTCTTGCCCACCAGCGCCAGAAGCTTGTCGCCGGCCTCCCGCGAGATCCAGCCCTGGAGCGAGAGCGCCTTGCCGCGCGGCTCGAGTTTCACGAACGGCGATTCCACGCCCCACGAATTGCGGACCACGTCCCAGCCGTAGCTCGCCGTCGGAGTCGTGTGGATGATGATCGCGCCCCGGGCGCCGCGGCGCAACGCCTCCTCGTACTTGTAGGTCCACCGTCCGTAATAGGTCAGCGCCGGCCCGTCGAAGAATTTCGGGTCCTTCGATTCCGGCTCGCTCGTGAACAGCACTACGACCTTGCCGGTGACATTGACGCCCTTGAAATCGTCCCACTTCCATTCCGGCGCGGTGATGCCGTGACCCACGAAGACGGCGTCGCCCTCGAAGCGGGTGTCCGGCTGCTGCGTCTGGCTCAGAGCGACGAAATCGTCCAGCCAGCGGAACTCCACGCTCTTGCCCCGCGCTACGGCAGTAAGCGTGGCGCTGGGCGCCGTTTCGATTCCCACCAGCGGCACTTTCTGGAAGTAGGTCCCGTTATCGCCCGCCGGCTTGGCTCCGGCCAGGGCCAGTTGGCTGGCAAGGTACTCGGTGGCCAGTTGGCCCCCCCGCTGGCCGACACCGCGGCCCTCCATGAGGTCGCTCGCCAGGAACCTGGTCTGTTCGCGGATGCGCTCCGCGGAAATCGCTCCATCCTGGGCGAGGACGGTGGCAGCGGCAATCACGACTATTCCGATAGACTTAAACATGATAGACTGATCATAAGCTGTTTTTCCGGGCCCATGACTCTCACACACCTGCGAGCGCTGGAAGCCGAAAGCATTCACATCATACGGGAAGTAGCCGCCGAATTCCAGCGGCCGGTGATGCTCTATTCCATCGGCAAAGACTCCTCGGTGATGGTGCGCCTGGCGCAAAAAGCCTTCTACCCAGATAAGATTCCGTTTCCTCTCTTGCACGTGGATACCACTTACAAGTTCCGCGAAATGATCGAGTTTCGCGACCGCTTTTGCGCCGAAATCGGCGTCCGCCTGATCGTCCACACCAATACCAAGGCGATTGAGGACGGCACCAACCCGTTCCGCCTGGGCACCCAGAAATGCTGCGGCCTTCTGAAAACCCGCGCGCTGCTGGACGCCCTGGCGGACGGCGGTTTCGATGCCGCGTTCGGAGGCGCCCGCCGCGACGAGGAGAAATCGCGCGCCAAGGAGCGGGTCTACTCCTTCCGCGACTCTTTCGGCCAGTGGGACCCCAAAAACCAGCGTCCTGAGCTGTGGAATATCTACAATTGTAGAATCGATAAAGGCGAGAGCATCCGCGTCTTCCCGCTGTCCAATTGGACCGAGCTCGACGTCTGGAATTACATTCATCTGGAGAACATCCCGATTGTCCCCATGTACTTCGCCAAGCTGCGGCTGATGGTGGTTCGGGGCGAAACTCTTATACCTGTAGAACACGATATGCCGCTGCTACCCGGAGAGAAGCCGAAGCTGGTGATGTGCCGCATGCGATCGCTCGGTTGCACCCCCTGCACGGGCGCCATCCGTTCGCAAGCGGACACTCTGCCCAAGATCATCGAGGAGATGATCCTGTTCCGTCGCTCGGAGCGGGAAAACCGGGTCATCGATCACGATCAGGAAGGCTCCATGGAGTTGAAGAAGCGCGAGGGGTACTTCTGATGGCCGCGCAGGTGGCCGAGCTCCTCCGGTTCACCACCGCGGGCAGCGTAGACGATGGCAAGTCTACCCTCATCGGACGCCTGCTGTATGATTCCAAAGGAGTTTATGAGGACCAGCTAGCCTCGGTCCGCAAGGCCACCCGCAACCACACCAACGGCGGGCTGGACCTTTCCCTGCTTACCGACGGCCTGCGGGCCGAGCGCGAGCAGAGAATTACTATAGATGTAGCATACCGCTACTTTGCCACCGCCCGCCGCAAGTTCATCATCGCCGATACCCCCGGCCACGAGCAGTACACCCGCAACATGGCTACCGGCGCCTCCACCGCCAACCTGGCGATTGTCCTGGTGGATGCCCGCTTGGGAGTGCTGCCGCAGTCCCGGCGCCACACCTATATCGCCGCCCTCCTGGGAATTCCACATATTGTAGTAGCAGTCAACAAGATGGACCTTGTGGACTTCAGCGAGGAGGTCTTTACCCGCATAAGGGGGGAATTGGCTTCGTTCCGTCAACAAGTCGGCATCCCCGACGCCGTGTTCATTCCCATCAGCGCCCTGGACGGCGACAACGTGGTCAAGCGCAGTTCCCGCACTCCCTGGTACGACGGCCCCACGCTCCTGGACCACCTGGAAACGGTCCCGATCACCGGCGACCATAACCTCACCGATCTGCGGTTCCCGGTGCAATACGTGATTCGCCCCGACCTGGATTTCCGCGGCTTTGCCGGCCAGCTCGCCTCGGGCGTGATCCGCCGCGGCGACCCGGTGGCGGTGCTGCCCTCCGGCCGCCGCAGCCGGGTGAAGTCCATCGTCACCTGGGACGGCGACCGCGAAGAAGCCTTCGCGCCGATGTCGATTACGGTGTGCCTGGAAGATGAGATCGATATCAGCCGCGGGGACATGCTGGTTCCCGCCGGCAACATCCCCCACGCCGGCCCCCACGTCGGGCGGCGCCTCGAGGCGCTCGTCGTGTGGATGAACGAGAAGCCGCTCGCGCCGCAGCGATCCTACCTGCTGAAGCACACCACGCAGACGGTTCGCGCGCGCGTGACCGCGATCCGCCACCGCGTGGACATCAACACGCTTCAGCACCAGCCGGCGAGCAGCCTCGAACTCAACGAGATCGGCCTGATCGGCCTGGAAGCCCAGAAGCCGCTCTTCTTCGATCCCTACCGGCGCAACCGGTTCACCGGCAGTTTCATCCTGATCGACCCCATCACCAACGAAACGGTGGGAGCGGGGATGATCGCCGCCGCCGGCGTCATGGCGGATTCCCGCGGCCCCGTAACCGGCCGCGAGCGTGAAGCCGCGCTCGGCCATGCGGCGACGGTAGTTGTGCTGCCGCCGGGCCAAAGCGAGCTGGCCTACGACCTGGAGCGTCTGCTGTTCGACCACGGTTGGCTGGTGCACGTGATCGACCAGCCCGAGCACCTCGGGCAGGCCGTTCGCACCGCCCGTTCGGCCGGGATGGTGGCGATTGTGGTGACGTCGTCCGCCGAAGATGCCGCGATTGTGGAGAGCGCCGTCGAATCCGCGAGCGTAGTTCGGGTGGAGCCGGAAGAGGCTGAAAGCGACGATCCGGCCCGCGGGATCCTGCGCCGCCTGGTGCACCGTGAGGAACCGTTGACCGGCGGCGCGGGGATCTGACGAAACCCACCGCCGCCCCGGGGTGTTTAAATGTATGGGGGTCACGATCGTCGAATGATGAAACTCGCGCGACTGGCATTGCTTCTCACGGCGGCAACCGGGTGGGATGCGGCTGCTCAGACTTGGGACAACAGCGGAAACGGTATGCTGCAAGGCGCCTACTATTTCCGTGAAGTGATTTACGTGATCGCAGATTCCTCGGGAAGCCTTGGCCGGGCCATCGCGCTCTACGGCAACATTACTTTCAATACGGGCGGCAACTATAGCATGGCCGTTACGGTTGCGGACTCCAGCACCGGACTCGGGACAGGCTCGTTTTCCGGCGCCTACTCCATCGCCGCTTCGGGCTACGGATTCATCACCATTCCGGCGGCGCTGGGTGGCTGGAACGTGTACGGGCTGGTTTCGCAGCAGGGCATCTTTGTTGGGAGCGCTACGGAAGGGGGTTTCAACGATATCTTCATTGCCGCGCCCCTGGCATCCCCGGCGCCCACGAATGCGAGTTTCAAGGGCTCCTACACGCTTGCAAATTTCGACCCGTCGGCCGGGAGTCCCACTTATACCACCAGCTACCAGTTCCAGTTGAATCCGGACGGCGCGGGCAATCTCGGAAACGTTTCAGCGAACGGATTTATTGGGGGCGGCGGATCCGGCGTTTACACGCAGACGATCTCCAACGTGAAGTACTCGTTCAGTAATGGCGGCTGCAACCTGGCTTTCCCGAATTCAACGAATGCGACTTTCATTTCGGGACAGAAGTTTCTCTATATCTCGCCCGACGGCAATTTCGTTTTTGGCGGGTCGCCGGTGTCATGGGATATGTTTGTGGGCGTGCGGACCGGGTCCGCAACGCCCAGCTTCGGAGGTTTGTATTACCAGGCGGGTATCGATCAGGACGATTCCGCCCTGGCCAACGGGTATGGCCTGCTGGACACGTACTACGGATCTTTAAGCGCCGGCGCCGGCTCGATTCTGGACCACCAGAGGACGCTCAACCCGCTACTCAGTGCGGGCGCTTATCACGGCACGTACAGCGGCTCTTACACGTTGAAGTCCGATGGAACGTATACCAACGGCTTGATGCGTTATCTGGTTGGGGCGGGGGTGCGAATCGGGTCGGGTATCGGGCCGTTCCTGGGACTCAACGTGGCGGTGGCGGCGCCCAGTTTCAGTGGCTCGGGCGTCTATCTGTACCCGACTGGCGTATTGAACGCCGCCAGTTTCGCACCGTTCACCGCGGGCATCGCTCCCGGCGAACTTCTGACGCTGTACGGCACGAACCTGGCGGCCGGTCTGCAGGTGTCCCCGGCGATTCCTTTCCCGGCGACACTCGGCGGAGTGCAGGTGACCATCAGTGGACTTCCGGCGCCGCTTTACTATGTCAGCCCATCGCAGATATCGGCGATCGTGCCGTACGCGGTCACGGGTCCGATCGCGCAAGTTCAGGTGATCAACAACGGGACGGCTTCCAATACGGTGAGCATGTTCGTAAACAAGACCAGCCCGGGCGTATTTACGCAAAACGCCAACGGTCTGGGCGCCGGCGCCGTAACGCACCTCGACGGGTCGCTCGTGACGCCGTCGCATCCCGCGGCAATCGGCGAGACGGTATCGCTTTACCTTACGGGACTGGGCGCGGTCAATCCGTTGGTTCCGGACGGCGCGGCGGGGCCCGTGAGCCCGCTCAGCCAGGTCACCAATTCGATAACCGTGGATATCAATGGAGTGGCGGCAACCGTCGGATACGCCGGTCTGGCGCCGCAACTGGCCGGCTTGTACCAGATTAACTTCACGGTACCGGCCGGCGTCACGGCGGGGGACAATTCCCTGGATATCGGTGGTCCCGATTCGTATACGTCGGAGTCTCTCATTTCGGTGGGACCGGGCGCGACAGCGGCCTGGGCGCCGGAGTCCGCTGCGGTTCGGCACAGATCCCCGAGGTCGCCAGCCGTGCGCACGGCTCCGCAGACGCCGCTTCCCGCAGAGCCGAGGCTGCACCGAACTACGATGCCGGCATCACCCCTTCCGGGCCGGGGCGCCGCTCGGTAGAGCCGTTCGAGCTGGCGCAGGCGTTGGGGAGTCACTGAAAATGATGGCGGCGGACATGGCGAAGAACGGATCGTTCGGAATCAGTGAACGCGGGGCCTGCAGTACTCCCAACGAACCAGCACGGCAAGGCAGGTCATGATGTACATCAAATAGAAGGTGGCGACGGGTGTCAGAGTCAGCTTAGGAACGGGGGCGTTAACGGTCAGGCTGCCGATCGCCGGCAACTTTGCCGCGATGGGCTGAGCCGGCAACTCGGAGGCCGAGTTGGACTGTCCAATGTCTGTAAGAAATGCGTCCACGAGGCTGCGAAGGCCGGAACGGACCTTCGCCTCGCATTGCCCGTTGCGGCACGTATACGACTGACATTTCCGCCATGTCGTAGCGAGCGTCACGCCGCGAGCCGGCGATGGCAACGAGACGCGTTGGGACAGATCGAGACACTGGTGGACAGCTTGGCCAGTGGTCCGGGCGCGCGCAATGACGGGGACGCAATCGACATCTACTGTCAGCGCGGCGGTGTGCACCCGCGAAACGGCAATACCCGCGACACGAAGCTGCGTTTCCACATCCTGCTGGAGGGCAGCCCGCGGGATGGCGTCACCGCAGCTTGGAGCAACGTTCGAGGCCGCCCATATCGTAAGCGCTTCTCCAGGCCGGCTGGCGGGATGAACCTCCTGCCCAAACGAAGCATGAACGGCAAGAAAGGATAGTCCAAATCTTAGGGCAGCCACCCCGAACCGGCCGGTCCTGAGCACAGATCGTGGCACGCCCGAATTTATGACACGGTAATGTGACTGACAAGTCTTCAAAAGTTATCTCTTACGCGGTTGTAAAACTACTCCACCAGCCCAACCTGCTTGATGGGGTTTCCTCCGACCAGGTGGGAGTAGTCGTTGTTCATCGTACTCGTTCCCTTAACCTCGAATCGACGGGAGACGACAATGGTGTAGTGCGAAATGTCCAGCGTGGGATTGCCTCGAAACTGCACCAGCGAATTGGGGAAATACAAAATGCCCTCGAAGAACGACGTCGCGCCACCCTGGAACGACTCTGTCAGCATGCCGCTCGCGCAGCAGCCCCGATCCTGCATGAAAAGCACTCCGGCGTAAGTGCCAGATGTGGCTGCGGCGATTTGCACATCCGAGTTGGCGTTAAAGTTGATCTCCGAATAGGCTTTGGACGAGTTGTAGGTGTTATAGAAGAACAGGCCGCTGCCTCTTACGTGGGAATTACTGTCCTGCGTAGTGATGCCGCCGCCCACGATGATATATTGTCCCGACGAAAATGTCGCAGTGCCGTTTTTAATACGGATGCCGCCGCAGTAAGTTCCCGGTAAAAGCGTCTGATCCGAATTCACCGTGACCACACTGGGATGCGCGCTGCAGTCAGCGGAGTTACATCCGGTGGTCGACGAACAGGGTGGCGACGGCGGTTGGAGATAGCTAAGCGGGTCTGGGAAAGGACTGACTCCGGTATTCGGCGTCGGACTGATCGTGCCTTGCCAGTCGTAGCTTCCGACATCGTTAATTGCGGAGGCCTGTAAGACTGCACCCCCGTTGCCCTGCATTGCCGCGGGGTCGCTCGAATCCACATAGATGCCGCATGCCGAGGTGAAGTTTGTCGTTCCGTTCTGGTAAAAACTGGCTGGAGCAATCGGGTCCAGGGCGTAGACGCAGCCCAACCCCGGATGGAGAGCCGCGGTCGACCGGGCGGCAACCAGACCGCTTGAATGGCCCATGACGGCTGAGAAGAGCTGGGGAACCGTCTGGGTGACGCGCACGGTGATCCAATACGCAACGCCGCCGACGCCGGGGGCGGTTGGAATGGTAGTGGTCACATCGCTGGTGATCGTTACATGCTGATTCGAGTTCGCGGTGTTGAACCCGTTCTGCTTGGCATAGAGGCAGGCAGTCTCCGGCGGGTTCGATGCGGTCGTAAGGTTGGATGGGCAGGGCCACTGATTCTTGCAGATCCAAGCATAATCTGCGCAGGTGAAGGTGGAACCGGTGACCGTTTTATTGAACCGATAGGATGCGGCCATAGCGGCCGAGTCGGCCGCCGCCTGGGCGGAGGTCCTCAGGTAGTGCATATACCCAAGATCGGTTACGAGGCCCATCAACGCGATCATGGGAATCAGCGCGAATGTCACCATCAGGACTGCCTGGCCTTGGCGTCCGTTGTGCGAACTGAACGGGTAGGGCATAGGGAAACTCCAAGACGTCAGAACTGTATGTTCTCGCGCGAATCCGCCGAGAAATTGATGGTTCCCGGGCTCTTCGTGCGCCCGGCGCCGGGCCAGAACATGGCTATCGCCGAGTTGAAGGGATAGACTCCCGTGATCTTCACTTTGCTCTGCGGAGAATTGGCGCCCGACGGGGGCCAGTATCCGCTGGTGTAGTTGGCGATGCAATTGGCCAATGTGCAGGTCGTAGCCGCGCCGGAAGGGGGAGTGAATGTGAGTGTCAGGGTGCTGCCCGGAAGCCCGCCTCCATTGGCGCGGATTACGGTGGCGATCTTACTGATGCTCACGCTGCAGGAATTGGGAAGCACGGCGCAGTTCTGTCCGTGCACGACGGCGTAGCGGGTGCCTGCTTTGACCGCGTGGGCCAGGGTGTGATAGAGCCACATGCCGCGGGCCATTTCGAAGGTTGAGATCAAGATGAAGATCAACGGTATTCCAACCAGGGTGAATTCGACAAGCGAATTGCCGCGGATGCGGGCTCTTGGGTTCCCGCTCATAACACCCTCATCTGGACTTTGCGGGTGATGGAGAGTTTCCCGATCAGTCGCGGAATCGGAATCAACTGTTGGGTTGTGTATGTGACCGACACTTCGGTCGCCGCGGCCCCATCGGAATCCGTAAAGGCGCGAGCCGTGACGACCAGGGGCGTGGCGCCGCAACCGCTGAGATTTTTCACGTTGGACATCGCCTTCATCTCGGCCAGGGCGTATTGGCAAGCCAAGTCGCTGTTCCCCGCCGCGGCAAGTCTGTACGAGGCATTTTCGGCGGCCACGCGCGCCGCATTCTGCGTGGCAATCAACGCATAGGCGTAGAAGCCCATGTCCATGGCTCCCGCGAAGAGGAAGAAGATCCAAGGACTTAACAGTGCGAGTTCGACTACCGCATGACCCCTCGTCCGGGTTCCGCGTCGAGAACCTGCTTGATCCATTTCTTTACACCTCGGTCGTCAAATCAGCACCCAGTAGGTACTGGCGCCATACTAGCAGTACTATAGTAGCCACCTCTGGGGGAATTCAATGCTCCAAATGGTTAGCGTTTAAGACGCGGCGAGCTCTTGATGGTCGCGCCGGCTATGGGGGAGAGTCACACCGCTTGGTTCCGGTTGCCTCCCCGATCCTGCGACCTACATCAGCCGGAAATTGACTTCGATGGTGGCGGCGACCGTAACCGGCTGCCCATCCTTAGTGCCCGGCTTGAACTTCCACTCGCCGACAGCCAGGACGGCTTGCTCGTCCAGCCCGAGTCCGAGACTCCGCTTGACCTGGATGTTGTGCGCGAGGCCGTCCGTCCCCACCTCGACAAAGAGCACCACCGTGCCTTGGTATTTCACGGCACGTGCTTCCTCGCTGTAGGCGGGATCTTTCTTGAACATGATCGCGGGCGCGGTCACGCCGTTCCCCACGCGGAACACGCCAGGGCTCGTCGAGCCCTGCGTCAGTTCCGCGAGCCGGGCCTGCCGGATCTCCTGGGCGCGGGCTTCCAGGGGCTGCGCTTCGGCCGCACGATTTTGCTGCCGCAGGAAGCGTGCGTAGAGTTCCATGGTGGTGGCTGCATAGAAAGAGTCGGGAGTCAAACGTGCCATAGCCTTCTGGTACAGTTCTTCGGACAGAACGGGGTCCAGGAGGTAGCCATCGCGGGAGAGGACAGAATCGGCGCGGAAGTTGACGGCGGCGGCTGCCGGCTGTTGCCGCAGCTCCGCCATCCAGGTCATCGCCGCACCCGCCTGCGGCCCATCGGGCGCTACATTCAGGGCTCGCTGGAAATAGCCTGCCGCCGCAGGGTAATCGCGTTTCCCGAAGGCGTGCACTCCCAGGTAGACCAGTGCGGATGCCACTTCGGGACGGTCGCCCAACGCGACGGCCCTGGTGTAGAAATCGAGAGCCTCGCTCGCCTGCCCGCGCTTGGCCGACAGGTCGCCCAGTTTCACCAGTCCGACGGCATAGGCGACACTCCGCTCGCCGGAAGTCTGCGCGCGGATGACGAGGGCCTTCTCCAGCAGCGTCTGGGCGACATCGTACTTCATGAGGTTGGCGTAAGCGGCGGCCGCACGCTCCAGGATTTCGTGGTTCTTTTGCGAGTTGGCGGCGATGATGGTGGCATCCAGCTCCGGCGGAACGGTCTTCTGTTCTTGCGCGCGCACCGCCGCGAAGGGAGCCACCAGCACGATTGCGGCGATGGCCGCGAGGACCGGCGCCATGCGCCCCGACGCCTTCCGGTTGACGCGCGCATCGAGGATCGCCACGAGGCGCTCTTCGAGTTGCGAGGGCCGCGCCATAGCCACCGCCGCCCACGCGGTCGCGGGAGCGGAGTGCATGGCGCGCGCCACACCGAGCAGATGGCCGGCGTATTCCGAGGCGCGGGCGCCGGCGGCCAGCACGAGGTCGTCGGCGGCGCGCTCGCGCTCCGTGAGGAACTCGCGCCAGGCGATCCAGGCCAGCGGGTTCCACCAGTTGAGACTGAGGGCCGCGCGCGCCACCAGGTGAGTAGCGGGGTCGCCCCGCCGCACGTGGGCCAGCTCGTGGAGCAGGACGATGCGGCGGCGTTCGTCGCTCCAGCCGGCGGAATCGGCGGGCATCAACACCGACGCGCGCAGGAAGCCGAAGCTCATCGGCATGGCGCCGGGCGCGGTTTCCCACACCGGCACCGGATGGCCAATCCCCATGGCCTCGGTCAGGGCGTCCGTCTGGCCGCCATCGCGGAGCGGCCGCGCCGCGCGCCGAAGGCGCCACAGGGCGAGATAAGCTACGAGCATCTGCGCAAAAGCCGCCGCAACTCCCGCGGCCCACGCACACACCAGCCAGAGCCGTACGCCGGGATGCCACGGGGCGCGTTGCAGGGGACCGGCGAAGGCCGCGGCGGCCGTGGGTTGGGATGCGGCGTCCGTCTCCGCCACGCCGAGAGCTTGAAACACCAGTCCTGTATCCACGGGGACCAGCGCAGCCGGCGCGGCAACCCGCAGCGCCGGCAGCGACAGCGACAGGAACGGCAACGCCAGCACGGCCGCGGCCGCCGCGGTCCACACCAGGTGCCGGGCCGCCGCGGACCGCCCGCGCAGCAGATACGCTACCAGCCTCGCAGAGGCGAGCACGATGGCGCTCTTGAGCGCCAGGCTCGCGGCCATCGGGAACAACATCGTCGCGGTTAACATTTACCGATCCTCCCGCTTTGCTTTTTCGATCATTTCCCCCATGCGATCGAGCTCGTCGCGCGTCAGGCGCGTGGCGGACACGTCCAGCAGCGCCGCCACGATTTGCTCGGGCGACCCCGCGAAAAAAGTATCCAGCAGGTGCTTCACGGCAGACTTCTTGGCCTTGTCGCGGGGCACCGTGGGAACGTAGACGTACTTCAGCCCTTCGGCCTGGTGCCGGGTGTGTCCCTTTTCCTCCAGCACGCGCAGCATGGCACGCACCGCCGAATAGCCCGGCGCATCCTCCATGGCTTCGCGGACCTCGGATGCCGATGCCTTGCCGCGCTGGTAGAGGATGTCCATGATCTGCCGCTCGCGGCGGCTCAATTTGCCGGCCGCGCTCACCGCCGCGGCTCCTGCTGGAATACTAGCATCATGCTAAAAAATTAGCACTACAAATGGAGCGTGTCAAGGGGTTTTTCGCGAGTGCCCGCTCGTATATGATGGAACAGCGCCCCCATGACCACGGCATCCACGGCCCAGCCGGTTCCGTTCCGGAACAATCGGTTCCTTCACAGGCTTTGCGCCATTTTCCTCATCGTGTTCATAATTTCGGCGATCCATCCGGTCATGATGGCGGATTGGGTGCTGGAAAACCTGTTGGTGCTGGTCTTCGCCGGCGTGCTGGCGGCTACATACCGGAAGCTGGCGCTGTCGGAGCTTTCCTACCTGCTGGTCTTTCTTTATCTTTGTATGCACGAGTGGGGCGCGCACCACAAGTACGCCAACGTCCCGATCGGCGAGTGGATGCGCACCATCTTTCACACCGTGCGCAACGATTACGACCGGGTGGTGCACTTCGCCTTCGGACTGCTGCTGGCCTACCCGGAGCGCGAGGTACTGATGCGCAAGGCCAAAGTCGTGGGCGCATGGGCTCTCTGGCTGCCGGTACTCATCTCCCTGGGGTTCGGAGCGGCGTACGAAATCCTGGAGGCGGTGGCGGCGAATCTCTCCACGCCCGAAGTGAGCGAGGCGTTCCTGGGGCTTCAGGGAGACCCCTGGGACACCCACAAAGACATGTTCATGGGCGTTGCGGGGGCGGCGCTGACGATGAGCGTGGTGGCGCTGGTGAAGAGCCGGATGCGCGCCAAACGCAGGCGTGAAGACCAGCGGCTGGCGGCGGTGGGACGGTAGGCTAGGACTTCGGTCCGGGAGAGCGGGTTCTTCCCGATGCTGCAAACAGAAGGGTAGGCTATTCGTCAGGCGGCAGCCACATCTCCCAACCAGGACGGGGCGATGCCTCTGCAAACGCTCCTCGGGCCTTATCGGTACACCGTCCCGGAAAAAACCAATGACGATTGGTGTCCTGTTCGATTTAGAGGTCGCGCAAAAATAACTTGGTTCGAAAACGAGATCTCGCCGCGGAGCCGCGGAGTCGCTGAGACAAGCGCGGAGGAAGACCGGGAGAAAAGAAGAGCAAGCGGATTCGCGTGGATTGGCGGCCTCGACTCGCAGCCGGGTTCGCGAACGCGGAGGTAGCGGAGAAGCGCAATCCTGCCCCCCAGGGCTGCCAAACGATCCAGTTATTTGTGCGGGGCGGCTTAGCGGC
>JBGPKH010000149.1:0-15860 GCA_041485845.1 Bryobacteraceae bacterium
AGGGTCCACGCACTGAGACCTCTTTCCGAGTGATCCGACCAGAGAACAATCGACCGTGCGCCCACTTCTACGAGATGGCGACTTCTCGTCAAAGTGGCTCGCCGGTGCGCAAGCATCATCCGCCGTTCCGGCCGACGAGCGCTCCTATGGCCGAGTGTCATTTAGTAGAACCATCGACAATGAAGTGCAACTGACCAACCGAGGGATCTGGAAGATTCGCGGCGTGAATGCGGTAGTCGATGGTGAACGAACGAATACTCTTTCTTGATTCGAATATCAGGTACAACGGGTCAAGCGCTTCCGAGAATCCGTGCCGGAGCACGGTGATTGACACCTCGACGTCGTAGCTCTTTGTGCGCCGGATGGACGGCCTACTGACGTTAGCGGGTCCTGTAGTCATCGATGGGACGTTAAGATGCGGTGAGAACGAATACAAACTTGGTACCTGAAAGGCCCGCGCCATCGTTTCGGCCGGTGTCTCCGGCTTGTGTGGGGGCTTTGGTCTCGGTGGTTCTTTTGGCAAAGTATCTTCTGTAAGCAGATCGAAGCCGTCTGGGAAATGCACAAACACGTGGACATCCTGCGCTGGGCAAGTACCATCATTCTCCGCCAATATGTTGACACATATCATACGGCCGCGAAGCGCATACAAAAACTTCAAGTTTGAGGTATACTCCTCGAACGCGGCATAGAATTTCTCAAGTTGCTGGTTGTATTTCTCTATGTCCTCGGGAGAAATCTCATTTAGGCTTGCGAGAAACATTTCTGATTGACGCGACAACGCAGGCTTAGGAACCTGCATCTTTGGGTGCTTGGTCCGAAGTTCGATAGCACTGAGCGTTTCGAGCGTGGGCTGGTCCGAGAATGGTAGTTGGACCTTCACGTGTGGTTCATGGTTATCAAAGAGCAGTCTTAATTGAGGCGAGCGATCACGCAGTCGCTTCAATTCGGTCTCAAGTTCGCGCCGCCTCTTCTCCTCTGGAAGAACTTCATCTGGTAAACGCAAGTTTGCAGGTAGCCGAAAAACTGTAATTTGGTGTGTTTTGGCTTTAAGTTTCAGCCCCACGTCCGCAGTAACCAATACTAGTGTGTCTTGGTCTGCCCCGATTCTGTGTTCAAGGATGGTGGCGATGAGATGATCATCTAGGATGTCACGTGAGAGATTGAATGCCGCGAAATCAATGAGCGGATCTTGCACCCGAAATTGAAGTTCGACGGACTTCCGGATGAGAACCGGCGAGGGCTCGTCGGACCATTTGTCTAGCATCCTGAGGACTGTAGCGGCTCGTTCGCGTGTCTTGTTGGAGGTGGGAAAGTCCTTATGTCGATTTAGCTCTCGTATAACGACTGGAGCAATTATCAAGCGGACGTCCGTTGCCTGAAGTAGCTCCGGCCAGTCAAGTTGGTCGGGTCTCGGGAAGTGCAAGAACGTGTTCGTGTCAAGAAAGGCGCTGAGCTGCAGCATTGTTCCATAATATGGTATCGCCACCGGCGGCTGGAGTAGTGCCACTTGGACGCAAAACGCGCGTTACGCCGAAGTGGTTCAGTAGCGGTTCCGTCCGGATGGTCGCCCACTCGGACAAAGCTCCGGGTCTGCCGAGATTAGTAACGATATGTCGGCTTCTGACGTTGCACCGTGGTCGACGGCATCGAACGTTAGCTGGCCCGCCTGATCTCCTCTCGGACAACGCGCCGGAGCGTTTCCTCAAGAGGTTCGCGCGCATGAGCGATGTGTTGGCGTAAGGCATCGTTGATCAGGCTTTGGTAGTTGCCGCCGCCCGACCTTTCCACTTGGTTTCGGAACCAGGTGAGGATGTCCTCGTCCAGCCGGATGGTAATTCTCGTTTTTCCCTTAGGAACCGGCAGCACCGGCCCGCGTTTCGCCTTCGAAAAATCATATTCGCGTTTCATTGGATTCCTCGTACCGCCGGCGTTCGCCCGCCGTCGCCTTTCGTGCGGAGATCAGTCGCAGGCTTTCGCCGCGCCAGGTGTAAATAACAACGAGCACCCGACCCACGGCATCCAGCCCCATCGTTACCCAACGCTCTTCCTCACCGGAAGAAGGATCGCGCATTGTGAGCGCTCCCTCATCTTCGAGAGACGCCACGGCATCCGCGAAAGAAACACCGTGTTTCCGGGAGTTCAATCGCGCTTTACCGGGGTCCCATTCCGTCAGCATGTATGTACGATTGTACGCCATTGCAAGGAACGCGGATTACTCCCCCATAAGTCGCCTTCGGTCCGCTGATGGACGTCGCAACCGCCACCTGTCCGTAATCGTCGTATGGGGAGCGGCCAGGAAATGGATGGCCGGACCTGGTGAAGCTCCCGAACCAGCAACCAGAGGAACTTCGAAATGACTCGTCACTTCTTAAGTTACCGCTTATGGGCCTCCCGGCCTGTCCTTCTGATCTCGTGTTGCGTCAGTCCCGCGCGGCGCGGCGCGGACCTCCGGCCACCGGGTGCGCCGCCATGAACTCCAGGCGCTCGGTGTGCATCGTCTGAACCTTGATGGCGTTCCCGAACTCCACCAGGCGCTCGCTCTGCGGCTTCCACTCCGGCCAGGAAACGGCCGCGGTATTCGAATTGCCAGTGTTCGCGAAGGCCATGAGCGCAGCGGTCATCTTCTCCGAAAAATCGCGGTCGAAGTCCGTCCACTTGCGGGTCGGGCGGATGAGGTTGAGGGCATCCTGCGTCCCGAACCAGTAGGGCACGTCGCTGGTGTGATACGCGCCGATGGTGGCGGTGTCTTGGTCGGCAATCACGACGCCGGGGATGTACGGATGCACGCGCGAGAACATAAACATGCGTACCGGCGACGAGCCGTACTTCGCCTGTGCCACGGCCCAGTTCCGCATACTCCGTCCGACCATGCCTTCGCGCGCGGCGGTGCGGCCCATCTCCAGCGCCTCGGCGTCGGTGGAAGCCGGATACAGTCTGAGAAACGCTTCCGCATCCTTGCCGTAGAGCTTGACGGCGGCAGCCTTATACTCGGCCAGGTTCTTTGCCGTCCGCAGATCGTTCGAGCTTTCGTCGTGCGTAAAGCCCAGGATGACGGGCACGTCGTTCTGTTTGTGCCCCGCGAATAGTTTGGCAGGCGAGGCGGGGAGGAAGTAGCCGTCCACAATGGAGCCGCCGATGCGAATCGAACCCCCCGTCGCGCCCACCTGGAACTCCTCCTGCAACGCCAGGATGCGGTCGGCCGGTGTGTGGCGCAGGTCGGCGAGCGACGTCTTCTTGAGCGCTTCCTGCACTTGCAGGCCGGTCTTTTGCGCCGTCTCGAGGCTCGGCACTTCGCCTCCCGTACCCCACGCGCCGCCGCTCATCGCCACCGCGCCGCGGAACAGGCCCTTCGCCAGGGGACTCGCCTGGAGCAGCGACACCGAGCTAGCGCCTGCCGACTGGCCCGAGATGACGACCTTCGACGGGTCCCCACCGAAAAGCGAAATGTTGCGGTGGATCCACTGCAAGGCCGCCACCTGGTCGAGATAGGCGTAGTTGCCGGACTGGTGGTGCGGCGATTCGGCGGTCAGCGCCGGGTGCGCCAGGAAGCCGAAGGCGCCCACGCGATAGTTGAAGTTGACGAACACCGCGCCGCGCTTCGCCACGGTGGCGCCGTCGTACAAGGCCATGCCGCTCGATCCAATCGTAGAACCGCCGCCGTAAATGAAGACGATCACCGGCAGGTTGGAGCCTGCCCGCGCGGAGGCCGGGGCCCACACGTTCAGGTACAGGCAGTCTTCGCTGGTCGGCTCCTCGCCGAAGTAATGGTTGATATTGTGCGGGCGCAGCACCTGGATGCATTCCGCCATCTTGCGGTCGGCGTTGTACACGCCCTTCCACGATGGAACCGGCTGCGGCTCGCGCCAGCGCAACTCGCGGACCGGCGGGGCGGCGAACGGAATTCCCAGATAGGCTTTCACCCCCGACGGCAGGATCTTTCCGGCCACGCGGCCGCTTTCGATGGCCACCGGGTCGCCTGGAATCGGGGTCTCCACGATCTGCGCGTTCGCCGCGAGCAGAGCGGCGGTAAAAAGAATAGTCTTCTTCATGACTGCTTCTCCTAATACGCGGATAGCGGTACTCGCCCGTACCACACGCCTTGGAAGCCGGCACGCGAGTCCGCCCATACCATGTGAACGTTCTGGTCGTCCAGCGCCAGATTCTGAAGATCGTCTCCGAACATTCCCGCATTTCTCGCGGGAACCATCGACGGTGAAACCGCGTGGCTCACCCGCACCGCGGCGCTGAAGCTCTTGCCGCCGTCTCGCGAAAGCGACGACCAGATGTCGTATGTGCCATCCGCGTAGATCGCGCGCCACATCAGCGCAAGTGGTCCTTTGCGGGAGTACTCTATCCAGGGCTTGGTCAGGCTCGTAGCGTTGGCCGTCTGTCCGGCGGTCACGAAGGGCGACCACGTCTGCCCGTAATCCTCGCTGAGCGATACGCGCAACTCCGTGTTGGTCCCGGTCATGAGCGCGAAGCGGCCTGGCTTGGTGGGATCGGCCGCGAGCCCCGCGACGCCGCCGTTGCCGCGCCCGCCGCCCGCTCCACCCCGTCCTCGTCCGCCGGGGGCCGCGGGCGCGCCTGCTCCACGGCCTCGCGGCGCCGGCGGCGCCGCGACGTTCTTCAACACGTGGTACGCGAAGGTCTTCCCGCGGTCGCGGCTCAGGCCGAACACCACGCACGGACAGGTCGCATTCTCGCTCGCGGGAACGGTCCGGGCCACATACGCGACCGCGGCCACGCCGTGCCCCGCGGTCATCCGGCCGCGGCCGACTTGCGGATACTCTTTCGAGTCCCACGCGTAGATCGTGCCGAAGCTCTTTCCTTTATCGGTCGAAGCGGCGATGTAGGATTGCGTGCGGAAGCGGCCGGGCTCCGTATCGATGTCGGTCTCACCGCCGCCGGCCTGGGCGTAGATCACGCCGGTGGAATCGTCGATGTACAAAAACGGGCGGTCCCAAGGCGAGTTGCCCCCGATGCGGGGCTTCAAACCCGCCGCGAATTTCTTGGCGCCGTAAGAACTGATGAGGTCCACCGGCTTACTCCACGTCTTGCCTTTGTCGGTCGAGATCACCAGCGACGACGTGCCGTAGAAATCGCCCGTGGTCTCGCGCGGTTCGCATCCCGCCAGGAAGGTTCCGTCGGCGGTCACCGCCACAAACGAATCGGGGCACCGCGTGAACTTGCCGGTGCGGATCGGAAGCTCTCCGACTTTCCAGCTATTGCCGCCGTCGTGCGTGACTGCCAGCCACGTGATGGTGGAGTCGGCGACTTCGTGAAAGGCGTCCGTCATGTTGCCGGTCGCGGGCTTGCCGCCGAGTCGCTGCAGATTGCCCATCGCCACGGCGATAATGTTGCCGGGATTCGTGGGATCCACGGCAATCATCGGCTCGCCCGCGCCCCGCGTGGCATCTCCCATCAGCAGGTATTCGTCAGTCGCATAGGACGGCACGGGCGCGGGGATCTGCGCCCGCAATGCCGCCAGGGCCAGTGCACCCGCCGCCCAATACCAATGGTTGTTTCTCATCGATCGGGTTCCCTCAGAAAACGTATTTCAGCGCAAGTTGCATGATGCGAGGATCGCGCGCGCTCAGAATCTTTCCGTAGGCCGGGCTGTTCATGGCAGTGACGGGATTGCCAAGGCGCGTATGGTTGAACAGGTTGAATGCCTCGGCGCGGAAATCCACTCGCTGGTGTTCCGCGGTCGGGAAGGAGCGCGAGAGGGCAACGTCCACGTTCCACGCTCCCGGGCCCAGATTGGTGCTGCGACCGCTGTTGCCGAAAGTCCCCACCGCACCAACCAAAAACGCCGAGGTGTCGAACCACCGGTCGATGGTCGGATTGCCGGCGTGCGGATCGCCGACGACATTCGGACGATCGGCGCCTCCCGTACGCGAATTATCCGTGCCCACCGAGACCGTGGAATACGTCCCGCTCGACATCGTGAAGATCGTGGATTCCTGCCAATTCCCCGCGAGCCGCTGCGCCCAGGGCGAAGTGAACTTCGGACTTCTCACCACCGAGGTCAGGTTGAAGATGTGCCGGTGGTCGGCAAAACAATTGGCGTACTCGGCGTGGCGGTTGAACGGATCCTGGCCGCTGCCCGCGCCGTTGAGGGCGATCTCGCTCTCCGTCAGGCAGTGCGACCAGGTGTAGTTGGCCAGCACCGTGTAATTGTGTGTGAAGCGGTGCTGCACGCTGACCAGCAGCGCGTGGTAGTTGGCGTTGGCCCCGTCGCCGAACTGATTGACCGCGCCGTAGTACTGCGCCTTGGCGGGATCCGCCAGATACAGAATCCGGCGATTGTTGTTGTTGGAAGTGTTCGAGCAGGGCCCGGCAGCCGTCAGCCCATATTGCCCGGCGGTGCAATTACCCGGGATGAAGATGGCGGGATTGTACGGTTCGCCGATCTCCAGGTGTACCGTGCGATTTCCCAGGTAACTCGCGGAGAGCAGCCAGTCGGCCGTGAGTTGCTTCTGTATGGCCAGGTTCCATTGTTCCATGTAGGTGGGCTTGGGATGCAGTTTGAAATTCCCCAGGCCGCCGCCGAACAGCGGGAACTGCACGTTGCCGGGAAGCGGATTCGGCAGCGGAAACGGGTTGCTGTTGAGAGCCCCGTTGTACGGGTCCGAGAGCCCTCCCACCGGTTGCGGCAGGTTGATCGGGCTGGCAAACGGGGCGTGCGTGCCCGCTTGCAGCCACAGCGGAGTCGCACCGTAGAAAATGCCATAGCCCGCGCGGATGGTCTCGCGTCCAGCCCCGCGCGGATCGAAGACCACCCCGATACGCGGCGCGAATTGAGCCATTCGTCCGTTGAAGTAATGATGCCCCGGCATCCCTTCGTCACCCACGAACCGCACTCCGGCCGGAGCGTTGGTGAAAATCTTGCTGCGCACCCCGGCGTTGTACCATCCCAAGTCGAAAATGCTGACTTGGGGAACGGTCTTGAGGGGGGACGTGAACGGATCCCAGCGCAGCCCCACGTTTAAGGAGAAATGCGAGTTCAGCCGGATGTTGTCCTGCACGTAGAGCGACGGTACGGTGAGGCGTTCTGCGCCGATCTGGCCGTTGTTCTGCGTGAACGAGGAAGGTTTGCCGAGCATAAAGTCGGCCAGCGCATTGCCCGTGACCTGTCCGTTGAACGTGAAATTGCCGTTTCGTTGGAAGTTGCTGAACGACGCCAGCCGTGCATTAGCCGCGTTCACCCCGAATGCGATCTGGTGGGCGCCACGGATGGTGCCGATCTCTTCGGAAAGCTGGTAGTTGGTGGAGACCCAGGGCCCCGGCGAGCAGTTCTGGCACACCGGCAGGAAATAGTTGGTGACGTTCAGGAAGATATAATTCGGTACGCCTTCGGTGACCTTCGAGCCTAACGACGCCGGTGTCGGCGCCGTCGGCGGCAGGTTGCGGATCACGCTGGCGCGGCTGAACCCCAGGCGAAACGTGCTCATCGTCGTCGGCGTGAGAATCAGCGAGTGTCCCAGCACCGCGGTCTGCACGCGATCGGCGAGACCGACGCTCGCATCGGTGGACAACGTCAGCAGATTGTCCGTATAGGACCACGGGTGCTGAAAGTCCGTGGCAAAGTACCGGCCGAACACGGAGTTCTTGCGGTCCACTTGCCAGTCGGAACGGACCACCGCCTGGTTCTCGTGGCTGCTGCTGGGAATGCCGTAGATCACCTTTCCGCACGGGTCGTTGGAGACCGGGATGAGCTTCAGCAGATTCAGGGCAACGGGATTGAGCAGAGACCGATCCACCTTGTTCCCCACGAACGGAGCGCGCAGGGCAACGTTGTTACAGGACGCGATCCCGGTGAGATCTCCCTGTAGCGTGGCCGCCGTCGCCACGAAGTTCGTGTTGGCCGCCGGCGCCACCTTTTCCCGAGTGCCTTGATAGCCGCCGAAGAAGAACACCTTGTTGCGCCGGATCGGGCCGCCGAGGACGCCGCCGAATTGATGCCGCTTCAGGGAATCGCGCGTGGGAGCAAAGAAATTCCGCGCGTTGAAAGCGTAATTCCGCAGGAACCAGAAGGCGTCGCCGTGAAACGCATTGCCTCCGGATTTCGTGACCACGTTGACCACGCCGCCCGGCTGCGATCCATAGTTCGCCGGCAGCGAGCTCGTCTCCACCTTGAACTCTTGCAGCGAGTCGGGAAATGGCATGGGCAGCCCGATATTGGAGATGGGGTCCATGTTGTTGCCCCCGTCCACCAGAAACAGCGTCTGTCCACCCTGCCCGCCGGCCACCGAAAACGCCGCGGCGGTCGGGTAGTTCTTATTGGAGATCAGCGACTGGCCGGCACTGGTCGGCACAAAGTCGGCCGCGGCGCCCGAAAGCGTGACCAACTGCGAGACCTGGCGGCCATTCAGCGGGAGTTCCATTACGCGTTCCTGGTCGATCACCTGGCCCACCCCGGTGCTGCGGGTTTCCACCATTGCGGCATTGGCCTGCACTTCGATCTGCTCGCTCACCTGGCCGAGCTTCAACGCGACGTTGATTTGCGGGTTCGTGTTTACCTGCAGCACGATGCCCGATTGCAGGTAGGCCGCGAATCCGGGTTTCGAGACGCTCAGCCGGTACGTCCCGGGCGTCAGGTTCGGGAGCGTGTAGCCTCCATCCCCTCCGCTGAGGGTCTCGCGGACGATTCCGGTCTCCGTGTTGGTGAGCGTGATTTGGGCCTGTGCCAGCACGGCGCCGGACTGGTCCTGCACGGTTCCTGCGATCTGTGCGGATTGCGTGGCTTGTGCCCAGAGCCCATAACCGCTGCACATCGTGGCAACGGCCAAAATGAAGATCTTCAAGGAACCCTCCAGCGCCGGAGACTGGGCGTCAACAGCAGAACATAACTTCCCCACCCCCACGAAGTCCCCCATCGGCCCCCTAATGGTGAACGCACCTTCAAGGCTGGCGCAATACCTTTACGGTGGCGACACGGTAACGGATCGGAAGTGGGGCAGGTTGTCAACCTGCGGCCGATTGGCAATCGGCCAGACGAGCGAAGCTCGGCCGTCGCAGGCCAACCGCGTCCTAAGGAAGTCCCAGCCGCTCGAACAGTTGGTGGAATCGCGGACTGCCTCTGAGAGATTCCCAGCGCGGGTCCACCCGCAGCGAGATCAGTTCAAAACAACGGTCCTGGAAAGCCTTGGCCAGCCACTGAAATCCCTCGTCGGCCTGTAGCAGCGCGAAGTGGAGCGACGCCAGTTCGAATGGCGAGACGTACCGCTTCTCCGCAAGACTCAACAGTTCCCTGAGGATCCGGAGCGCATCGTCTTGTTTACCCGACAGCGCAAAGGTCCGGCCCAATGCAGCCTGCATGAGGGGGCTCTGCGGCGAAAGCTGGATGGCCCGTTGAAATGCCGCTGCGGATTCGTCGAACTCTCCTCTCTGCTCCTGGACCAGGCCGAGGATCCAGTAAGCGGGAGAAAAATGCGGGTTCAGTTCGATCGTGTGGTCGCACTGCTCCAGGGCGCCTTCGTAGTCTTGTTTGTAGTAGTAGGTGCGGGCCAGGTCGCGGGCGATGATGGATGAGATCGGATCCAGGGCCTGGGCCAGTATCATTTCTTCGCATGCCTGATCCAGCCGCCCGAGCGGCGCGAGACACGACATCGCGTACCAGTGATGCGCCGTGGGATACCTTGGATCCAACGCCAGGGCCCTTTGAAACTCGCGTTCGGCGCCGAGCCAGTCCCAATCCTGAGTCGATTTGACGTGGGCGAGCGAAGTGTGGGCCTCGGCCGAGTTCTCATCCTGGAGGACGGCCCATGCCGCGTTTGAGGCAGCCTTGGTCCAGACCTCCGCCGGCGCCAGCACGCCATAATGTCCCAAAAGGCTATAAGCGTCCGCCAGGCCGGAATACGCTTGCGCATACTGCGCGCTCTCCATTATGGCCTTCTCAAACAACTCCACCGCTTTGCGAAGCCCCTCCTCGGTTCGCTGATTCAGGTGATAGCGGCCTTGGACGTAGAGGTTGTACGCCGCGAGATTTTCCGTAGGGCGCCGCGCGTTCCGGCTTTGCGCACCTCCGATCAGTTCGATTTTCAACTGTTCGGCCACGGAGCGGGCCACCTCCTCCTGGACTTCGAAGATGTTGTCCAGCTTGCGATCGATCGCCCCCGACCAGACGTAGCAGCCGCTCGCCGCATCGATCAGATTGGTCGAGATCCGAGCCTCGCCGGCGGCCTTACGGACGCTCCCGGTGATGATCAGGGCCGCATTCAACCTCTCGGCCGCATCTCTCATGGCGGCCTGGGTGACGGCTGGCGCACCTTCATTCCAGGCCACCAGGCGAATCGCCTCCGTTTCCGCCAGCGTGTGAACAATTTCCTGGCTCAGTCCCTGGCAGAAATACCCCAGGTCGCCCGCGGCGCTGTGATCCGAAAACGGGAGCACGAGAACGGTATTCCGGCTGACCAGCGTTGGACTGACGGATCTTCGGACCGTCGCGCTTTTGAGCGGCCGGAAGACCGGCGCATATCCCCCTTTGGGCAGGTCGATCACCAGTTCGTCGTCCTGGCCTTCCTCGCGGTAGTAGCGCGTCAACTGTGCACGCAACCGTCTCGCCTGGACGCGCACGATGGGATCGTTTCTCGGGTCGAACGAGTCGTCCTTGCTGAAAACCTCTACCCCGACCACAAACTCCTTGAGGCGTTCCCCGCGGCCGGCGATCGTCTCCTCGACGATGAAGGTCAGGAAGCGTTTGAGCCGGTCTGCCTGGCGGAAAGCCTTGCTGGTGAGAATGCGGTTGAGTTGTCCCGCCGCCGTTACGTCGGAGTCTTTGACGGGCTCGGGCGTGGAGCCCCGTAGAGCCATAGCAACATCATATGCCACAATCTGTGGGGCAGGTTGTTAACCTGCGGCCGATTGGCAATCGGCCAGCCGAGCGAAGCTCGGCCTTGGAGTTTGACTACTTTCAGTCTGGTCCGGCATGAGGTGGGGCAGGCCTCCCGGCAGGCCGTTTGGCCTGCCAGCCGAGCGAAGCTCGGCCCCAAACGAACCTTATTTTGACACGGTCGTGGAGGCGGGTAGCGGCCTCGGCGTCACGTCGGCATCCGTCAATTTCAGCGCCCACCGGATCGCCTCGAAGTACATGTGATAAACATCCGGGTTGTCCCATGTCTTCGCATCGTGAGCGAATGAGCCGTAGAACACGCGTCCCTGCCCGTACATCTTCGCCCAGGCCAGCGGGAAATCCCCGTTCTTGTTCAGGAGGTTCTGGTTGGGCGGCAGTTTGGAGGTGTCCAGCCGCAGCAGCACCCGGCTCTTCTCCCGCGAAAAGCCCTTCACCTGGTAGAACTCGTCGGTCAGATTGAAGAGCGCGGGCAAGTGCCGGGTCGCAGGGAAGTTTGGATCCTCGTTGATCACCGCCCCCGCGACCGAGCCGTAGGGATGGTCCTGGAACTGCCCTCCCAGCATCTCGCCGAATTCGGGCCACGACATGAGCGCGGTCAAGGCCACGTGCGCGGCCACGAATCCTTTGCCCTCGTCATGCACGAACTTCAGCAAGTCCGCCTTCTGCTGGTCGTCGATGGGCACTTCCCGGTGTCCCATGAAAAAGATCGCGTCGACGTTGTTGAAACTGGGGCCGCCCGAGGCCGGCTGGCCGGTGGTCATGAGCGCGTGGTACGAAGCGATATTGGAATCGGTGCGGATGTAGGTATCCCAGAGGCCGGATTCGTACCCCAGCCGCTCGATGGTCGCCAGCGCGTGCGATACCGAGTCGTGCTGCGCGATCCCGTTGCGCGTATCGGCCCAGGCCAGGACGACCTTCCTGCCGGGGGGCCGTCCACCGCGCCCTCCGCGGCCACCGCCTTGTCCGCGGCCGCCCTGGGGGGTCGCCGGGGGCGCATTCTGCTGGGCCCCGATCATCAGGGAGCCGCACAGTATCGCCAAAAGCGCCAAACCGAATCGTTCCTTGGTCATGAGAGCCCCCTGAGCGGATCGACAGATCACCCGCGGCAATGAGAATATCACAGGGATCCGCGGGGGCGGCCGACGTAACGGTGGCAATACCGTTAAGCCCGGCAGCAGACGGCCACGGGCGAAACTGGCCCGTTTACCGGAAATGGGCTCGATGCCCGACGGTGTTTACATCTTGGCGCCAACGGCGCACGGCAAAGACTTAGGGCCGTTACTGTGCGGTTACCGTTACTCTCTTGTTCGTCCGAATCGGCGGATGCTAGCATTCAGACGGACCGTCAGGCGTGCGCTCTCCCACTGAGCGCCAGGGGACTTCGACAACGTCAGTTGAAAGGGGCGCGATCAACGTGAGATCGATTCGATTTGTACTGTGTTTCCTGGGGATAGTCTCCGCCATTTGGGCCCAGGCTGTTTCCACATCCCAGGTTTCCGGCGCCGTGCAGGATGCCAGCGGGGCTGCGGTTGGGGGCGCGCAAGTCAGACTCTTGCAGACCGAAACCGGCCAGGCGCGTGCCACCACCACTGCCGCCGACGGATCGTACCTCTTCCCGAATCTCGTGATCGGGCCCTACCGGATGGAGATCTCCAAGGAGGGCTTCGCCACCTACGTTCAGACCGGCATCGTCCTCAACGTCAACACCAACCCCAGTATCGACGCCACCCTCAAGATTGGCGCGGTCAGCGAACAGGTTACGGTCGAGGCCTTGGCCGCGACTGTGGAAACCCACAGCACCGGCGTAGGTCAGATTGTCGCTCACGACGAAGTGGTGAATCTGCCCTTGAATGCGCGTGAGCCGACGCAGTTGATTCTCCTCGCCGGCGTCGCCACCACGCAAGGTACCGTCGCCAACGACCTGAACACCAACAAGAACTTTCCGACGATTACCATTTCCGTGGCCGGAGGCAACGCCAACCAGATTTCCTTCACTCTCGATGGCGGTACCGCCAACAACCCCTTCAATGGCCTGAACCAGCCGCTTCCCTTCCCCGACGCGCTTCAGGAGTTTAAGGTCGAAACGAGTTCGGTGGGCGCCCAGACCGGCCAGCATGCGGCGGCCTCGGTGACCGTCGCCACCAGGTCCGGAACCAACGCCATTCACGGCAACTTCTTCGAGTACACCCGCAACTACCTGTTTAACGGACGGAGCGCCAACGCCCTCGTGCGCGACAGCCTGAAGCAGAACCAGTTTGGCGGCACCATCGGCGGGCCCATTATCAAGAACAAGCTGTTCTACTTTGCCGGTGCGCAGGCCACCATCAAGCGGTCGAACCCCGGCGATTCCACGGGCACGTCGATCACCCCCGAGATGCTGACCGGCGACTTTCGGGTAATTGCCTCGCTCCAATGCCAAACGCGGGCGATCACCCTCGCGGCGCCGTTCGTCGGCAATGTCATGCCAGCGTCCCAGATCGATCCGATCGCACTCAAGATTGCCAAGTTCCTCCCCACCACCAACCAGCTCGACGCCTGCGGCCACTTCAACTACGCTACCGGCGCCAATCAGCGCCAGTATCAGATCCCGGTCAAGGTCGACTACACTCTCAATGCCAAGCACAGTATGTTCGTGCGCTATATGCTGTCGAACAACTATACTCCACTGCAGTACGACGCCGGCGACCCGCTGTTTACGGAAGGCGGCACCGGTCAGGAGAACAACATCCATTCCGTGGTGATCGGCGACACTTATGTCATCACCCCGACGGTTGTCAGCAGCACTCATATCTCGGCGAACCGCGGTTACAACCCGCGCTTCACTCCCGAATTCAAGAGTCCCATCGAGTTTGGGATTCCCATCACCGACTTCGTTCCGCATTCCCTGAACATGACCGTCACCAACGGTTTCAACATCGGCCAGAACCCCGGCTACTTCAACACCCTGGACTATTCCGGCGGCGAGGATCTGACCATCATCCGGGGCAAGCACCAGATTCAGGTAGGGGCGCAGTACATTCGGGCCTATATGCACGCGCAGAACGTTCGCGGTGTGAACGGCAACCTCAACTTCACCGGCCAGTACTCCACCGTGGGCGCAACCACCGGACTCGGCTATGCCGACATGTTCACGGGCCGGCTCAACAACTTTGGCCAGGGCAGGCCGTTTTACGACAACGACAAGTCGGACTACTACGGGCTCTACGTCCAGGACGCCTGGCGAGTGGGTCCGCATTTGAGTGTGAACCTCGGGCTGCGCTTTGAGCCCTACCTGCCGCAGCGCAATACCGACAACTATGTCGAAGCCTTCAGCATGAGTAACTTCCTCGCGAATAAAGTCGGTACTCCGCCTAAGTCGACGCCGGCCCTGACGCCGCCTCCCGGACTTATCTTCTCCGGCGATCCGGGCTATCCCCCCAACCAGCAGTACAATCACCGCTCGAATCACTGGCTGCCCCGCCTGGGAATTGTGTGGGACCCGTTCGGCGACGGCAAGACTTCCATTCGCGCATCCTACGGTTTGCTCTACGACACCCCGCACCTGTTCTTCTACACGCGTGTCTCCAACAATCCGCCGTGGGGCGCCACCACCACGCGCTCGGGCGGACCGTTCCCCCTCTCTAACCCCTGGGAAGGCTATCCCGGCGGTGATCCGTTCGTGCAAGCGCCCGGCAGCGGCAAGTCCTTCGGGTTCTTCCCGCTGGGCGGGGTTTACGCGGTGTCCGACCCGTTCCTGAAGTCGCCCCAGGTCAACACCTGGAATCTCTCGATCCAGCGGCAGATCGGTAAGTGGCTGCTTTCCGGATCTTACCTGGGCAACCACACGGCGCACCAATGGGCCGGCAGGGAACTGAATCCACAGATCTACATTCCGGGCGCCTGCTCGGCGGGACAGTACGGTTTGACGGCCGCCGGAAATTGCTCCAGCACCAGTGCCGCCAACACCGCCGCGCGCCGCCTGCTCACCATCCTGAATCCGGCCGCGGGACCGTCCTACAACACGATCGCCTTTGTCGACGGCGGGTCCACCGCGAGCTACAACGCCTTGCTCCTGTCCGCGCAGCACCGCATGTCCAACAACTTCAGCGTTCTCGCCAATTGGACCTGGTCGCACTGCATCGCCGACCCCTCCACTACCGAGATCACCGGCGCGAACTATGTGAACCCCAACAACCGTGCCGCCGACCGCTCCAACTGTAGTGCCGACCATCGTCAGCAGATAAACATTTCCGGCGTGCTTACTTCGCCCAAAGTGAACGGACGGTGGCTGGGTCTGCTGGTCAACGGTTGGCAGGCATCGCCGATCTTCCGTTGGAGCACCGGCAACCTGACTTCGGCGACCTATGGCACCGACGTTGCCCTCACCGGCGCCGGCAACCAGCGGGCACAGCAGATTCTGCCCACTGTGTACGGCGATGGAAGCGTCACCAATTACCTGAATCTCAATGCGTTTGTGGCGCCGGCTTCGGCGCCCCCGGGGGTCTACGCTTCCACCCGGCCGTTTACGATTTCGGGTCCCAACGTGATGAACCTCGACCTGGCGTTCTCGCGGAACTTCAAGGTTCGTGAGCGCGGCACGATGACATTCCGGGCGGAGGCATTCAATCTTCCGAACAGCGTTATGTTCGGCCCGCCCACCGCCGCTTTGAACAACACCAGTTTCGGGCGCCTCGCGCCGCGGGTCCAGAGCACCGCGCCCGGTGACACATCTACGGCGCGTATCATGCAATTCGCGATCAAGTATGCGTTCTAAGGCTTCAGTGGAGCAGCCACAATCCTGGCTGGTCAAGTCAGAGGTGGGACAGACGATCGGTTTTTGTCGTCTGTCACCCGCCCGCTGTCAGCCGGCGGACGGTTTGTGACCAGCTAGTAATAGATGAGTAAGGGATACTGAAAAAGCTATGCGAGTCTTTTGCATCGCGCTAAGCGCCGTCGCTCTCGTGGGGACGGCACTTGGTCAGAACGATTGGCCCACCTTCGGACACGATCCGGGCGGCACTCG
>JBGPKH010000150.1:0-15790 GCA_041485845.1 Bryobacteraceae bacterium
CGTTCCCAGGCGCATCGAGGCCGTAGTCATCTCCACGCAGCACAGCCCCGAAATCTCCACCGAGGATCTGCGCCGCGAAGTCAAAAAGCACATCATCGACCCCATCATCCCCTCCAGCATGGTCGACTCGCAGACCAAATATCACATCAACCCCACGGGCCGATTCGTCGTCGGCGGACCGCACGGCGATACCGGCGTCACCGGACGCAAGATCATCGTCGATACTTACGGCGGCATGGGCCGTCACGGCGGCGGCGCGTTCTCCGGCAAGGACCCCACGAAGGTGGATCGCTCGGCCTGCTACATGGCGCGCTACATCGCCAAGAACCTTGTCGCCGCGAAGCTCGCCAGCCGCTGCGAAGTGCAGCTTGCCTACGCCATCGGAGTCGCCGACCCGGTTTCCGTCCGCGTGGACACGTTCGGCACCGGCGTGATTCCCGACGACCGTTTCACCGAGTTGGTCCGCGAGACTTTCGTGCTCACCCCGCGCGGCATCATCGACCAACTGAAACTGCGGCGTCCCATCTATCGCAAGACCGCCGCCTTCGGCCACTTCGGCCGCACCGAAGACACCTTCACCTGGGAAGCCACCGACAAGGCCGAGGCGCTCAAGGACCAAGCCGCCGTCGCCCAGTCCGTAGCCAGGTAGGACAGGCCATCGCGGAATCGAAACGGTTGAATGGCGCGGCCGATCCTTCCGGCCGGGCCATTCCTCAAAAGCTCAGCACCTTGTCGCTCTCCATAGTCAACTGCGCGAATCTCCTGGGATCGATGAATTCCGCGTTCTTCCCCTGCAAGTCCGCTTCTAAGACCTCACGGGCCTTGGCACAGCCGCCTCATATGTAGATGTGGACCTGGTTGGATACCGCAAACTGAACCAAGTCCTTCAAGGCCGGCATCCCCACGCCTTGCACCGCATCCCGCACCACGTCTTTCATGAGGAGCGGAGCGTCGTTGGTCAATACGATACCTACCTCGTAGCCCGCCTCGCGCGCTCCTTTTGCGATGTGGAACGGCATGCTGGCGCGTGTAGGATCATCCGTCCCGTGGGTCCCGACGATCAGTAACTTCGCCATGTGGCAAACATCCTCCTTTACGAGAGATTTCCGGCAGCGGCCCTGCGCGCAAATACATTGACGCCGTGAACGCCGAATTTGCGCGCCGTCTCCTCCTTGGATGTTGCGCGGAAGCAATCGAACCGGGCCGTTATCCGGACGTCCTGCAATCCGATCCGCGCGAGGTAGTCAATGAGTTCTGCCTCCGGCAGAGCGCCTGCGATTCAACCTGTCCACAAATCGATGTTGCGGCGGATCTCCTCGGAGAGCTCGTAGTCGAGCGCAATATCGGCGAGGTGCAGCCGGCCCGCAGGTTTCAGTATCCGGACGATTTCCGCGAACCCACGCGCCTTCTCGGGAACCAGGTTGAGGACTCCGTTGGAGATGACCACATCCACGCTGCCATCGGCAACCGGCAGAGACGTGGCGTCTCCCTTGCGGACGTCAACCTGTTTCAGGCCGATCGCGGCGGCTGAGCTTCGCGCCCGTTCCACCATGCCGCCGGTCATGTCGACCCCGATTGCCCGGCCATCCGGCCCGACTCGCCTGGCAGCCAGCAACAGATCCATGCCTGCACCGCAACCAATGTCGACCACCGTCTCACCGGCCTGAATCGGGCCGATGGCCAGCGGGTTTCCGATGCCGGCGAACGAAGCCGTGCAATCGGACGGAAGGAGGGTCAGTTCCACCGGATCGTACCCCAGGAATTCCGATGCATACGCCGGTCCGCGGTGAAAATGAAATTCGCCCGCGGGCTCCGTCGCGACCCGTCCGTAGATTTTCGAAATCTCGAAGCGCAGCGTTGCGGTATCGAGATCGACTGGACAGGCAATTGCCATTTCGGTCCTCGGGGTTTTAAATTCGTTCGTGGTCATCATACTGCATCCGGGGGTGCGCGGCAACCCGACGTCAGGTGTCGTCATACGACTGCGTCAGGCCGGTTCGACAGCGGCTCGGCGCGTGGGACAGCTTACCATGTGGTCCCTGCGGCCCACGGGTTCCGGCTCCCCGTGGGGTAGAATGATGAGACCCATGCCCCTCTCCGCGGGCTACAAGCTGGGCACTTACGAAGTCCTCGCGCCGCTGGGCGCCGGCGGCATGGGAGAGGTGTATCGCGCCCGCGACACCAAGCTGAATCGCGACGTCGCCATCAAAGTTCTCCCCGATTCCTTCGCCAACGACCCCGACCGCCTGGCGCGCTTCACCCGCGAAGCGCAGGTGCTCGCGTCGCTGAACCATCCCAATATCGCCGCAATCTACGGTGTCGAGGAGCGCGCGCTCGTTCTCGAACTGGTCGAAGGCCCTACACTCGCGGAACGTATCGCGCAGGGACCCATCCCGCTGGACGACGCTCTCCCCATCGCGCGCCAGATCGCCGAGGCCCTCGAATACGCCCACGAGCGCGGCATCATCCACCGCGATCTCAAGCCCGCCAACGTCAAAGTCACTCCGCAAGGCCGCGTGAAAGTCCTCGACTTCGGCCTCGCCAAAGCGCTGGTGGCGCAGTCTTCAGCCTGCGAATCCGACCCCGCATCCTCGCCTACACTCACCATGTGCGCCACCCTCGCGGGCGCCATCATGGGCACCGCCGGCTACATGTCCCCCGAGCAGGCCAAGGGGAAGCCCGTCGATCGCCGCGCCGACATCTGGGCCTTCGGTGTGCTGCTGATCGAGATGCTCACCGGCCGGCAACTATACACCGGCGAGACGGTATCGGAGATGCTGGCCGCGGTGATCAAAGATCAGCCCGACATCGATCGCCTCCCTGTCGCCACCCCAGCCGCCATCCGCACGCTGGCGCGCCGCTGCCTCGACAAGGACCCGCAGCGCCGCCTGCAAGCCATCGGTGAAGCGCGCATCTCGATCGACGAAGCGCTCGCCCGACAGCCCGAGCCGGAACTCGCGCCCGCACCTCCGCCCGCCCGGTCTTCGCGGCTCCCTTGGATCGCGGCCGGCATCTTCGCCTGCCTCGCGCTGGCGCTGGGCTTCGCCTGGTACCGCCGCGCTCCTGAGGAACCGCGCACCGTCAGGTTCCACGTGCCGCCGCCCGCCAATTCCCGATTTCCCGAGAATGCCGGTATGGCCCTCTCGCCGGATGGCCGCCGCCTGGCATTTGTCGCTGCTACCGACGGGCGGGCCAATTTGTGGATTCGCGAGATCGACACGCTGGCTTCGCGCATGCTGCCTGGGACCGAAGGCGCGCGCCTGCCGTTCTGGTCGCCGGACAGCCGCTTCCTGGGTTTCAACGTGCCGCCAAAGCTCAAGAGGATCGATGTCGCCGGCGGCCCCGCGATCACGCTGGCCGACGCCCCCAACCTGCGTGGCGCATCCTGGAGCCGGAATGATGTCATCCTGTTCACCCCGGACTCCGCGTCCCCGCTCTATCGAGTCCCGGCTGCCGGGGGCACCCGGGGGCAGGTCACCACCATCGATACGTCTCGCGGTGAGAACTCCCACCGTTGGCCCTGGTTCCTGCCCGACGGACGCCACTTTCTCTACACCGGGCGCAGCGACGATCCGGAGAAGAGCGCAATCTACGCTGGTGATTTGGAGTCGAAAGCGCGCAGCCCGGTCGTGGCGGCGCCCTCCAATGCGGCGTACACCCCGCCGGGCTTGGTGTTGTTCCTGCGCGAGCGAACTCTCATGGCGCTGCCGTTTGACGCCGGCAGCGCGCGAACCGCCGGAGACCCATTTCCCATCGCCGAACAGGTGGATTACATCCCCGTCAACCAGCAGGGCGTTTTTGCGGTCTCCCAAAACGGGTTGCTGGCGTATATTTCGGGAGGCACCAGCGGCGAATCGCAGTTGACCTGGTTCGATCGCGGCGGCAAGCCGCTCGGCACGCTCGGCGCCTCTTCCGCCATCGTGGGGCTGGCGATTTCACCCGACGTGCGGACGGTGGCGGATGCCCGCAGGGATCTCGCCGTGGGTGTCACGGAGATTTGGCTGCACGATCCAACCAGGGGCACGTCATCCCGCTTTACCTTCGGCGCGTTGAATGCGTCGGGTCCCTTTTGGTCGCCGGATGGAAGGTGCCTCGCGTACGATGTGGGGACGGGCGGGGGCCTTACCCAAACCGCCCTGCACGCAAAACCCGCCAGCGGCGCCGGTACCGAGGAAGTCCTCTTGACTTCGTTTAACTTCAAGAGCCTGCAAGACTGGTCGCGCGATGGCCGCTCCCTGGTCTACCGGGAATTCGATCCTGGTAACAACCGGGGCGATCTCTGGATTCTGCCGCTCACGCCGCCCCGTCCGGGAGGCTGCCCGGCCGCCGCCGGGAGTCCCATCCGCTACCTGCAAACGCCCTTCGACGAATCGGGCGCCAGGATCTCCCCCGACGGCCGCTGGCTGGCATATGCTTCGGACGAAACCAGGCGCTCCGAGGTCTACGTACAATCGTTTCCTGCGCCGGGGAGCAAGTACCAGATCTCGACCGGCGGCGGGATCCTGCCCGTTTGGAGCCGCGACCGAAAAGAACTTTTCTACATCAGCACTGGTCGCGAGCTGATGGCCGTGTCAGTCGAAGAGACCAGCGGAGCGAGGTTCGTCGCCGGCACTCCCAAAATTCAGTTTCAGCTTCCCGTGATGAGCGTCCCGGGTTATGATGTGAGCCCGGATGGCAAGCGATTTTTGATGACTCCGTTGCAGACCGACGCGGCCATCCCGCCGATCAGTGTGGTGCTGAACTGGCACGCGGGGGTCAAGAAATGAGCCCTCAGTCCATCGCCCACTATCGCATCGTCTCCAAGCTCGGCGAGGGTGGCATGGGCGCGGTGTATCGCGCCACCGACACCAAGCTCCATCGCGACGTCGCCATCAAAGTGCTGCCCGAGGCGCTGGCCAACGACGCCGATTACCTGGCCCGCTTTCAGCGCGAAGCCCAGGTGCTGGCCTCGCTCAACCATCCGAATATCGCCATCCTCCACGGGATCGAGCAGAACGCGCTCATCATGGAACTGGTGCCCGGCGTGACGCTGGAGGAGCGCATCGCGGCCGGAGCGCTCCCGCTCGCCGAGGCGCTGGGCATCGCCAAACAGATCGCCGAAGCGCTCGAAGCGGCGCACGAAAAGGGCGTCATCCACCGCGACCTCAAGCCGGCCAACGTCAAGGTGACGCCCGAGGGCGTGGTCAAGGTGCTTGACTTCGGCCTGGCCAAGAACACTGAGAGCGCAGCCGGAACAACTGCCAACTCGCCCACGCTTACCATCCGCTCCACGCAACTCGGGTTGATCATGGGCACCGCGGGCTACATGGCGCCCGAGCAGGCCGCCGGCAAGCCCGTGGACAAGCGCGCCGTTATCTGGAGCTTCGGCGTGGTGCTGTACGAGATGCTCACCGGCGCGCGCCTGTTCGAGGGCGAGACCGTGGCCCACACGCTGGCCCACGTGCTTACCCAGGAGCTCGACCTGAACGCCGTCGAGCCCGGTCTGCGCCCGCTGGTGCGGCGCTGCCTGGAACGCGATCCGCGCAAGCGCCTGCGCGACATCGGCGATGCGCGCCTGGCAATCGAGGAGTATCTCGCGGAGCCAAAGTCCTCCACCGCCGCGCCGCTTCCCGCGGCTCCCGCGCGCCGCCCGATTCTTCCGTGGGCGCTGGCCGCCCTGCTGGCAGCCGCAGGCATCGCCGGCTGGTGGAAGGCCACGCGTCCGGAACCCCCGCGTCCCCTGGTGCGCCTGCATCTCGACGTACCCGAAGAGACGCCCTTTCGCCGCGGCCTCACCGGCGGCATGATGGCGATTTCCCCCGACGGCGCGCGCCTCGCCCTGGTCTTACAAAGCCACGATACTACCAGCCTGTTCCTGCGTCCGCTCAGCCAGAATCAGCTCACCGAGCTGCGCGGCACCGAAGACGCGGCCAGCCCGTTCTTCTCTCCCGACGGCGAGTGGATCGGCTTTGCCGCCTCGGGCAAGCTGAAGAAGATTTCAGTGAACGGCGGAGCTGCGGTCACCCTCTGCGATGCGCCCTCCATGCGCGGCGCCAGTTGGGGTGAGGACGGCAACATTGTCGCCGCGCTCCAACTTGCGGGACCTCTTTCCCGCGTGCCCGGCTCCGGCGGCCCTCCCGTCGCGGTGACGCGACTCGAAGGCGGCGACCGCTCCCACCGCTGGCCGCAGGTGCTGCCCGGAGCCCGCGCGGTTTTGGCCACCATCAGTTTCACTCCGGGTAACTATGACGACGCGGAAATCGCAGTCTTCTCGCTGGACACCGGCAAGAAGACCACCGTACAGCGCGGCGCTCTTTTCGGCCGCTACCTGGCGGGCAGGCGCCTGGCGTGGGTCCACGGCAATACGCTTTTCGCCGCGCCGTTCGACCTCGCGCGAATGGCGGTGACCGGCGCCTCCGTGCCGTTGCTGGAGGATGTGCGGCGATCCACAACCAGCGGCGCGGATCTGGATGTCTCCCCTTCGGGAGCCCTGTTATATCACTCTGGGCAGGGCGATAATCGCACCGTGCTTTCGTGGTTGGACGAGGCCGGCAACCTCTCTCCGCTCCACGTCCCCCCGGAAGCGTATTACAGCCCCCGCCTCTCGCCGGATGGCAAGCGGTTGGCCTACTACCTCACCTCCACAGCCGCAACGGATATCTGGGTGAGGGACCTGGACCGCGAAGTCCCTTCCCGCCTGACCTTCCTCGCGGGAATCAACATGATGCCCGTGTGGACGCCGGACGGCCGGCACATCGCTTTCAACAGCGGAGGCCCCGGGCATCAGTCGCTCTATTGGATCCGCTCCGATGGATCCGGAAGCCCGCAACGGATCGCCGAGGAATCGGCCAGTGTGCAGGCCGATTCTTTCACGCCCGACGGCAAACGCCTGGTCTTTGAGCAGGGCGGCGCCTCAGGCTTCCATGTCTACACCGCAACCGTGGAGGGCGACCCCGATCATCCCCGGTTGGGTAAGCCGGAACTCCTGCTCGGCACACCCGCCAATGAAAGACAGGCGATGATTTCCCCGGACGGCCGGTGGGTGGCATACACCTCCGACGAATTGGGCGCCATTGAGGTCTACGTACGGCCGTTTCCCGGCCCTGGAGGCCGCTGGCAGATTTCACAACAGGGCGGCGCCTTTCCGCGATGGTCCCCCAACGGGCACGAACTGTTGTACCGCGACCCAGGACTGCGCATTGTGCGGGTGGACTACTCGGCGAAGGGAGACTCCTTCTCGGCGGGCCGGCCGCGCCCTTGGTCGGACACCGCGGTCGTCGACCTCGGCGGCGCGTATACCTACGACGTGGCCGCGGACGGCAAGAGACTGCTGGCGATTTCCGCCCAGCAGGACGCGGCGACCAAGAAGCCGGACACGCAGTTGAACGTGGTGCTGAACTTCTTCGACGAAGTGAAGCGCCGGGTGAAGTGAGTGGGACAGTCCTCCTGGCCAGGCCTCGTGGCCTGTCCTGGCGCTGCCTGCGGTTACTCGTCGGGAATGGCGTCCAAGTCTGCCAGATCTTTTGCGCGCCCTGCCGCTCGCTTGTTACGTCTAAACAGCCGCAGGCTCAGGAACGCCGCCGGGACGCCGTCAATCTCGCCGCTTACCCGATCGTTCCAGGCCTCTTCGAAGCTCACATCGGAAATGCCGGTGATGAGATCGATACGGTAGGGGTCGATACCCAACTGGATGATGTGGTTCGGCGCCAAGAAGTCCTCGCGCCGGATACCCACAGAGGAAAACCGAACTGATCGAGAACTCGAACCAATCGGTCCGCGTTTTCAGGCGACCCTCGCACAAAGAAATCAATGTCGCCCGTAGAACGCGGCACGCCGTGAAACGCTCGCGCCCATGCGCCGACGATCACGTAGTCAACGTTGTTGGAGTTCAATAATTCGATAAACTCGCGCCAGTCGGGGAGAAGGGTCATGGCGAGATCGGACCCGGAGAGCGCTCAACTCGCACATCATTCGCAGGCGCTCGCCCGGCGTGAGACTCCAGTAATAGGCTTTGTCCGCGCGGTCTGCTTCTTCGAAGCTGTCGAATTTGCTAATGGTGACAGTCCTCACGGCTTCATTATGGTTCCAATCGAAGCATTGTATAATCTCCCTGCAACCCATGTCGCCCTCGACCATCGCGCACTACAAGATCACCGGCAAGCTCGGCGAAGGCGGCATGGGCGCCGTGTACCGCGCCACCGACACCAAGCTCAATCGCGACGTCGCCATCAAAGTCCTCCCCGACTCTTTCGCGAGCGACCCCGACCGCCTCGCCCGCTTCACCCGCGAAGCGCAGGTGCTCGCCTCGCTGAATCATCCGAATATCGCTGCGATCTACGGCGTCGAAGAACGCGCGCTCGTTCTCGAACTGGTCGAGGGCCCGACACTCGCCGAGCGCATCGCGCAGGGGCCTATCCCGATTGACGACGCGCTCCCCATCGCGCGACAGATCGCCGAAGCTCTGGAATACGCGCACGAGAAGGGCATCATCCACCGCGATCTGAAGCCCGCCAACGTCAAGGTCACTCCCGAGGGGCGTGTGAAGGTCCTCGACTTTGGACTTGCCAAAGCACTGTCTGCCGAGGCCACAGCCGCGGACCCCGCGGCTTCCCCCACCCTCACCATGCGCGCGACCGTGGCGGGCGCGATCATGGGCACCGCGGGCTACATGTCCCCCGAGCAGGCCAAGGGCAAACCCGTCGACCGCCGCGCTGACATCTGGGCCTTCGGCGTGGTCCTCATGGAGATGCTCACCGGCCGGCAGTTGTACTCCGGCGAGACTATGTCGGAAATGCTGGCCTCCGTGATCAAGGACCAGCCCGATATCGACCGCCTCCCGGCCGCTACTCCGGCGGCCGTCCGCAGGCTTGTTCGCCGCTGCCTCGACAAGGACCCGCAACGCCGCCTGCAAGCCATCGGCGAAGCCCGCATCGCCCTCGACGAAGCGCCGGGCGAAGAGCCAGCCGCCGGTCCCACGACACGCTCCAGCCGGATTCCCTGGCTCGCGGCGGGAGCGCTGGCCATCGCGCTCGCCGTGGTGGGTGGGCTGTACTGGAAGGCCACGCGCCCGCCCGACCGGCCGCTCGTGCGGCTCAGTGTCGATCTGGGACCGCAGGCCGAAGCCGGCCTCCGCACGACGGCGGTTCTTTCGCCCGATGGAAACCGCCTGGTGTTCCCCGTACGCCCCTCCGGCGGCCTGGTGCAGCTCGCCACGCGGCGGCTGGATCAGCCGGTCCCGACGCTGCTGGTGGGCACGGAGAATGCGTCGGACCCCTTCTTCTCGCCCGATGGGCAATGGATCGGATTCTCAGCCGAAGGCAAGGTGAAGAAGATGGCCGTCACCGGCGGCGCCCCGGTCACGCTGTTGGACGGCATCGACGCGCGTGGAGCCGCGTGGGGTGACGACGGTTCCATCATTGCCAACCTGGGCCGCGTTGGAGGTCTTTTCCGGATACCGGACACCGGCGGGGCGCCGGTGGCGCTCCAGCCGGTGAGCGAACGCAGCGCCTCGCTACGGTGGCCTCAGATTCTGCCTGGTGGAAAGACGGTCCTCTACACTGCCAGCACAACCAGCACCACCTACTACGAGGACGCCAGCATCGAGGTCCTGACGCTGGCCACCGGCAAGGCGAAGGTGGTGGCTCGCGGCGCCTATTTCGGCCGTTACTTGCCCAGCGGCCACCTGGTTTTCGTTCACCAGGGCACACTCTACGGACAACCTTTCGATTTGGCCGCCCTCGAAGCGCGCGGCACACCGGTTCCGCTGGTGGATGATATTGCCGGGAATAGCACCGCGGGCGCCGGGCAATTCGATTTCTCCGGCAACGGGACGCTGGTCCACTTGAGCGGCAAGGCTACCGGGGTGCAATGGCTGCTGTCCCTGGTGGATCGTTCCGGAAACGCGCAACCGCTGCCCATCCCGCCGGGGCTCAATCATACTCCTCGCTTTTCGCCCGACGGACGCAAGCTGCTGTTGGCTGTGGGGACCCCCGAGGCCGCGGACCTCTGGCTCTACGACTTCGACCGCAATCGCCTGTCGCGCCTGACCTCCAATGGTAAGGGCAACTCCTACCCGGTTTGGGCGCCCGACGGAAAACATTTCGTCCACCTCACGCAGGACGGTGGAACCTACACGTTCTGGTGGGCCCGCGCCGATGGCGGGGGCGAAGAGCAGAAGCTGTTCGAAAGCAAGGATCGGCTGCTTCCCAGCTCCTTTTCTCCCGACGGCCGCCGGCTGGCATTTCACCAGTCAAGCCCCGAGACCCGGCTGGATCTCTGGACGCTGCCGATCGATGCCAGCGACCTGGAGCACCCTGTCCCGGGAAAGCCCGAAGTCTTCCTGCGAACGCCGAACAACGAAGCGGTGCCCGCGTTTTCTCCCGATGGGCGGTGGATCGCGCATGGCGCCACCGACACGGGAAAGATCGAGGTGTTTGTGCGGCCGTATCCCGGGCCGGGAGGCCGGTTTCAGATTTCCGATGGCGGCGGAGATTTTCCGGTGTGGTCGCGGGACGGCCGCACTCTCTACTACCGGGCTCCCGACCGCCGCATCATGGAGGTCCCGTATCGCGTTGCCGGCGATTCGTTCCTCGCGGAGAAGCCCCGGCCGTGGAGCGATATTCCTATCACCGATGCCGCGTCGGTCACCGACCGCCTCTATGACGTCAGCCCCGACGGCAAGCACATGGTGATGGCGGTCGGAGATCCCCAGTCGAACGAGCGCAAAGGCAACCTGCATGTAACGTTCCTGCTGAACTTCTTCGACGAAGTCGAGCGCCGCGTAGGAGGAGCGAAGTGACCGGCGACAGCATCGCGCACTACAAAATCACCGGCAAGCTCGGCGAAGGCGGCATGGGCTCCGTCTACCGCGCCACCGACACCAAGCTCAATCGCGACGTCGCCATCAAGGTCCTGCCCGATTCTTTCGCCGACGACCCCGACCGCCTCGCCCGCTTCACCCGCGAAGCGCAGGTGCTCGCCTCGCTGAACCATCCCAACATCGCGGCGATCTACGGCGTCGAAGAGCGCGCGCTGGTTCTCGAACTGGTCGAAGGCCCCACGCTCGCCGAGCGTATCGAGCAAGGCGCCATCTCTATCGACGACGCGATCCCCATCGCCCGCCAGATCGCCGAAGCTCTGGAATACGCGCATGAGAAAGGGATCATCCATCGCGATCTCAAGCCCGCCAACGTCAAGATCACTCCCGAGGGCCGCGTCAGGGTCCTCGATTTCGGACTGGCGAAGGTAGCGCAGGCTTCTACAAGCGAAGCCGACCCCGCATCCTCGCCCACGCTCACCATGCGAGCCACCGTGGCGGGCGCGATCATGGGAACCCCGGGCTACATGCCCCCCGAGCAGGCCAAGGGTAAGCCCGTCGACCGACGCGCCGACATCTGGGCCTTCGGCGTGGTGCTGGCAGAGATGCTGTCCGGGAGCCCGCTCTATCAGGCCGAAACCGTTTCCGAAACTCTCGCCGCGGTCCTGTTGAAGGAGCCGGATCTCAGCCGGTTACCGGCTGCCACGCCGGCCGCGATTCGTACGCTGATCCGCCGGTGCCTGGACCGCGACCCGCTGCGCCGCTTGCGCGACATTGGCGAAGCTCGTGTAACACTCGAGCAGCCACATCAGCCCGAGACACCTTCGGCCGAACCACCAGCCGCGCGCCGTCGTCCCTGGGGATGGGTAGCCGCGGGAATGCTCGCGGCGGCGCTGGCCGCGTCGCTGTACTTCCGCCCGGCCGAAGAGCGGCGGCTGATACGCTTCACGGTTCCGCTTCCCGAGAATACCACCATACGGGCCATCCCGATTCCCGCGATTTCTCCCGACGGCCGGCGCCTGGCGTTCGTCGCCGCCTTAGGCGGAGAATTCACGATTTGGATTCGCGACCTCGACACGCTCGCCGCGCGCTCCCTGCCCGGGACCAGTGGCGCCTCAGCTCCCTTCTGGTCTCCCGACAGCCGCTTCATCGGCTTCTTCGCCGGCGGGAGCCTGAAGAAGATCGATGCCGGCGGCGGCGGGGCGGTGACTCTCTGCAACGCCGGCACGCTGCGCGGCGCATCGTGGAGTAAGTCAGGTGTCATTCTCTTCGCCCCGGTTGCGGGCGGGCTCCTTCGCGTTCCCCAGGAAGGCGGGACGCCCCAACCTGCAACGGTGCTCCCACCGGGTAGCGGCGAAAACTCGCACCGCTATCCCTGGTTTCTGCCGGACGGCCGTCATTTTCTTTACTACTCGCGCAACTACGATTCGCAGAAGAGCGCCCTGTACGTAGGGGATCTCGCATCCGGGGAACGCCGCCGCGTTACCGCCGCGCAGTCGGATGGCGTGTACGCGCCGCCCGGCTACCTGCTGTACCTGCGCGATCGCGCGCTGGTGGCTCAGCCCTTCGATGCCGGCCGCGCCCAGGTCACCGGCGACGTAGTGCCGCTGGCCGAGAACGTCGGCTTCATGGGCCCCGATGGCCGCGCCCCTTTCTCAGCATCGGCCACCGGTGTCCTGGCGTATATGGCGGGACTGGGCGGCGAACACGCGCAACTGACATGGTTCGAGCGGTCGGGCAAAGTGCTGGGATCGGTGGGTCCTCCCGGCGGCATGCAATGGCCCGCCATTTCGCCCGACGGAAAGACCGTGGCGGTGGACCGCATGGATGACCACACCAGTTCCTGGGATGTGTGGCTTCACGACCTCGCCCGCGGCGCCACTTCACGGCTCACCTTCGATTCCAAGATCAGCGAATACCCGGTGTGGTCGCCCGATGGCAGCTACATCGCGTTTCACTCCAACCGGGACGGGGCCTTCAAAATCTATCGGAAGGCGGCCAACGGCGCCGGCCCCGAAGAACTCCTGGACGCCGCGGACCGTCGCGCGGACGACTGGTCCCACGATGGCCGCTACCTCATCGAGGAAAGCGGCATATCGTCGTCCGAATTCGCCAACGACCTTTGGGTGCTGCCGCTCGACGGCGATCGGAAACCGTTTCCCTACCTGGCAACCCGCGCCCGTGAGCGCTGGGGGCGGGTCTCGCCCGACGGACGTTGGCTGGCCTACAGTTCCATGGAAGGGGATCGCTTTGAGGTCTACGTCACGACATTCCTGGACCGGGACGCTGCGCGGGGCCCGAAACCGGGCGGGAAGTGGCAGGTATCTACGAACGGCGGCGACCTTCCGGTGTGGAGTCGCGATGGAAAAGAACTCTTCTTCCGCGGCGGCTATGCGGGCGAGATCATGGCCGTGGCCATCAAGCCGGGAGACCGGTTCGAGCCCGGACTGCCGAAGCCTCTGTTCAAGGCTGTCATGGCTCCGGGCGGGTCCATTCGTTTCGATGTGGGTCCGGATGGACGGTTCCTGATTCCCATCGAGCCCGAGCTTTCCGGCCCGGTGCCCATCACGATTATGCTCAACTGGGACGCAGGGTTGAAGCGATGACGCCCGCCCCGGCCGTCGCCAGGCGTGAACACGTTCCGTGAGGTCTGCGCGCACCTGCGCAGTTTACAAACGTTGGCTATACTGTATACTACTTGAGACTCGCATATTACCGAACCGCTCCCTTTGTCGCGGCTCGGTGCGCGGGTGGGCGCATATATTCAGAGCCGCGACCACAGGGAGCGGTTTTCTGAAGCGCACAAAAATGTCACCGTAATATGCGAGACTCAATAACCTCCCATCCAGTGTGGTCTGCGCGCATCTGCGCCATGGCACAGTTTACAGAGGTGAAACCCAAGCCGCCGGCCGCATAACGTTCGCTATACTAGCCCGAGTAGAGATACGCACGACGCGGAGGTGGCAGAGTTGTTGAGTCGATCTCTCCTGCTTGCCTTTTATTGCGCGGCCGCGATGCTGGCACAGGTGGATTCGGGGTCGGTTTCGGGTGTCGTCACCGACTCCAGCGCTTCCGTGGTGCCCGGCGCCAGAATCAAGATCCTTCACCGGGAGACAGGCATCGAAGTCACCCTCGAAACCAACGGGGCGGGCTTCTACTCGGCGTCGGCATTGCGCCCCGGCCGGTATGTGGTCACGGTCGACAAAGAGGGCTTCCGCTCCCAGAGGAGCCTGCCGTTCGTCCTGCGTGTGCAGGATAGGGTGGAGATCGGCTTCCGGATCGAATTGGGAGCTACGAGTTCGGAAATCACGGTTTCGACCTCGGCGCCTCCGCTGGAAACCGAGACCTCGTCTCTGGGGCAGGTCGTCGATGGGAAGAGCATCACTGACCTGCCCTTGAATGGGCGCAGTTTCATGCAGCTTGCCATGTTGGGCGCGGGAACTCTGCCATCCACGCGGTCGCTCGACCGGGACAGTTTCATCTCCAACGGCGCCCGCTCCGTTCAGAACACGTATCTGCTCGACGGCATCGATAACAAGACCCGCGTGATGGGAAACGATAAGGCCATCGCTCAAGTCGTCCAACCCGTGATCGACGCGATCCAGGAGTTCAAGGTGCAGACGTCTACCTTCTCCGCCGAGTTCGGCCAATCGGCCGGGGGGGTGGTCAACCTGTCGCTCAAATCGGGGACCAACACTATCCACGGAAACCTGTTCGAGTTTCTACGCAACTCGGACCTGGATGCCACGCCGTATTTCCAGCCGGCCGGCGGCAAGTCCAAGTTGACTCAGAATCAGTTTGGGGCCACTCTGGGCGGACCGGTCATCCGGAATCGAATGTTCTTTTTCGGAAGCTGGCAGAGCTCGCGGGAAGTGAATGCGGCGCCGCAGATTGCGTCGGTGCCCGTGGCCGCCGCCCGGCAGGGCGTCTTTCCGGGCAAGGTCACCGATCCATCCACTCGCGCGCCGTTCCCGGACAACACCATTCCGCAGACACGCTGGGATCGGGTGGCGGCCAGGCTGTTACCGCTGTACCCGGACGCCAATCTCCCCGGGAGCGTGCGCAACTTCTTCTCCAACCCTCAGGAACGCCTGTCGAGCGACGGATACAGCGTGCGGCTGGATTATCGATCGAGTTCTCGGGATACCGTCTCCGCGCGCGTTGCCCAAAGCTTCGGCGAGAATCACCTTCCGACCACGTTGCCGGAACCTGCCAATCAGGCGAACTTCGCTTCGCTCGACGCGCGGTCGGCGATGCTCAGCGAGACGCACACGTTTGCCGCCAACCGGCTGAACGAATTCCGCCTCGGGTTCGCCTACAGCCACCTGAATCAGGACGTCCTTGGGCCCCGGCTCTTTGACCAGTACGGCATCAAAGGCGCGCTCGATGCGCCCACCATCAAAGGTCTCCCCGCGTTCACCATTACTGGTCTGAGCACGCTGGGAACCGCCGCGTCCGGGGCTGTGCCTGTCCCCGCTACGGGGGCCAATTCGGGCAACTTCCCAAACAACAAATCGGGGAAGATCTGGCAGCTCCTCGATAGTTTTTCCTGGGTTCGCAGCCGCCATGCCATCAAGTCCGGCGCCGATCTCGAGCGCGTCACGATGTTCATCTATGCCACCAACTCCGCACGCCCCAATTTCACATTCAACGGAACCTACACCGGAAACGCCCTGGGAGATTTTGTGCTGGGGTACATCAACAGCACGGCCACTTCCCAGCAGCAGATCGATACCATCGAGCAGCGCGTCTACAGTGGCTACATGCAGGACGACTGGAGAGCGTCCAACCGGCTCACGCTGAACCTGGGAGTGCGCTACGAGCTGCCCACGCCTTTCGTCGAAGAATTCGACCGCCAGGGCAATTTCGTGCTCGACCGCGGCCCGTGTTATCTCCAACTCGTCACGGTTGCCCTGCGAAGCCAGTGCGGGCTGGGCCGCGCGCTGACCTCTACCGACTACAACAACTTCGCTCCGCGGCTGGGACTGGCCTGGC
>JBGPKH010000151.1:0-15704 GCA_041485845.1 Bryobacteraceae bacterium
CGGCTGCCACCATGGCCAGGTTCGAGGTGCCGATGACGTTATTCTCGATGGCTTCAAAGACGTGCTTTTCCATCAGGGGCACGTGCTTGTAGGCCGCGGCGTGGTAGACCACGGAGGGAGCATATTGCCGGAAGACTTCGCGCAGGCGCTGCACATTCTGGACGCTGCCGATTTCCGCATGGAAGGGCAAGTCCGGGAAGCGCTCGAGGATGTCGCGCTCCAGGTGAAACAGCGCGCTTTCCGAGATGTCCAACGCAACCAGGGTGCCAGGCTGAAAGCGGGCGATCTGGGTGCAGAGCTCGGACCCGATGGAGCCGGCGGCCCCGGTCACGAGCGCCACTCTCCCGCGCAGCCGGCCGCCGATGCGCGCGCGATCGAGCTCGACGGGCTCGCGGCCCAGAATATCCTCCACGGCCACTTCGCGGATCTGGCGGGCGACCGGGCAGCCCGCCACCATTTCGGCCAGCGAGGGCATGGTGCGGATGGACACCCCAGCCTCGTAGCAATGCTGGATGATGCGCGTCATCTGGCTGCCGGTGGCGGATGGAATGGCGATCAGCACGCTGCGTACGTGGTGGATTTCGGCGAGCCGGGGAAGGTCGGCGCCCGCGCCGCGCACGGGCACACCGTTGATGAGCATTCCGCGTTTGTAGCGGTCGTCGTCGATGAAGCCGCACACCACGTGGCCGAACGCTCCATTCAGGCGCGCCTCGGCCAAAAGCAATGCGCCTCCCGAGCCTCCGCCATAAATGAAGGCGCGGTTTTGCCGGCCGGCGTGGGTGCGCGACGCGACCTCTAATGCCAGACGGGTGACCGCGCGTACGCCGGCGGAAAGGACCATCGACACCAGGAAATCGACGATCAGGACGGAACGGGGGAAGGAGGCATGGTAGCCGATCAGGATCGCCGCCGCGGCCAGGATCGAGGCCACGACATTGGCCTTGGTCACGCACCACAGGTCGGGGGTGCTGAAGTAGCGCCACATGCCGCGTCCCAGGCCGAAGAAATGAAACACCAGGACCTTCGCGACGACCCACACGCCGACCCCGATCCAGAGCGCGGGCAGCATCTCTCGCGGAATGGAGAATTCGAACCGCAGCAGGAAGGCGGTGACCCCTCCGATGAGGAACAACCCCAGTTGAACCAGGCGAATGGTGCAGATGTAGGCCAACCGGCCCCGGAAGACCGCGGCGAGAAGGTTGGCGAACCTGTTGGCGAACTTCGGCAAACGAAAACCGGGCAAACCGTCCATGGTGCTTTTCCTGAGGAGTAGATCGGCCGGATCGGGGGTTTAGTTTAGACCCGGGCGGCGGGACGGCTGCATTCCTGCATCTGGGGCACACGTGCCCCCCGGGCGGCCGAGCGAACTTGCCGGATCACCGAAGCCTGTTCGGCGGCGGTGAGACTGCTGGAGCTCGGCAGGCAGATTCCGCGGCGGAACAGATCTTCGGAGACCGCGCCGCCGTAACAGATGGCCGAACGGTAAAGCGGCTGCAGGTGCATCGGCTTCCATACGGGGCGCGATTCGATCCCGGCTTCCGCCAGCCAGCCGATCAGACCGTCCCGCGAACAGCCGAACGCCGGCTGGTCGATGAGGAAGCAACTGAGCCAGTTGGTGTGCAGCCCCCCGGCCGCCTGCGGCATGAGCGAGATTCCGGGCAAATCGGCAAAGGCCTCGCGGTAGCCGAACGCCACGGCGCGACGCTGGGCGACGCGTTGGTCCAGAACTTGAAACTGGCCGCGCCCGATGCCGGCGAGCACGTTGCTCATACGGTAGTTGTAACCCAACTCGGAATGTTCGTAGGCGATGCCGGCATCGCGCGCCTGGGCCGCCCAGAAACGAGCCTTGGCCACGATCTCCGGCCGGCGCGAGACGAGCATCCCGCCTCCCGTGGCGGTCAGAATCTTATTTCCGTTGAATGAGAAAATGGCGGCTTCTCCCAAAGTACCGGCGGGTCTGCCCTTGTACAGCGCCCCCAGCGCCTCGGCGGCATCTTCGAGGACCGGCACGCCGTAAGACGCGCAGGCGGTAAGGATGGGATCCATGTCGGCGCACTGGCCAAACAGGTGGACCACGATGACGGCCTTGGGCAGCCGCCCGAGGGCGGCGCTTTCCGCCAGGGCGGCGGCGAGCAGATGGGGGTCCATGTTCCAGGTCTCTCGCTCGCTGTCGATGAGGACGGGTTCCGCGCCCAGGTAGAGCACCGGGTTGACGCTGGCGACGAACGTCAGATCCGAGCAGAAGACCGCATCTCCCGCTTGGACGCCGAGCGCCCGCAATCCCAGGTGAAGGGCCGCGGTCCCGCTCGAGACGGCCACGGCGGGCAAGCCGAGGCGCGTTTCGAAATCCCGCTCGAAGGCATCCAGGTTGGGTCCCACGGTGGACAGCCAGTTGGAGGCGAACGCCTGATTGATAAATTCCTGTTCGTTCCCGCTCATGTGCGGAACGGAAAGCGGGATGCGTTTCACGCGGTTCCTCCCGGCGGCATGCCGTACCCCACGACTTTCGCGGGGACACCGACCGCGGTGGCGTAGGCCGGCACGCGGTCGAGAACCACCGCTCCGGCGCCCACCACCGCGCCTTCTTCGATGACCGCGCCGGGCAGGGCATGGGCACCGGTGCCGACCAGGGTGAAGTCGCCGACCCTGACCGATCCCCCCAGGACCGCCCCCGGTGAGATGTGCACATGATCGCCGATCACGCAATCGTGCTCCACGATGGCGCCCGTATTGACGATGCAGTTCCGCCCCACGCGCGCATCGGCGTTGACCACGGCTCGCGGCATGACGACGGTTCCCTCTCCCATCGTGGCGCTGGGCGAGACGATGGCCGAGGGATGCACCAAAGTTGCGGCCGTCAGTCCCGCGCCGGCAGCCGCGGCATACCGGCTGGCCCGTATCCGGTTGTCTCCGATGGCGATCAGGAAGTACGGTGGTCCGGCCAGAGAGGGGAGGCACTCCAGGCCTCCGAGAATCGGGTATCCCCGAAACCAAGCTCCCTTCTTCCCGGCGTCGTCGAGAAAGCCGATGTCCGTGAATGCCTGCGTGGCCAGGGCGATATCGAGGACCACTTTGGCGTGGCCTCCCGCGCCCCACAGCAGCAGTTTCATAGGTGCGTTTCCGGTACGGGAGTGCCCGTAAACTCCAGCATGGTGAAGTGCCCCGGCTGGCTGATTCCTTTTCGGCCGATCACGTGCCGCCAAACTCGGGCATTGTGGCATGCCCGTTTTGGCTGATGCCCTCGCGCCGGACCACCTTCAGCAAAGTCAGCCAGAGGATCTTGATATCCAGACATAGAGTGGAATTCTCCACGTACCAGACGTCCAGTTCGAATTTCTGCTCCCATGTGAGTGCGTTGCGCCCATTGACCTGGGCCCAGCCGGTGATACCCGGCTTTACCTCGTGGCGGCGTCCCTGTTGGTGGCTATACAGCGGCAAATACTGAACCAGCAGAGGTCGCGGACCCACTAGACTCATTTCCCCTTTAAGAACGTTCCATAGCTCGGGTAATTCATCGAGACTGGTACTCCTCAGGAGCCTTCCGAACCAGCCGAGCCGCTGCTCATCCCGCAAAAGCCGGCCTCGGTCGTCACGCCGGTCGCGCATGGTTCGGAATTTCAGGATCTGAAATAGCGTTCCGTGGTGGCCTGGGCGGGTCTGGACAAAGAGAATTGGCCGCTCCGACGTGAGCCAGACAATTGCGGCGATTAAGACCAGCAGAGGTAGCAGGACCAGCAAAGCCAAGCCGCTCAGGACTATGTCCGTGACACGCTTGGCTGCGATCCCCTTTCCAACCGGGTGGACTACTGCCATCGTTCCGCCCCCCTCGCCGACGAGCAACGCCAACTCCGCCCGGCCGATCGGCCAGTCCTCCATGCCGTCCGGCGGACTTTTCCATTAAGCGCCCATGGCGACATCACCGCATGCCTTCGATGAACGCGCCAAATCGTTTTTGAACCTGTCGGTAGTCATACTTTTCAACCGCGAGCGCTCGCCCCTGGCGCCCCATTTCCAGACGTCCGGTTGAATCCTTGACGAGGCGCATGACTGCGGAGGCCAGTCCATCGACATCGGCTGGTTGGACAATATATCCCGAACGCCCATTGCGAACCGCTTCCCGGCACCCACGAATATCAGTCGTAACCACGGGCAGACCCGCGGCCATAGCCTCCAGGATCGAACGCGGAAATCCTTCCCGATACGACGCAAGCACGAAGATGTCCATCAAGGCGAGATAGTCCGCAACCCGGTCTGTTATCCCCGTAAACACAAACCGCTCAGACAAACCGGCGGCGGCGACCAGCTTCCGAAAGGCCGGACCGAAGTGATCGCGGTCACTCGGGAGAGAGTCGCCTACGACCACGTACGTTGCATCCACCCCTTCCCTGGTGAGGTGTACGGCCATCCCCAGGAACTCGCGGTAGCCTTTCTCCTTGACTATGCGGCCCACGGTACCGATCACGATTCTTTCACCCATCTGGTGTCGAGGCCGCAACTCCTTCATGGCCGGATCTTCCGCTACCCTGGGACGGTAGCAATCCAGGTCGACACCGTTGTAGATCGTGCAGATCTTCGTGTTCCTTCCCGCTATTCCGAGCCTGCGGGCCGTCTGACTGTCTTCTTCCGATACGAACATGAAGCCATCAGTGAAACGGCCCAAAAGCCACTCGATGGCAATGAATGCGAACCGCCGTGGCCATGGCATTCTATCGTGGAAATAGAAACCGTGGACGGTGTAAATAATAGTCTCTACGCCGCTCACAAATGCAGCAAGACGCCCGACTGCGGCGCCGATCGGGCTATGAGTGTTGACAATAGTGACGCCTATAGACCGGATCAATCGAATCAGCTCGAAAACCGCGCGTAGGTGCGCAAAGAAGTTAAAGCTGCGCCGTAGTGGCACCGCGTGCATCTGGAACCCCGCGGTTCGAAGTCGATCGAAATAAGTGCTCGGTGAACAGGCAATGTGCACTTCAAATCCGCGAGTTTTCAGCTCGCGCACCCAGAGCAGGAGAAGCCGCCACACCATAACGTCTACGGCGGCTATCACGAGGATCTTGCCCAGCGGCGCGGCTCCTTGGTGGCGCGAGCCGCTCCGCCGTGGTTCCAACACCTGGTCCATGGAATGGCTTTCGGCAGACGTGAAGAGCTTCGAAGTCATATGTTGCATCAATGGCGGTCCCGGACGCTTCTCTGGAAGCGATAGACGGCCGGGTTATTAGCGCCGTCTTTTCTACGTCCCCAGGCTGGTGAGTTTCGTGAACGCAGGTCTGGCCACCGGCGAGGGTGCGGTTTGCAAAACCGTGCGTTTTCCATGCGTCCGGCCAACTTCGCGAACATCTTGCAGAGCTGGCCATCCAACGTATTCTGCCGCGCCACTTGGAGTGCGTTCGTCCGGAGCTTATTCCGAAGGAGGGCGTCGCCAGCCACTGCTCCAATTTCGCGGGCGAGTGCATCTGCATCCCCCACTGGAAATAGCAGGCCACTCACTCCGTGGTTGACGATTTCAGGAATGCCGCCAACATTGGAGGCCACGACCGGCACTCCCTGGGACATGGCCTCTAACAGGACAAGACCCAGGCCCTCTGTGTAGGAAGGGAGGATCAGGATGTCCGAGGAGCGAATCACGGTGAAAAGCGCTTCACCCCAAGGTTCCGCCCCGCAGAACTGGACCTTGTCGTTAATGCCGAGGTCTGAGACGAGCAGTTCCAACTCTCCTTGCTGGCGTCCGCACCCGACGAGGCGCAGCTCATAATCGACTGCGAGCTTTGTCACGGCGCGGAGCAGCACAGGAACGCCCTTCTCTGGCGAGAAGCGGCCGACATACAGTAATCTGAGAGGCCGATGTAAGCTTAGTGGCAGCGATACTGGATCGATGATCTGCTCAGGCCGTATACGGCTCTCATTACAGATCCACGATTCACCCCTCTTTCTCCCGTAACGGTCCGACAATTGTCTCGATACAAACACGTTGATGTTCGCAACCCGGTGAACCAGGCGTGTCATCGCGGCGGCAAAAAGACGGATAACAGGACGAAGGAGCTGCGGGCAGGCCGCTATTCGGGCGGGGTCGCCTACCTGGTGGCTAATCCGGAAGGCGCTAGCTCTCCACAGGAACGGCAGGGCTAGCCAGGCGGCAACGAAGTTGGCCTTGACCCACACCACATCGTGATTCCCAATGCACTTGCGCAGGAGCCTGATATACACGGGCAGGTTGCGAATATATCCGCCGATTCCGCGTGAGTTCAGCCACGGCCCTACAAATGACACATCCAGTCCAACGGGTGCACGCACCGGCAAAGCATCTTCAGGCGGTTGCTTGACCCATAGGAGCCGGCCAAAGAACGTCCAGGCGCCGATGGCGCCGCCCGCGGCATCGACCACTTCCCTTAACGGAAAGCCGTTCGACGTATACCAGGTATCCCCGTCCCAGTAGAATACTTGGTCGGATATGTAAAGCAGCCGGCGCGCCATGGCTACTGGGACACCAGACTTTCAGCGAACGCCGCCACGAGTCGTTCCATAGTCATCTCATCAAGTGCCGCGGCATTCACCACCGGACTACACCGCTGTTGGGGCCCACGGCCATGGTACGCATCCATCAGGGCCTTCGCCCGATCTGGTGTTACGCCTGCCCGGATCTCGCCCGGGTCGATCAGCGCCCCTACCCGGTGTCGCAGTACGAACTGAGCGGGATCCGTGAGGCCCGGACTCGTTATGACAAATAATCCGGCAGCAAGGTATTCGGCTAATTTATTCGGCCATGCGCTGTGATTGGTGCTGTTGTCGTCTCTAATGAGCAGGCCGAGGTCGCACGCGGATAAGGCAGACCCTATCTCTTCCGCCGGCACAGACACCGCCGTTATGGCAACCGTCTCGAGGCCAGCCAGGAGTGGGGGGAGCTTGTCTATCTGCGGCGTCATCACCACTAGCCGGCACCTTCCCGGCCATATCTCCCGAAGGCGTACGAAGAGGTCAACCGCCTCCCTGACACACTGCCACTTCGAAAGGCTGCCGCTATACACGAACGCTGTCGCATCCGGTGGTATCGAAAGGCGCCTACGCCACTTTTCCCGCCCGGCAATGGGTTCCGCCATGACGCTGCTCCGAAGCAGGCCGCAAGGTATTTTCCACACCTTCCGCACCCCGCACGCCACAGCATATGTGGCGAGCTCCGTCGAAACGACCAGGGCGCCGCGGGCGCCTTTAAGGGCTCGCCGTTCGGCGAAAGCTACAAGCGGGTACCCCAGGCGGAGCGCGCGATCCCGCGGCGTTCTCCCATCGCCTTCAACCCATTCGCGCAGTGTACCGTGCAGATCGACTATCAGGCGGTCTTTTGGAATGGCCAGAGGAGTAAGGTATAGCTGAGACCCGGAGACGACAACCATGCCGCTTACGTTGCGTCTTAGCCACTCGCTTATAAACCTTCGACCTTCTCGAATCGCGGAGCACCATCGCAAGCCGGGCCGGTCGCTGACCGGGATGCCGTGGACCTGTTGAGACCAACGCTCTCCGTCGAATAAGGCCAGCTCTGCCGTGCCTGGCCGTAGGTAGAGCACGTCTGTTCCGATGTTGAACCCGGAGGCAAGAGCAGCGGCGCGGTTGGCGACAAGGCGCCATTCCCCTGTTGCTGCGCTCAGGTTACGAGTGGTCACCAGCAGTACCCTGGGCGCCGGCGGAGTAGTACTGCCGCGTTCACCGGCGAACACCGGTGGCGTGGAGTTGCCGGGCGCTACAACATCTTGGTGGACGTAGGCTGGCATTGTGTGTGGGTGATGTCGTCGGACGGTTTTACATGACTCGCGTGGGCATCGCTTTAGGGACGGTGTGCCATGAGCGTTTTTTAGGCGCTTGCCGCACGAGTTCCCGGCCCGAGACCTTGCTGGACGCTTCTCTTAATACTTGTGCAACCGTGTTGGCCCACCGGTCATAGGAGAAACGCAGGCGTACGTAAGACGAGGCATACGCCGTGAGGCGATGGGCATACTCAGGGTCCGCGGTGAGGCGTTGCAGGGCTGCTGTGAGGTCCTGCGGTCTGTCCGGGTCGAATACCATCCCAGCCTTGCCGTGCTGAACAACATCCGGGAGCGCGCCTCTATTAGAGACGATGACTGGCTTTCCCAAACCCATTGCCTCGGCCGCTACGAGACCGAAGCCTTCCCGGTACACGGAAGGGATGCAGATGATGTCGGCCGCTTGCATAACCCTGTAGATGTCGTGCCGGAATCCGATGAAATGCACCCTTCCAATCAACTCCGGCAACTGGGCGAGCGTACGCAAGTGCTTGGCATATCCCTCTGCGGCCCGATCCAGCGGATCGCCGGCGATCCAAACTGCGATATCTGGCACTTCTCGCACCGCATGCAGGAGGACGTGAATTCCTTTGGTTTCGCGAATGGATGCCGTCGGCACAAAAACTACGCGCAGGGTGTCCTTGGCCGGAAGCGGCGAACTCGACGGCTGAGCCGCGGCAATTAATATGCGCTCGACGTCCACGGCATTTACAACAGTAGTAATACAGTTGCGAGAGACGCCTATTTCCGTCAATCGGTCAGCTACCGTTCCGGAAATCGCAATCACGCGAGCGCACATCCCCGCCAATTGTGCGGTGAATGGGGGGATACTGTCCAGGCCGTGACAATGCCACACCAATCGTGGTGCTCCCGAGCGCGGCGGTACGCGTGACCAGACAGCTAGTGCCAGCTCTTTATATGTGTGCACATAGACGACATCCACTCGTTGCGCCTCCCGCTTCAAGCGGCGGGCCATGAGGACGTGACGTGGAAGGGCGCGTACTCTATCGAGTTGTCCAGCAAGACCATTGCGCACAGACATATAGGGCACGCCCTTCACGCCGGCATTAACGATCGACATACCGGCGTCCCGGAACATGCTGTTAACGGATTCACGATCGTAAAGATCGGCAAGCTTTAGCTGGATGCCTGGCTGACGACTGAGGTGTGGCAACCCATCTACCATCATCCGGGAAATGCCGCCGGCATAGGTCGCACCGAAGGTACACAACACCCGCGTGGTCATGGACGCTTACTGTACACCTCGATAAATGGGTAGGGCCCGCTCATAAACCCGCGAGATCCCTGTAAACCAGGGCGATACGTCCCACCGCGCCAAAGCGGTGTCACGGGCGGCTGCACAAAGCCGCATCCGTTCCGGTGGAGCCATCCGTAATAGACGACGCCCGGTGTCGGCCAGTGCGTTCGCGTTGCCGGGCGGAAACAGGAAGCCGGTGCGCCCGTCCTGGATTAGTTCAGCCAAACCGCCGATGTTCGATGCGATCGCAGGAACGCCACAGGCGAAGGCTTCGATGACGGCGAGCGACGTGGCTTCAATAACGCCCTCGCAGGGCACCGACGGGACTATCACTCCCGTGCTTGAGGCCATTAGCGGCGTCAATTGTTCGCGCGAGAGGTTGCCAAGGAAATGCACTCGGCGCGCAACCCCCGCACGTTCCGCCTGGTCCCGAAGACTGGCCGCAAGCGGCCCGTGGCCTGCGATCGCGAGGCAGATAGTTTCGTCTGCGAGTTGTTCCATGGCTTCAATTGCCACGTGCACTCCGTTTTTGGCTACCAGCCTGCGCGGCACGAGGAAGTAGGGTTCGGGCAGGCAATTGTTGTGGCCCTTCAGACCCAAAGCATGGATCTGGGCACAATCCACGGCGTTGTGAATCACGGAGACTCTCTCCTTCGCCACGCTGAAGTCGTCACTGAGGATATCAGCCTGCCCCCGGTCCACCGCAATGAAATGTGTGCACTTGGCGTACGCAGTCTCTTCGATTCGCCGAGCCTCTCGATACTGGAGCGAGTCGGACGTTATGCCGGACGCAAGGATTTCTCTTGACCACGGGCCGTGAATGGTTTCGACGACCGGAAGCCCCCGCTCCTGAACCGCATGCGCATTCAGTGCGGCGTAGGCCGACAGCGCGTCGTGGCAGTGCACTACGTCGGCGGACCTCGACGCGAGTGAGGCGTCAATCGCCCTTGTTAGCAGCTCAGCGGTCTCGCGCAGCAACCCCGCCCGCATGGGATCTCTGGCGCCACGCGCCCGGAGTGCGCAGAGTACCTTACACACTGTGGAGGGCACGGCGTGTTGGCCAAGAATACGCCCGGCGAGCATGCCGGCCCTCTTGAGAGATCGCGCCAGGAGATCGAAGTGTGTGCTGGCGCCTCCCGAGTGGGGCATCGTCATGCACGTTGCGAGCAGTACGTTCATACGCGGCCTGCCTCCTTAAGAGAAGAGTTCTCGCGGAGACATCCGGCAAGCCCGGCTGCCGTGAAGAAGAACGGAGCAACAGAATAGGATGCCGGCGAGACCGTAGCAAGACCAAAACAGAAGGCCGCCAACATACCGGCTTTCAGATACGTTCCCTCGACCGGCATATTCCGAACACCGGCAAACCTCCAGCAGTTCCGGAAACAGAGAATAAGACAAACAAAGCCGACAGCGCCTGTGCCAAGGAGAAAGTCGACATAGATGCTGTCGGACCCCGTCACTGCGGTGAAGGACTGGGCATGTTGTGAGAACTCCGAGGTCGCCGTTTGCATATTCGAGAAACCTACGCCCAGAGGATGAGCAAGCCAGGTCCTGAACGCCACGCTTTGCGCTTCAATGCGGGCAACGGTACTGGCTTCCCGGATATTCTCGGTCATCGCCATGGCCATGCGATCTTGGTAAACGGCGGACACTTGCCATCCAACCAGCAGCGCAGCGCCAAGAATGCCAGCGAGGCTCAGCTTTTGTGGGAAACTGAGTGTCGAGCAGAACACTATATAGGCTGCCGCCAGCAATGCAGCAGCGATGCCGGACCTGGACGCTGATGTGACTATCCCCAGGAGACCTGCGGAGATGGCAACCGTGGCCCACCACCTTCGCCAGAAGCGCTTGTCGCGCCGGCCGGCCGCGTGGCTCAAGCCAATCAGGGCTCCCAATAAGGAAATATACGCGAAGTCATTTGGATTCGATAAGCTGCCGCTCCCTCTCTCATCTCCCTTGCCCCCTGATTGGTCATTCCTGATGTCGTGGAGCGGCAACGAGTCGGCGAACGGAGTGAATGGTATCAGGACCGTTATTAGAAGGGCGACGACTGCGACGACCCGGATGCGGGGCACGTACTTGGCTGGAGCCATTAGCATCGCCAGGGGGATGATGGCGGGAAGGCCGAATCTCTTGGCGTGCTGCAGGATTTCCGGTGTCAGCCGGGACTGAGGATCGAAAAGAAGTGCGCCGAGCACCGCAAAGAGCGCGGGTGCGGATCCGTAGAGGGCGATACGGAGCGCTCGACCGGTGCTGAAGGTGCGCGATTTCGTCACAAGGAGGCGTAGCAGGGTCGTACTCACTAACAGCAGCAGGACGCAATCCAGAACCGTTAAAGTGCCGGTGCCCTGAACTTGCACCAAGGGAATCCAGAGAACTGCGAATGGTAGTGCTAGCATCAGCAACAGGCCGTGCAGGGTGGTTAACAGGGTATCGGGTGCCGGGCGCGCCGGCGGTAAGGCTGGAGCGAGACGCCGAAGCTGGGTACGGAAAGGGATCTGCCTCTGCATTTATGGTTCGCCGAAACTCTACAGATGGTGAAACACATCAAACCTCGCCGGACAACTACGGACCGCGTGAGGCACATCAACCTTGTTGACGGGTACTGCTGGAATACCTGCAACGGCTGTATACTCCGGCACATCGCGAAGCACAACAGCATTTGCCCCCACGATTGCCGCGTCGCCGACCCGAAGGGGCCCAATGACGACCGCCGCGGCGCACAGTGTCACGTTATGACCGATAACGGGCATTGCGTCCGTGCCGTCGTTCAGCCTTTTATCCCGGCCGCCAACGGTAACATTCTGCCAACGTTCGCAGTTGTCTCCAATCCTGCGCGACGCCCCGATAACCGGCACGAACACACTGTCGCGCCGCCGATGAGTGCGGCGATATAATGCTGATCTTCGCGTAGTAGCCCTGGTCCTCACAAGCACTGCTCATTGGCCATGAAGCAGGAACGCCTGCGCTACCCCTCGCGCGGCTCCCCCCCAGCACGATGGGACTTCCCCGAATGACTTCAGGGAACTGACGGCCAGGACGTCCTCGTGGTCTCCGATATCAGACGTGAGGGAGGTGACTGGAACCAGGGAGAGTCGTCGCCGCTGTAGCCAGCCGGTCCTTTGAAACCGGATAGTATATAACTGATAACCAAGCGGTCGAAGAAGGGCCTCAACTGAAGCCGCTGAATACCCACCGGCGCGGAGAGACGGCTTATTGACTTCGACATGAACCGTCGGTCGAAAGCGCTCCAGCGTTTCCCGCGCGCCCTGTAGGATCAGCGGCTCCGACCCCTCCGCATCAATTTTGATGAATGAGAGGCGATGGGTCTGTGGCGCGATGCCCATCTCTTTCACAATGTCATCCAGACTCCGTGTCTGGACGGAAATGGTTGACTCGACGGTGGGTTTTGCCATGTCATTTGGAAATCTGCTCGACCAGCCGAGTTGGCGGGATAGCCCGAAAGCACAACGGGAGTCACAGTCACCGACGGCGTAAGCCTGGAGACTCACTTGCCTATATCCGTTTCGTTGCACGTTCGAGGTCAATACTTCCATGGCTCGCGGATCAGGTTCGAAGGCTATGACCCTCCCCCCAGGGCCGACGGCTTTCGCCAGATGAAGCGTGATGAACCCTTTCTGTGCACCCACGTCAAAACAGACGTCACCTGGCCGGACCGTAGTGGCGATCAGTTCGACCAGATGGGGCTCGTAGGCGCCGAGATAGAAGGCGCGATCCATCCAGTCAGTTGGATCGATTTGCATACAGATGGTTCCGCCCACGCCTCGCCATTTCGGCACTCGACCCAGGGGAAGTATGCGAAGGGCTTGATAGCTCTGGCGGATGGGCCGCACGAGAAGACGGAGGACCGGCAGGCAAAGCTCAAATAAGCTGGTCATTGTCGAGGTAAAGGGCATCAGACTGTGCGAGAAGCAGTAGGATGGATACGGAAAAGGCGATGTTGGAAGTTGACGTAAACATAAGTGCTCACACTGAGAGCGTGGACCGAGTACGCGGCAAGGATTGCTCCCGCCAGACCTAGGGCTCCATATCGCGGCACTAGAAGCAAGGCAGTCGCCAGCAAAACGAGTGCCCAAACCGAGTTGAGGGCAAATCCCCACCACATTCTGTTGAGGCTAGCCATCGCTTGGCCGATAACTGCGGCCGTGGAGCTGATCACGGTCGCGATGATTAGGAAGATGAGAGTGGGCGTCCCGAACCGGAACTCCCGTCCGTAGGCTTGCATGATCCAGGAGGAGCAGAGGATAATCGGCACAGAGGTTAACCCGCTGACCGCGAAAGTAAACCAAAGGTTTGCACGCAAGAGCCTTCTGAAGGACCTGACATCATTCACTCCGAGATTGGATAGCATGGAAAGGAGGGGTTGTGAGAGCAACGAAGGTAGAAACGCAACTGCTGTCCGCCACTGGTTTGCAGCGCTAAAGACGCCCATCTCCGGATAGCCGTGGGGCTGGTTCACCAGAATCGAGCTCGCAGCCCACATCGCTGGGGTCGTCAAGACGCCACCCAGAACCGCGGGGAGGGAGAACTTCCATAGGATGGAGCGGTCAGACCAGCATTTCTGCCAGCGCACGGGAACCGCCGTCCTTCTGCTTTCGGCGCGAATTGCAATATCATTAAGAACCCATCCGACGGCCGCCGCCGCTATTAGTGCCAGGACCGCGCCACGCAGACCCAACAGAAAAACGCCGGCGATGGCAAGCGGGAACACAAGGATACCCCGCGTCAAGTTCACACGGGCGATGGTGCGGAATGCCTCGAAGCCGGCGAGTACCCCGGTCTGTGTGCCGTTGAGGGCGTTCAGAAGCAGCAGGCCCGCTGCAATACGCAACTCTGTGGCAAGATGTGGAGCACTCAATGTGCTTGTTGCGAGCCATGGCGCGAGAATAAGAAGCGCCATTACAGCAATGGCCCCGGTTCCTAACGCGACAGCCGTGCTGAGCGCAATGATTCGCCCGGCTCTATCTGGATTCGTCACTCGAAGTTCCGCCACATACTTCGTTGCAGTCAAGCCAAGCCCAGTTCCTGCAAACACGCCCAGCATTCCAACCGTGCTCTGGATCATGGCGTACTCGCCAAACTGCTCCCCGCCCAAGAGTCTTGCCGTGATCACCGATGCCGCCAGACTCGCGCCTTGCGGGAGCACTGCCCCAATCAGGGACCAAATGGCCCCCCTGGCGAACCGGCCGCGAAGCGAATCAGCCGCCCATATGCCGCTGATCGCTTTGGTTGCGCCGTTCCACGATCTGACCTCGGTCGGTATTAAGAGCAACTTGTTCGTTCCTGAATCCCTACCTGGAGCACGTTCGCTCACACGAAGTCGTGGCGAATTCCGGCATTCGACCTGCGAGGGTGTCCGGCGAGCCATCCGGTGGTCGGCGCATCCAGTAAGTGCTCGGAGTGGGACTGCCAGTGCCGGCGTAGGATGATCTTCCCGTCCGCGTGCTCTTATTCATAACCGCTCAAGGATAGCCTGATCCAATTTCACTGCAACGGAACGCCCTAGCATCTCGATGCCAACCACAAATTGGCTCTTGGTTTCGCATTCCCACAAAATGCCCTCAATGCCCGCCAGTGGTCCATGGGCCACCCTAACGCGATCGCCGGCACACAGATACGCCAGGGGTTCGAGCGGCAGGCCCGACGCGGTCATCCGTATAATGCCGTCGATCTCTTGATCCGGGATACACTGCGGCCGGCCCGCGAAAGAAACAAAGCCCTGGACGCCGGGAACAGGAAGCACAGGGGACGCCAGGGATGTCCGACAGAATATATATCCCGGAAAGATCGGTTCGCTCACCACCTTAATGCGATCCGACCAACGGCGGCGGACCAAGTGGCTGGGCAAGAAACTCTCGATACCTTTCGAAGAGAGGCCCTGCACAGCCAAAGTCTCGCGCCTTGGCTTGACCGTGAGCGCGAACCAGTATTTATCGAGTGATGCGCTAGACTGTCGGGTTTCAAGTATAGCTGCCGCTTTCGAGTCCCATCCCAAATTGGCATTTCTGTCTGATTTCATCAGCGCGTACCGAGTTTGCCGATTTGATGTTGTAATCGTCGGATTTCGTGTAAGACTTTAGTGCTTTGGGATAAGGGAAACTCTTGGATTCCTATCCCCTGACCGCTTAAAGGAAAGGGGCGAGATCCGGCCCGGCCGCGGCCCCATATGGAGCGTGTGCCAGTCCTATCGAGCCCGCAGTGGTGCGCCTCCCATTAGACCTGCTGGCCGCCATACCTCAAGGAATCGTCCAGGAGCCCTTCTGTTGCCAGCCGGAATTCGTGCCATCGGAGGCCAGCATGTAGATGTTCTTGGTTCCACCGAACGCGGGCTGGAAACTCAACGCGACGTTCACGGTCAGATTGTTGCCACTGCCTGAGGCTGACGAAGCCGCTGAGCTCACCGTGCACTGGCTGTTCTGTATAGTCCCACTTTGCCCTAACGTGACTGGCCCCACCCACGCGCTGCCGGAATCGGTGGACAGATAGAGGGTATTGCTGCCCGGATAGTACAGGAAGGAGCATCCCGAGGGCCATGCCAGCGTATTGTTGATGATCATCATGACGGTCAGCCCGGAGTAGCCGTTCGGGTCCGAAAAGAGAAAGCCGAAGGTCTGGCTGCTGCCGCTCCCCGA
>JBGPKH010000152.1:0-15700 GCA_041485845.1 Bryobacteraceae bacterium
CAGGCCATGAGGAAGAGCGATACCGGCGCGGCGCAGTAGAAGATGGCCGAGACGAATTGCAGAGCCATCAAGTGGGACACATGCCGCCAGGCCGCGATGGCCGCAGTCATGGCCGGCACGAGGGGCGCGGAGGTGAATTCGAAGGGAATGCCGAAATCCCAGAAAGGCCACCAGGCGGGATGCAGCCAGCCATCGCCCAAGCGGGCCAGGGCGGCCCAATAGCCGTCGAGCGAGTTCATCTGAGCGGTGGGGTGGAAGAACCAGTCCCGGCAGACGTAGGCGTTCACCCACAGAAGTACGGCGGCGTAGGAGGATCCTGGGAGGATTTCGCCGCGGCTCATGACTCCAGGGTATCTACTAACTCGGAAACTCTGGCTATCTTTTCTTTCTTGAGAAAGTCGGCCAGCTCCTCTGCGATGTGTACCGGGGCCCGCGGGTCCCAGAACGTCGCGGTACCTACTTGAACGGCACTGGCGCCGGCGATCAGGAATTCGGCGGCGTCCACACCGCTGGCGATTCCTCCCAGCCCGATGACGGGAATCCTCACCGCCCGAGCCGCCTGGCACACCAGCCGCAAGGCGATCGGTTTGATGGCCGGTCCCGAGAGCCCGCCGAAGCCGGCGCCGATGCGCGGACGGCGGGTGCGCGCGTCGATGGCGAGGGCGATGAACGAGTTCACCAGGGAGAGCGCATCGGCGCCGTTTGTCTCCGCCGCGAGGGCCAACGGTTCGATGGCCGCCACGTTGGGAGAGAGCTTGACCACCACCGGCCGGCGAGCCACCCGCTTGACCGCCGCCACGACGGCGCCCAACAGCGCGGGGTCGCTCGAGAAGTAGATGCCGCCGTGGCTAGTGTTGGGGCACGACACGTTGAGCTCGTAACCGGCCAGTCCTTCGTGGTCTTCGAGCACGCGCACCACTTCCACGTAGTCTTCGATTTCGTAGCCGAAAACATTGGCGAAAACGGCCGTGCGCAGACGGGCAAGGGCCGGCAGCTTTTCTTTGGCGAACGCGCGGACGCCGATATTCTGCAGGCCGATGGAGTTGATCATGCCGGCTGCGGTTTCGTAGATGCGCGGCGCCGGATTTCCCTCGATCGGCTCGCGCGACAGCCCCTTCACCACCAGGCCGCCGAGCGCATTGAGGTCCACCAGCTTGGCAAACTCGATACCGTAGCCGAACGTGCCGGAAGCCGCCAGCACTGGATTCTTCAGGGCGATTCCGCAGAGCGACGTGGCCAGCGACGGGTCGGAGGAACGGCTCATTCGATGAGCGCCTCACCCAACACGCGGCCGGTGGAGGAAGACGGCGAAGCCACGCCCATCACGCGCGCCAAAGTCGGCGCCACGTCCACCGAGGCCACCGGACTCTCGAATACGGCGGCGCGGAACTGCGGGCCGAAGAGGAACAGCGGAACCCGCACGTCGTAGTCGTAGAGCGAGCCATAGGAGATGCCGCGGCCCTGGCCGAAGTCCTCGACATACTCGGGGTGGTAGGAGAGGATCACATCTCCCGAGCGAACCGGATGGAAGCTGTTGCGGAATCGGCGTTGCCAATCCGAGTGGATGGAGCAGTGTGCGCCTGCGGTGAAGTAGCCGGCCACCGCGGAATGGTCCATAGCGGCGCGCGCGGCCCCCTGGCGAATGGGTTCCGGATCGCGGAAACCGCTGGTATCGAGGTACAGGGAGGGATACAGGTACTTCTCCACGCGGCCGCTGCCGGTAGCGTTGAGGTGACGGTCCACGGCCTGCGCCACGGTCTCGCCGCTCACCGCCATACGGTCGCGAGACTCCGCCGGCGGCTCGGGCGGCGCGCCGTGAGCGCCCACCAGGGCGACGCTGAAATTCTTCTCTCCGGGCGTCTTGGTCAATTGATTGAGCAACGTTTCGATCTGCCGGTCGAGGTGCAGCGTCATCTGGTGCATGAGCGCCGGGTGCGCGCCGATTTCGTATCCCAGGAGCCCGGTGGAGCCGGCCAGGATACACAGAAAATCGAAGGTGCTTCCCTGCCCCAGCTTGTCCTTGGCGATGAGCTCGGCGGCGAATTCGAACTGCGCGGTCTGAGCGTATGGCGAGGACTTGTAGAGCGTCAGAAATTCCGCCGGCCGCTCCGGCGAGAAGGTCAGGGTACGGAGGGCCGGCGCGTCCGGTTTGGCTCCCAGAGCCTGCCACTTGAAATCGTGCAGGCCCACCAGATTCCGGGAAGTATTGGATGCCGCCAGCCAATCGGGCGGGTCGCTCAGGGTAGTGAACTGGCCGTTGTCATCCATCGAAAACAGGCGCGCGTCGGGCGTTCCGGCGAAGATCGCACCGTGCGCCTCGTTCAAGGCAATCACCGAAACGCGAGTTCGCGGCACGGCGGCGACTTGGGCTGCCAACGTGGTGGCGAGCAGTGCTTCATCGCCCGCCGGCACCGCTTTGCGGATCGATCGGTCGTACCAGAAGTCGGCGACGATCCCATGCTGCGCGGGCCAGGCGCCGGTGGCCAGCGTGGCGATGCTGGTGGCCTGGAAGGTGCTGGCGAGATGCCGGCAATCGGGGAAGTAAGCTCCCTTTTCCAGCAGACGGCGGAAGCCGCCGGGCGCCAGCGGCATTCCGGGGGCATCGAGATAGTCCGGGCGGAATTGATCTAAAACCACCAGCACCAACAACTTGGGCCGGACCGTCAGGGCCCGCAGGCTGCCGGCCAATCCACCGAGGGTGCAGGCCACGAACTGCCGACGGCAAATCCCCATAAAAAAGGAGTTTAGCAGAGAGGCAAAAGTAGTGTTATAGTGTGGGTTCAAATATGATCATTGCTGGCCTGGCTATCCCTCCGAGTCCGGTCGGAACGGCACATTCATGAAAGACGAAAAGAGTGTCCTGGGGCTGGCCACGATTCGCCGAAATCGCGGCATCTCGTTGAATCAGATTGCCGAATCGACGAAGATCAGCGTGCGCTCCCTGGAGGCGATCGAACGGGGGGAATTCCGCAAGCTACCCGGCGGAATTTATACCACGAGCTATATCCGCCAATATGCGCAGGCCATCGACTATGATGAGGCGGCTATCCTGGCCGTCTATCACCGCGAGATGGCGGCGGAAGCAAGCCCGCGGGCGGGCGCCAAGAGTTCGTTCGGCGGATGGCGCCCGGTGTCCGGCATTTTGGGATCGTAGCTGGACACGTTCCTGCCCGGCTATGGCGCGGCGCCCACCTACAAGGAGATCGCAAGCCGCAGGACGCCCCGCGCGTGACCGACGGCGATGCTGAATGGAGTCATGCTCCAGGAGAGCGCGCAGTTGCTGAAGAAGGTCAGCCGCGCCAAAGATCGGGACGGCTGGACGAGGCTTGCCTGGCGCTGAGTGAGACGAGCGCCGCGGTGCAGAAGGCTGCGCAGGCTAAATGTGACGAACTTCTTCGGTTGACCGCATAGTCCGGCGCAATGCGGATCGCCTCCTGAAAAAACTCCAGGGCCCTGCCAAAATCGCGCGTCGTCCGCTTGTTCGGAAATTGCGCCCTTTCAGATAGGCCTCATGTGCGTCCGGGGGCGGTATTATTGCGTGGCGGTGATGCCGCCGTCCAGATACAAAGTCTGCCCGGTGATGAAATCGGACGCGGGCGAAACGAAAAACAGCACCGCGCTCATCACCTCCTCGGGCTCCGCGATCCGCCCCAGCGGAATCCGCGCCACCAGCGCGTTGTAGAACGCGGGATCGGAGAGCATGTGCGCCACCTGCTGGGTGCGAACGAACGTGGGCGCGACCACGTTGACGTTGATCCGATGCGGCGCCCACTCCGCCGACAGTTGCTTGCAGAGGATCGCGAGTCCGCCCTTGGTGGCGCAGTACGCCGCATAGCCGCGCCCGCGCAGGCCGAGCAGCGTGCGCACCGATCCGATGTGCACCTGCTTACCTCCCCTGCCCTGCGCGATCATGTGGCGCGCAGCGGCTTGTGCCTGGAACATCGCGCCTTTCAGGTTGACGTCGAAGACGTGGTCGAACATGGGTTCGGTGACTTCTTCGGCCTTCTCCTCGCGGTTCAGACCGACACAGTTCACCAGGATGTCGAGCGCGCCGAAATGCGCGGCGACGTCGTCCACCATGCGCTGCGTTTCGGACACCGAGGTGACCTCAAACACCGCGGCGAAAGCCTCGCGGCCTCGATCTCGCAACGCGTCCGCGCAGGCCGCAGCCTTCTGCGCATCGTGGCCGGCCACCGCTACCTTCGCGCCCATCGCGGCCAGTCCCTCGCTCACTGCTTTCCCAATGCCGCCGTATCCGCCCGTGATCAACGCCACCTTGCCGTCCAGGCGAAACAACTGTTCGGGCGACGTCATCTACTTGCCTTGCCAGCCGCCGTCCACGTGGATCGACTGGCCCGTGAGGTAGCTGGCTTCGTCGGAGGCGAAGAACGCCACCACGGTGCCGATCTCGCGCGGTTCCCCGGGACGGCCCAGCGAGATCTGGGAAAGGATCCCGGGTAGCAGGTCGGGGCGCTTCATCACCCACGCCGTCATGTCGGTGTCGATCAGACCCGGATGGACGCAGTTGACCCGTATGCCCAAGGGAGTCATCTCGGCCGACATGTTGCGCGTCAGCGCTTCCAGGCCGAGCTTGGTCGGGGCGTAGTGCGTGCGGCCGGGAAGAACCTTGCCGGCCTGGATGGAGCCGATCATGACGATGTTGCCCTGGCAGCCTTCGGCGATCGCGCGCCGGCAGTAGACCTGCGAACAGAGCCATTCGCCGCGCAGGTTGACATCGGTGAGGCGGGTCCACTGCTCGTCGGTCAAATCCAGGAAGGGGACGATGGTTTCGATGCCCGCATTGTTCACCAGGACGTCGATGGGGCCGAGCTCTTCCCACACCCGGTTCACCATCGCTTCGACCTCCGCGCGATTGGCGACGTCGGCCTTCACGGTGATCGCGCGGCGGCCCTTGCAGCGGACCCACGCGGCGACGTCCTCGGCGGCCTGCGCGCTGGCCACGTAGTTCACCGCAACGTCGGCGCCCTCCTCCGCAAAGACCTCGGCGATCCCCCGGCCGATCCCCCGGCTGGCCCCCGTGATGAGAGCCACCTTACCCTGTAATTTCACGATTCCCTCCTCCTCCTCAGCCTTCTATTATGTACGCGTCGTGCATCGCGTGGCTGTGCCGCAAATCGCGCCCAGCCATCGCGCCATTCGAACGCAACGGGCTTGCGCTCCGGCGCCAGCAGCACTCGCCTCGGCCGCGCGGCGGATTGCAACCGGACTTCAATTCCGTGGACCGCGCTGAAAGAGTTCACCAGGTGCACGAAGCGGTCCGCACCGCGGATGTTGTACGAGACCTCCACTGGCAGCGGCGCGTTCTCGATCAAGAGGCTGCGCGCGTCCGGCGGATGGACCAGGTGCAGCATCCACGAAACGAGCCTGCGCAGCACCGGCGTGCCCTCCTGACGGTAGACCGCAGAAAGCGGAAACGCGCAGTAGATCGCCGTGCCCTGGCCGAACTGGTGGAAGGTGACTCCGGGACCCTCGGACGATCTGAGCCAGTCCGCGCCTTCCTTAGCAGGGGCGCCGAACAACGGCAGCAGCGTGGCATTGATCAGGACTTCGCGGCGGGTGGGGCGCATTATTTCTTCGGCAGCGCGAAAACGTAGTAGCCCTGGCCTTCTGGCTTGCCTGCCTTCCACGCGGTCCCTTTGTAGTTTCGTCCGACGCCCGCATAGAACGCCACATACTGCCGGCCGGCGACCTCGTACACTGCGGGAATTCCGTCGGGGTTCGCATCGACCTCTCGTTCCCACAGCAGCTTGCCGGTGTCCTTATCGTACGCGTGGACCATGCGGTCGGATGCCGTCGCCATGAAGATCAGTCCGCCCGCGGTCACGACCGGTCCGTTTCGCGTGGGACGGTAGCTGCCCGTGTTGGTGATCCCTTTCTCCGCGAGCGAGGAGACCGTGCCCAGAGGGACGCGCCATCTGATAGTGCCTTCGTTGAGATCGTACGCGACCAGCTCCGACCACGGAGGACCGATCACGGGCAGACCGTTGCTCGCGTGCATCAGGTTCCCGAACTGGCCGAAATAGCGGGTTTCACCGTCGGGAAGTGGTGGCGGTGCGGCGCCGCGTGGGGGCGTTGCGGGCGCCGCGCGGCCGCCACCGCTTTGGGCCGGCGCGGGTGCGCCACCGGGGCCCGCGGGCGGCGCGGCGCCGCCGCGCGGCGTGCCGGCCGCCGGATTGTCGAGGTATGCGGCCAGCGTGTCCAGGTTGGGCGCGGTCAGAGCATCCTCGGAGAGTGCCGGCATCTGTCCCTGGCCGCCCCGCACGATGCTGCGGAAGCGTGCCGCCCCGAGCGTCTTCGGCGGGTTGGCGCCGGTGCGGTCAGGTCCGTGGCACGCGAAGCAGTGCAGCCCGTAGACGGTGTAGCCCTGCTGCTCAGGCGTGCCACCCGCGGCATTGCGCGCCGGGTTCCTCTCGGACAGTCTCGCGCTCGAAGGCCCGTCGATGGTCCGCACGTACATCATGCCGGTCTGCGGGTCGGCGGCAGTGCCGCCCCAGTTATTTCCGCCAAGTTGCCCGGGCGTTTCGATGGTGTCCTTCGTCCTGCTTTGCGGCGTAAAGAGCCCCTCGTTGCGCGAGCTCAGGAGAAGCTCGCGGATGCGCGCGCGCTCCTGCTCGTCCACGTACGGGTTGATGTCCTCGACCGAGAACTTCTGGCGCGCATAGGGCGGAGGTTTGGCCGGAAACGGCTGCGTGGGCCAGGCCTGCTCGCCGGGCACGTCGCTCTTCGGCACGGGGCGCTCTTCGATGGGCCACAGCGGCTCGCCGGTCACGCGGTTGAACACATAAAGGAAACCGAACTTGGTGGCCTGCGCCACGATATCGGCCGGCTTGCCGTTGTGCCGCACAGTGAGGAGTTTGGGCGCGGCGGTGGGGTCGTAATCCCACAGGTCGTGGTGAACGAGTTGAAAGTGCCACAACCGTTTGCCGGTTCGCGCGTCGAGGGCCACCAGGCAATCGCCGTAGAGGTTAGCGCCGATGCGGTCCGCGCCGTACAGGTCGTAGGTTGGCGAGCCCAGCGGGAAGTAGGCGATTCCGCGCTTCTCATCGATCGAGATTTCGCCCCAGGCGTTGACCCCGCCGGTGGTTTTCCAGGCGTCCTTGGGCCACGTGTCGTAGCCCAACTCGCCGGGATGCGGAATGGTGTGGAAGGTCCACATCAGCTTGCCCGTGAGCACGTCGTAAGCGCGCAGATCGCCGGGAGGATCGCCGTAGCCCTCGCCGGTCGCCGAGCCCATAATGATCAGGTTTTCGAAAATGCGTCCCGGCGTGCCGCTCTGGATATTGCGGATGCTCTTGGGATCGCGGCCCAGGCCCACGCGCAGATCGACGCGGCCGTCGTTGCCGAACGAGGGAATGGTGACGCCGGTCTTGAGGTTGATCTCCTGGAGGTAGCTGTTGGCCGCGAAGATGAGGCGGCGGTCGGAGCGGTCTTTGCTTTCCCAGTAGTTGAAGCCGCGGTCGGTGGGCCGGCCTTCCACCAGGTGCGTCCAGACTTGCTTTCCCGTAGTGGCGTCGAGCGCGACGATGGCGCTGTCCTTGCCGACCACGTACATGACTCCATCGACCAACAGCGGGCTGAAGGCGAACCGGCCGCCGGGGCCCGGCGCCGCGTAGAACCACGCCCGCTCGAGTTGCTTCACGTTGCTCTTGTCGATCTGCTTGAGCGCGGAGTACTGCATGGAATCGGCGGACCCGCCGTAGTCGCTCCAGGTGGTGTAGGCGGCCTTGTCAGCCGCGTGCGCCGGCAGAAAACAGACGAGGAACCAGATCAGCTTCATCTGGCCCTCTTAGCGCTGGGCGTGGCGTCGGCGTCCAGGTCTCCGAGAATGTACTGGATCGCCGCCAGCAGATGTTGGGTCCACATGGGGTTGGTATAGAAGATCGTCGTGTGCCCGAGCGGCGTGAAATACGTGCGGCCCTTGCCGTAGGTCTTGATCCAGGCGAGGCCGTAGTCCTGATCGGGACGCGTGCATTCGGCACAGAGGCGGCCGGCGGTGGCGCGGTCCGATTTCTCCACGTCGATGCTCAGCAGAACGTGCTGCTTCTCGCGCGAGTAGGGCGAGTAGACGGGGAACTGGTAGAACTCGTCGGTGTGCTCGAAACTGGCCGTGCCGAAACTCTTGGTCAGCGGACTGTTGGGATCATCGATCTTGATGAATTGTTTTTCGGTGTGGTGCGCCCCGGCCCAGCCGCCCATCATTTCCGCGAATTCGGGCCAGTTGTTGTTGGCGAACGTCACGGCGTGGTGGCCGCCGATACCGCCGCCTTCGCGGACGAAGCGCAGGATGCCCTCGCGCACTTCCGGATCGTTGTGGATCATGCCGCAGACGTTATTCAGGTAGACCGCGTCGAATTCCTTGATCTTGGGGTATTTGAGCAGCTCCAGATCGTTGCTGAACGTCGGGGTGTAGGCCCCGGTGTACTTGCCGATCAATTCGAGCAGCAGGTTTCCGTGCGGTATCGACGAGTGTCCCGAATACATCTGGAGGTCGGTCACCAGGAGTTTGCGCGGCTTCTTCGGCGGCACAATGGCTTTCCGCGGCGTGGCGGCGTCGATCTGCTGCTTCATGTTCGCGTCCAGCCGGTCGGGTCCGCGGATCTTGCCCGCCGGTGAATCGACCACCTGCCGCACGCGCGCGGCCATCGCCGGCCACATCGCCTTTTCGAAGCCGGTCAGCGACGCAGCGCTGCCCTCCACGTCGATGAACAGGGGCTTGATCTCCGCGCGGAACGCCGCGAGGAAGAAGTCGGAGAGCGCGCCCGCGCCGGTGCCGAGCGCGACGTCCTTACCTTTGGGGCCGAGCGCACTGCGGTCGCGTACTTCCACGGCCATCAGCTTCTCCTTGACCAGAGCGAGTCCGTCCACGGGCTTGATGTTCTCCTGCATCCAGCCGCCGAGGTCGGCGGCGATGCCCATGCGCTTGCTGCGGCCCTGGAGCGCGCTGAGCAGGGGCTTCGGGTCCTTGCGGCTATCGAGCGCGAGGTTGATGCCCAATTCATTGGCGAGTTTGTCGAGCGAGGCGAGCGCCGCAGGATCGGGGCTGGCGATGATCATCGGGATGTTGATCCCTTTGGCGAGCTCGAACACCTTGCGCTCGGTGGTGCCGTCCGACGGCAGGTTGTCGACACGGTAGGCGAAAATCTGCTGGTTCAACTCCTTCAGGCGGCGGACGACCGCGGCGCGCTCACCCTGCTGCAGATGGTAGTCGAGGTTCTTGGGGATCTCCGGGCTGAGCTTTTGCGAGCTCGACGCCTCGACGCCGGTGACCCCGAGGGTGTCGGCCTTGGCGAGCGTCTCTGAGAAGGTCAGTTGTTTGAAGTCGGCGGTGGGGATGCCGACGCGCCAGCCGAACCATATGTTATTGTCCGCGGCTCCGGCCCGGATGGTGCCGAGGCTCGAGCCGGTGGGGCGTAGCGACAGGTTGGGTACCGGGGGCGCATTCTGTGCGAAGGCCGCTCCGGCCACGATCACGAAGATGATTGCACGCATAACTTATTGCCTCCTGGGGAGCGCAAACACGTAGTAGCCCTGCGCCTCGGGCTTCCCGGCCTTGACCGCCAACGACTCGCGACCGCCGAACGCGGCGAAGAAGACGATGTACTGCCGGCCGCCGGCCTCGTACACCGATGGGATTCCATCGGGGTTCGCTTCCAATTCCTTTTCCCAGAGGATCTGCCCCGTATCCTTATTAAAGGTATGAAGGGTGCGGTCGGGGCCCGTTCCGACGAAGATCAATCCTCCGGCGGTGACCACCGGTCCGTTGCGCACGAAGCGTGAACTGCCGGTATTTTTGATTCCTTTGGCGGCGAGACCGGGCGTAGTGCCCAGCGGAATCCTCCACCGGATGGTTCCCTCGTTGAGATCGTAGGCCACCAGTTCCGACCACGGCGGGCTGATCGCCACCAGGCCGTTGTTGGTGAGCAGCGTGTTGCCGAACGGCCCGTAGTAGCGGGTCTGACCCGTGGGCGGTCCGGGGGGAGGAGGCGGAACCGCGCCGGGGTTGACGAGGTAGGCCGACAGCGCATCCGCATTCGCGGCGGTGAGTCTCGGAGAATCCCGGCATCTCGCCCTTGCCATTGCGGAGCGTCTTTCGAAAGGCCGCGGCGTCGATCTCCTTTGGGTAGGTGATACGGGCACGGTCGGCACCGTGGCATGCAATGCAGTGCTGCATATAGGCAGCAAAGCCCATCTGCTCGGGAGTACCTCCTGCGCGCCGACGCTCCGGGGAAGTCTCCGTCATCTTGTGGATCGCCGGAGCATCGAAGGAGCGCACGTACAGCATGCCGGTCTCTGGGTCGGCAGCGGTGCTGCCCCAATTCGCGCCGCCATTTTCGCCGGGCACCGCGATCTGGTTGCGCGTGCGGGTTGGCGGCGTGAAGAGGCCCTCGTTGCGGGCATTCAGGAGAATGTCGCGCAGGCGCGCCTTCTCCTCTTCATCGACGTACGGATTGATATCGTCCACCGTGAACTTCTGCCGCGCGAAGGGCGGCGGTTTGGTGGGGAACGGCTGCGTGGGCCACGACACCTCACCCGGCATGTCCGTTTTGGGCACCGGTCGCTCTTCGATGGGCCAGAGCGGCTCGCCGGTGACGCGGTTGAAGACGTACAGGAATCCGAACTTGGTGGCCTGCGCCACGATATCCACCGGCTTGCCGTTGTGCCGCACGGTCATGAGCTTGGGGGCGGCGGTGGGATCGTAGTCCCAGAGGTCGTGGTGGACGAACTGGAAGTGCCAAAGCCGCTTGCCGGTGCGCGCATCGAGCGCCAGCAGGCAATCGCCAAAGAGGTTGGCGCCGATACGGTCGGCGCCGTAGAGATCGTAGGTGGGGGACCCGAGCGGGAAGTAGACGATGCCGCGTTTTTCGTCGAGCGAGATTTCGCCCCACGCATTGTTGCCGCCGATGTACTTCCATGCGTCCGCAGGCCACGTGTCGTAGCCGAATTCGCCGGGGTGCGGGACGGTGTGAAAGATCCAGGCCATCTTGCCGGTGCGCACGTCGTAGGCGCGCAGGTCGCCGGGCGCGGAGCCGTACATCTCGCCGGGCGCCGAGCCGAGGATGACCAGGTTCTCGAAGACGCGGCCGGGAGTGCCGCTCTGAATTTCGCCGATGGACCTGGGGTCGCGGCCGAGGCCTTCGCGCAGGTCGACGCGGCCGTCCTTGCCGAAGGACGGGATGGTCACGCCGGTACGCACGTTGATTTCCTGGAGGTAGTGGTTGGCGGCGAAGATCAGGCGGCGGTCGGAGCGGTCTTTGCTCTCCCAGTAATTGAAGCCGCGGTTGGTGGGGTTGCCCTCGACGGGATGGGACCAGAGCGGTTTGCCGGTGGCGGCGTCGAGCGCGACGATGGCGCTGTCTTTGCCGACCAGGTACATGATGCCGTCGATGATGAGCGGGTTGAAGGAGAAACGGCCGCTGGGCCCGGGAGCGGCGTAAAACCACGCTTGCTCGAGGCGGTTCACGTTGGTCCGGTCGATCTGCTTGAGAGCGGAGTACTGCATCGAGTCGGCGGATCCGCCGTAATCGCTCCACGTGGTGTACGACTGTTTTTCGGCGGCGGACGCGCAGAAAACGAGCAACAGCACCGCTGACGAGGCCCTCATCCAGCTCCCCCGCCGCTCTGATCGGAGCGGCGCTTTACCACAGATCGACAACAAATCAACAACTTACGAGCGGGCCACCGCTCCGATCGGAGCGGCGGCAGGCAGGCGGAAGCGCCTGCCCCACGACACTTTGTCAGAGTCCTGACAATCAGAGTCCTGACAAGATGTAGAAACTCCGGGGCCGACTGCCAGTCGGCCGCAGGCTACCAGCCTGCCCCACCGCGGTTTAGCTCCGAAATTGATACCCCTGTTTCTGCAAGAACGCCTTGCTGATCTTCGCGCACTCGAGAGGCGTCAGCGGCTGCCTGGACGAGGGGTCGAGCTCCACCATGATGTTCGGCTGCTGGCCGCCCGCCTCCACGAGATCCAGCACCTGGACCAGGTCCACCTTGCCCTGACCCAACGGGCAGTAGCCGGCGAAGTGCTCGCCACCGAGGTAGTCCTTGAGGTGCATGTGTTTTACCAGGGGCAGAAAATCCTTGATGACCTTGGCCGCGTCGGCGCCACCCTTCTGAAGCTGGCCGACGTCGGGAGCGAGTTTCAGAACTTTGGTGTTGGCCGACTCCATCACGTCGTAGACCTCGTCGCGCGTTTCGATGCAGGTTCCGGTGTGCTGATGGAGACCGGCGCCCAGGCCGAGGTCGGCGACCGCGGTGGCGTGGTCGTTGAGGCCGGCAATGATGTTGGCGCGGTGCTCCTTGAAATTGTAGTCCGCGCGCTTGACGCCGTTGGGCGCCAGGACCGCGAAGGCGCCGCCGTACTTCTTGATGACTCTTCCCAGGCGGATGGCTTTGGCCACGCTCTCTTTGCGCATCGCGGGGTCGGTGAGGTTGGCGCCGATGTAGCCGGACCGCAACGGCAACTGATACTGATCGATCAGTTTGCTGAGCGCGCCCTTCGAATCCCAGTCTTCAAGGATCTCGGGGAACGTCTCGAACGCGTGGAAGCCCAGGTTGGAGATGTCTTTGACGGCGGCTTCGAGGGTGGCGCTGCCCTCGGCGCCGCGGGGGAAGGAACCCCAGGTGATGCAGGTGTAGCCGATCTTGAGCTTGCGCTCGGCGGCGCGGAGCGCGGGGACGGCGCCGGCTCCCAGGGTGGCGGCGATTGCTTTGGAGAAATCCCGGCGGTTCATAACGATTACCTCTTGAGTTTGGCGCTGGGTGTGGTGTCGGCTTCCAGGTCTCCGAGCACGAACTGAATTGCTGCCAGAATGTGCTCGGCCAGCGCCGGCGTGGCGAACAGCGTGGGCGTGTGGCCCATCGCGCAGTTGAATACTCGACCCCTGCCGTAGCTGCGGATCCAGGTCAGGCCGTAGTCGTTGTCGGGACGCACGTGCCACTGGCTCATGTCCGACTTCTCGGTATCGATGCTGATCAGCACGTGCAGTCTTTCGCGGGAAAAGGGACCGTCGGGCAGGAAGTGGTAGAACTCGTCTTCGCGGACGAAGCCCTTGCCGGCGAATCCTTTGGTGAGCGGACTCTTGGGGTCGTCAATTTTGAGGGTGGCGGTCTCGACGCGATGCGGGCCGTCGGCTGCGCCAATCATCTCGGAGAACTCGGGCAGGTCCATGGAAGCATAGCTCGCGCCGTGGATGCCGGCGAGTCCGCCGCCTTCGCGGACGAAGCGCGTCAGGCCGTTGAGGACGCCGGGATCGGGGAAGACCTCGCCCACGGTGCTGTTCAGGAACACGGCGTCGAATTGCTTGATCTTGTCGTACTTCAGATTATTCAGGTCGTTGCTGAAGACGGGTTCGTAGGCGCCGGTGTTCTTGGCCATGAGTTGGAGCGCGAGGTTGGCGTGGGCGATGGTGGTGTGATAGTAGCCGCCGGCGGGGCAGAGGTCGATCACCAGGAGCTTGCGCGGCTTCTTCGGTTTGACGAGGGCCCGCTTGGGGAGCGCAGCTTCGATTTTCTGGCGCTCGTCCGGGGGGACGCGATCGGAGCTGGTGATGGGGAGCAGGTGCGAGATCTGGTCCACGCGATAGCCCATGGCGGGGCGCGCGGCCTTTTCGAAATCCTCGACGGCGGCGGGGTCGATGGTGAGGAGCATGGGCTTCACGCCGCCGTAGGGGCGGCCGCAGTTGCTGCACTTTTCGGGCTGTTCCTGAGGAGGCGGCGCAGATTTGGCGAGCTCGAGCAGGACTCTCGCGAGGTTGGCGCCGCGTTCGCCCAGGTGACGGACCGTCAGGGTGGACTGGTCGACGGGGGCGCTGGTGTCGGTTGAGACGATCGTCTCCGCGCCGAGAGACTTGGCGAACTCGAACAGCTTGCGGCGCGAGGGCTCGTCAGTGGGGAGCGTGTCCACGTGGTAAGCCGGCATCCGGAGGTTCAAGGCGCGAAGCTTAGTTCTGACAGCGGCGATCTCGTCGGGCGTGAGATTGTTGTCCAGGTTTTTGGCAATTTGGGGACTGACTTTCTGAGTGCTGTAGCCTTCGATGTAAGCGAGGCCGAGCGCGTCGGTCTTGACCGCCGCTTCGAAGAAAGTGAGTTGCCCGAGTGCTGTCGAGCGCACGCCGACGCTCCAGCCGAGCAGACCGGAGACGGCAGTGCGGACGCGGCGTGAGGCCGCGGGACGCACGGATTCGGACGGCGGGCCGCCACCCTTCTTGGGCGTCTGTGCCTGTACGAATCCGATCAGGATGACGAGTGCGATTGCCTTCTTCATTTGGCCCCCTTGGGCGGTGGCGCCGGGAGTGCGAACACGTAATATCCCTGAGCTTCGGGCTTGCCGGGCTTCCAGGCCATCGACTCCGCGCCTATGTTGTCAAAGACCAGGCCGGAGCGCGCGCAGAACACTACGTACTGTCGGCCACTGACCTCATACACCGCCGGAATACCTTCGGGATTCGAGTCTAGCTCCTTTTCCAAAAGTACTTTTCCGTCTGTAGTATCGTAGGCGCGGATCGTGCGGTCGGCCCACGTGCCGATGAATATCAACCCGCCCGCGGTCACTACGAGTCCGTTTCTGGTGGGATGGTAGGTTCCGGTGTTGCGGATCCCCTGGGCGGCCAGTCCGGGAACGATTCCGAGGGGGACCTGCCACTTGATGGCGCCCTCGTTCAGATCGTAAGCCGTGAGCTCCGCCCACGGAGGACCAATGGCGGGGAGGCCGTTGTTCGCGTTGAGCGTGCCGTAGGGCGTGTAGTAACGGGTCTGACCGTTGGGAGGTGCTGGAGCCGCGTTGCCGCCGCGGCCTTGCGTGGGAGCGCCGCCGGCCGACGGGTTCGAGATATACGCGGCGAGCTGGTCCAGGTTCTGCGGCGTGAGCTCGGCGAAGCCGGGCATCTCTCCCTGCCCGCCGCTGACAATCTTCCTGAAGCGATCGACGCCGAGATCTTTGGGAGTAATCACGCCCAGGCGATCCGGCCCGTGCCAGATCTCGCAAAACTGTTGGTAGAGAGCGCGCCCGTGCTGCTCGGGGGTTCCGCCCTCAACCCTGCGAACCGGCTGGCGCTCCGAGAGCTTGTGCATGGTGGGGGCATCGTGGGAGCGGACGTACAGCATGCCGGTCTCGGGATCGGCCGCGGCGCCGCCCCAGTTGGCGCCTCCCAACTCGCCCGGCATATCGATCGTGTTGCGGGTGGCGGGCGGGGTGAAGAGGCCCTCGTTGCGGGCGTTGAGGAGGATCTCGCGCAGGCGCGCTTTTTCCTGCTGGTCCACATAGGGGTTGATGTCGTCCACGGTGAACTTCTGCCGCGTGAACGGCGGCGGCCTGGTGGGGAAGGGCTGTGTGGGCCAGGACTGCTCGCCCGCCACGTCGCTTTTAGGCACGGGCCGCTCTTCGATGGGCCACAGCGGTTCGCCGGTCACGCGGTTGAAGACGTACAGGAAGCCGAACTTGGTGGCCTGCGCGACGATATCGACCGGCTTGCCGTTGTGGCGAACGGTGAGGAGCTTGGGGGCGGTGGCGAGATCGTAATCCCAGAGATCGTGGTGCACGGCCTGGAAATGCCAGAGCCGTTTGCCGGTGCGCGCGTCGAGCGCCAGGAGACAGTTGCCGAACAGGTTCGCGCCGATGCGGTCGGCGCCGTAGAAATCGTAAGTGGGGGAGCCGAGGGGGAAGTAGGCGATGCCGCGC
>JBGPKH010000153.1:0-15570 GCA_041485845.1 Bryobacteraceae bacterium
AGCCATCTCCAGTCCGTGTTCAAGCGCCTGGTCGTCCGTCTGGGATATGTGAAGGCCGTCTGGGCTGTCGCTCACCGGATCTGCAAGATCATCTGGAATGTCCTCCACAAAGGCGCCCGATTTATCGAATTCAGCGAAGCCCGCAATCCGCGAGCCATTCAGCGCGCCATCAACCATCACCTCCAAGCACTTCGTAGGCTGGGCTACTCGATTCCTCTACTTGTCCAGCCCGAGCCCGCGAGGACGTGATTTTCAATGGAGCGGTATGTACGGGGCTGTCCCGGCGGTTTTCGCCGCTTTCGCCTAAACCATCAGAGCGGTGCCGTCAGCGCCTAAGCCGCGCTATGCTGTGAGGTACGCTACGAACCGCCCATGCCCACCCCAGCCGGGGGCCGGCCAGAGGACCGCGCCCGCGCGAACATCGACCGCCTGCTGACCGCCGCCGGCTGGCTGATCCAGAATCGCAACAGCATTAACATCGAAGCCGGCCGTGGCGTCGCGATCCGCGAATTCCAACTGGCGCCCGGGCACGGCTTTGCCGATTACCTCCTCTACATCGACGGATACGCAGCCGGCGTGATCGAAGCCAAGAAAGCCGGCGTTCCCCTCATCGAAGTCGAAATCCAGTCCGGCAAATACAGCCAGGGACTACCGCAGAATCTCCGTGCCCCGCGCCGCTCACTGCCGTTCTGTTATCAGTCCACTGGCGTCGAAACGCGATTCACGAACCTCCTCGAACCCGACGCCCGCAGCCGGGCCGCCTTCGGCTTCCACCGCCCCGAAACGCTCGCCGCCTGGCTCGAAGCCGATCTCAAATCGCCCGGCAATATTCCACCGAACACAAGGACGAAATCGAAGCCTTGCAGATTCTATTTCACAGGGCAACCTCAGTGAGCATAGACATGGCTTTCGGGATATACGCCGCGACTTCGGTCTGTTGGTCACTCTTCAACTCGATTGTGCTGTCTGCTATGCGTTGGACAATGTCCAGCGCCGGTTTACTCCACGTGTCGGCGCCGAGGATGACAGCCAGATTCGCCCAGTTCTCGTATTGAGGCTTCCGCAGCATGTCGTATCGCATGTAGCCATACCTTTCTGCGCGTTCACGAGGACGGCTGGGCGGAAGGATTTTTATCGTCGTGGTCCGATGCTCTGAAGTGCCGCTTCGGGCGATGAAATCAAACTGATGCGTTGAAGCACTCCCCGGTATTTCGACATTTTGCTCAATAACGATGTCCTCTGGTTTCCAGAGCAAAAGTGCTTCTGAAACTATGTCGTGAACCTCCTGCACCTCTACTTCGACTAGCCGGGAAGACACGAGTTGGGCGGTCATAACTGCCGCAGATTCTGCAACAGCCATAATGGTCTCAGGAAGATTGTCCCGTCGGCACGTCTTTTGAACGAGTCTGTCTTGGACGCTGACTCCGTACTTGGCGGCGACCGCTGCCCTGAACTGCTCGTCCGATTCCGACATCTTGAGGCCGTGGGAAAACAATACGGAATCGGTTTTGCCGCCGTCGTGAACCGTAAAGTAGTCACCGTATTTCTCTTCGATTATTACTGATACCCACCGGTCATCCACAGCCTTAAGGGGAAGAGTAATATTGAACCCGTCCCTTCTCGCTGAGATGCGCAAACTGTCAGCCAAGTAGCCTGCGACCAGTTGCCTAATCTGAGAACAGGTTTCCGCCGTCTGCATAGTCGTCATCCTTTGGACACGAGATATTCATCGCTTTGAGGGACCACATTACGAAATCCCGAAACGTTATATCGGCATGGTCGAACATCGAAACCGAAACCTTGGACCGATCCGCGCTTTGAGATTTTTCGTCCCACACGTGCCGATGCCATCCGCTCTGCTCGATTCCTTCGGGATCGTCAAACCGCTGCTCGTAGCCAAATCCATCGATGCGTCTATTGTAGAGCAGAAGGCAGACGTCCCAACTCTCAAGATACTTTGGACTTCCGGAAATCCTCAGCCGAATTGGAAGTGCGATTTCCTCTCCGCCCGCTTCGTCCGGTCTGTGGTGGACGCCGTGCAAGTCGACCCGTTCACCGTCGTCTATTTTCCTTAGGATCGTATCGACTGAAACGTCGAACCACTTGCGTTCGGTGATAATGTCGGGCACGCAACCGAAAACGTGTTCGGCTCGGCCCTCCTTTGACGGCTTGCGCGGCACGGTACGCTAACAACATTTACCATACGGTGGTCGAAACCAGGCAGCCAGCGTTCGGCTCCGAACCCGCCCACCGCAAGAACGATGGTAAAATAGCTCCGTTTCGAAGGGACTCTGTTCGATGGATCTCCAGACGATTCGAGCGGTCGTCGATCGCTTCTCCGGCTCCCCCACGCGTGGAATCCCCGTGCGAAGTCGAACCGTTCGTTCTCAGACTCCGCAACGTCACGTCACCATATATTCGGATGACCGCTAATGCCTGAACTTATCTGGGACGCAAAGTATCAGGCCGGCAAGAGAGCCGGCCCCGTCCGGATTGAACTCCCGTTTCAAACAGTCGAGACCGTCAACGAGAGTGCGCAGGATCGGCAGCGGAGCCTGGAGTTGTTTGCCTCTGGCCGCGAGGCGGAATGGCGCAATCGCCTGATCTGGGGCGACAAGAAATACGTTCTGCCCAGTCTGCTGCCGGAGTTCGCCGGCAAGGTGGATTTGATCTACATCGATCCGCCGTTCGATACTGGGGCGGATTTCTCGTTCACGGCGAAGATACCGCACTACCCAGACGCGTCCGACGACGAGATCCCGGCCTTCACGAAGGAGCCTTCCATGCTGGAGCAAAAGGCGTACCGGGATACCTGGGGAGTCAGCAGAGAAGATCGGCAACGCGGCGTAACGCACGTGGATCGCTATCTCAAGTGGTTCTATGAAACGATCGTTCTCCTCCGGGAACTGCTGACCGAGGGCGGGAGGCTACAAAGGCACGACCGAGACGACGAGGTTGCTCCTGAATCACTGGTTTTACACCGATCACCGCTTGGCCAGTGGCCGGCCTTTTGCCTTCCATCCTTCTCAACAGGAAGCCGTTGAGACGCTGGTCTTTGTGTGGGAGTACGAGAAGGTCCGCACGCGAAAGGGACTGCTGGAGCGCTACGCCCTGGACCTTCGCGATGTGCGGCTGCCCGCGTACGACGACTTCGCCCGTTACTGCGTAAAGATGGCGACCGGCAGCGGAAAGACCAAGGTCATGGCGCTGGCGGTGGCGTGGCAGTTTCTGAACGCCCAACGCGAGGCTGAAAATGTGGCCCACGGTTACGCGAAGACGTTCCTGGTAATCGCGCCGAACGTCATCGTTTTCGAACGGCTCAAGGCCGATTTCGCAGGGAGCCGCATTTTTCGCAGCGATCCGATTATCCCGCGGCCCCTGGAGATCTTCTGGGATTTCGATTGCGTCCTGCGCGGGGAGAGCGAGAAAGCCTACGCGGAGGGGACGCTTTTCTTGACGAACATTCAGCAGTTTTACGAGCGGCCCGCCCGGAAGAAGGAGGGGGACGAACCAGAGGCGCTTACGGGCGTGCTCGGTCCCAAACCCCTTCCGCAGAAGCTGGACATGGCCGACTTCGCGGACCGCATCGGGCTGCGGGCGGGCGCGCTGCTAGTGATTAACGACGAGGCGCACCACACGCACGACGAAGATAACGAGTGGAACAAGGTAATTCGAGGTCTGCACGAAAGAACGCCGCTAGCTGCGCAACTGGACTTCTCAGCCACGCCGCGCTTCCAGAAGGGCTCGTTGTTTCCCTGGACGATATACGATTACCCTCTGAAGCAGGCGATTCTGGACAACATCGTCAAGCGGCCGGTGAAGGGAATTGCTCAGATCCACGAAGCCAAGTCAGACATTGCAAGCGTGCGGTACAGGGGCTTCCTGGCCGCCGGGGTGAACCGCTGGCGGGAGTACGCGGAGCAACTTGCACCGCTGAACAGGCGTCCGATCCTGTTTGTCATGTTGTACAGCACGGTAGAGGCCGAAGATGTGGGCGCCTGGCTGCGTGAGGCCTATCCGAAGGAATTCGCCGGCGACAGGACGCTGGTAATCCACACGGACGTAAGAGGTGAGGTCAGCAAGGCCGATCTCGATGAGGCGCGCGAGGCAGCCCGGCGGGTTGACGAGGAGAAGAGCCCTATCAACGCTATCGTGAGCGTGCTGATGCTGCGGGAGGGATGGGATGTTCAGAATGTGACGGTAGTGGTAGGCCTGCGGCCCTATAAAGCTAAGGCCAATATTCTGCCCGAGCAGACTATCGGCCGCGGTTTGCGGCTGATGTTTCGGGCCGCCTCGATTGATTACAGGGAGCGGGTGGACATCATCGGAAATGGCGCGTTCCTGGAATTCGTCGACGATCTGGAAAAGCTGGAGGAAATCAAGCTCGACACCTTCGAGGTGGGCAGCGATCGGCTCAAGATCCTGACCATCATGCCGCTCGCGGAGCGCGCGGAATTCGATATCGGCTTGCCGCTTTTGACCCCGTCCTTGGTCCGTAAAAAGAGCCTTGCGGAGGAGGTCGCCGGTCTTGAGGTCATGGGCTTCTCGACGATAATCTTGCCGCTGACGGCGGATGACGCCAGGCGGCGAACGTTCCGGTACGAGGGCTATGACATCATCACGCTCGAACGGCTGGTGGAACGCGATTATCAGATGCCGGAACCGCAAACCGCGCAGGAGGTTATTGGCTATTACGCCCGGCGCATCGCCGAGCAGGTCAAGCTTCCCTCGCAGTTCGCCGCTCTGGTCCCCAAGGTGCGCGAGTTTTTCGAATTCAAGGCGTTTGGGCGGGAGGTCGATCTGGATTCCAGGGCCACGATCAAGGCCATGAGTACGCCAGTGGCGCACTATGTGTGCGTCAACATCTTCAAAAAGGAATTGCAGGCGCTGAGCATCGAGGAGCAGCGGCCTGAACTGCTCGATCCAAGGCGCTTCCTTTCCGCTACTCCTCCATTCCCCTGGTCGCGGTCGATTTGGGAGGCCCAGCGCACGGTATTCAATTTGGTCCCGTGTGAGAACGACTTCGAGCGGACGTTCGCAAGATTCCTGGATGGGGCATCGGATGTTACCCGCTTTGCCAAACTGCCGCGCCCTTTCGGCTTTGCTATCGAGTACACCGATGCCGCGGTCAACCTGCGCTGCTACTACCCGGATTTCGTGGCCGTGGACGCGGCCGCTACGCACTGGCTGCTTGAGACGAAGGGACAGGAGTCGCCGGAGGTCGCCTTCAAAGATCGTGCAGCTACCCAGTGGTGCGAGAATGCCACGTCACTGACGGGGACAACCTGGCGCTACCGAAAGGTTCCACAGAGCGAGTTCGAAGCGCTCCGGCCGGCAATGTTGGCGGAGCTGGAGGCGTTGGGCTGAAGCATCGCCTGCCGACGAGGCCTCCGAGACGATCTTCCGCCCTGTTTCCGCAAGCGAATAGCGGCGGCTCTTGTTGGGACCTTCTCCGGCGTACACAACACCATAGGCGATTGCAGAACAAAGGCCGTTCCTGAACTTGTCGCTCGTTTTCGATGTATTCATCGCCTCAGCCAGTTCGTCAACGGTGACAGATTTTCCTGCGAAGACTTGACGCAATACTCCTCCACATTCGACCGCTGGACGCGACGAGCTCGACCGCGTAGAGCGCCTGGGTCTGGAGGTGGCGCACGTGGTTTGCGATGGATTCCCCGCGAGTAGTCGCCCAGTATTGTCGCCTTAGCCGGGTGCCCGCGCTGTAAGCCACGAATTTTCAATCAATTGCGGGGAATCGCGTGGAAAGTCCCTCTCGCCCATAAAGCCGGTCCCGATTTTTGAACTTTATTTTCCCTTTGTTTTCAGCTCCTTTTCCCTCAAAACGGCCTTCAGCCGCTTGACGGTGTGTAGGATTAGATCAGGGAGGACGTCGCGGCCCGGGAAATCCGGCGCTGCCACCCGCCGGCCGCAAGCTGGCTTGCGATTTTCCTTTTTGGAGAGGGTCTATATGAAGACTGACGTGAAAACCGGTCACCTTGACCGGTCGAGAATCTTTAAGCCGTTGTTTTTGCAACCCAGCCCCTCTTGGAAACCGGCCAACTTGACCGGTTTGCCGCAACTTTTCGGCGGAACCCATTTTGTGACGCAAGTTGTCAAAAAACGCTCGATTTTGCGTCACAAAATCCAGCTCTGCCTCTGCAACCTACGGAAATTAAGTAAGTTAACCATGATGTTTTTTTTGCACTCGCAACCCTGTGTTTTTGCGTCATTTGCGTCACAAGCGGGTCAGACCGGCGGCGAGGGATCATGATACCGTCTCCTGACCGAATCGTGCCCATGAAACCGCGCGCATCCTTGCTGCTAGCCGGGCTCACTCTGGTTGCTCAGGAACAGAAGCGTCCCGCGAGGAAGCGCTCCCGCCCTGCCAGCCGCTCCGCCCGCACTCCCGCCGTGTTACTATTCCGTTTTAATTAAGGGGGCCAACTTCGTGAAAGTCTACGAAAGCAAGGATATTCGGAACGTCGGTGTGGTGGGCCACGGCGATTCCGGCAAGACCACGCTCACCGCCGGTTTGCTGTTCACCGCCGGAGCCAGCAATCGCCTGCTCCGCGTGGATGAGGGCAACACGATCACCGACTTCGACGACGAAGAAATTCAGCGCCGGATCACGATCTCAACAGCCATCGCCGTGGCGGAGTGGAAGAAGTCCAAGATCAATATTCTCGATACTCCCGGCTACAACATCTTTATTAACGACGCCAAAGCCGCACTGGCGGCGGCCGACGCCGCGCTGGTCCTGGTGGACGGCGTGGGCGGCGTCGAAGTGCAGACCGAAAAGGTTTGGCACTTCTCCGAGGATTACAAGCTCCCGCGCGTGGTGGTTGTCAACAAGCTGGATCGCGAGCGCGCCGATTTTGGGCGTGCCCTGGACAGCGTCAACGAGACGTTCGGCCGCTCGGCCGTTCCCATCCAGATCCCTATCGGCGCCGAGCGCGATTTCTCGGGCGTCGTCGATCTCGTTCGCATGAGGGCGTACACCTACACCGCGGACGGCGACGGCAAGGGCAAGGAAGGCGACGTCCCGGCCAACCTGCAGGACGCCGCCCAGAAGGCCCACGACGCGCTGGTGGAGATCGTCGCCGAGGGCAACGACGCCCTTATGGAAGAGTTCTTCGATAAGGGGACGCTCGAAGCCGACCAGATCGTCGAGGGGTTGAAGCAGGGTGTGCGCGAAATGCGCATCTTCCCCGTGATGTGCGCCTCCGCCCTCCACAACATCGGCAGCGATCTCATTCTCAACTTCATCAACGACAATCTCCCCGCGCCCATCGAGCGCGAACCCGTCGCGTGCCTGCTGAACGGCGCCGAGGCCACCCGCCAGATCGCCGGCAACTACCAGCCCTCCCTCTACGTTTTCAAGACCACCGCCGACCCGTTCGCCGGGCGCCTCACCTTCTTCAAGGTCTACACCGGTGTTGTGAAGAACGACGCCAACCTGCAAAACGTGACCCGCGGTACTTCCGAACGCCTCGCCCACCTGAGCAGCCCGCAGGGGAAAACCCTCCAGCCGGTGACCGAACTGCACGCCGGCGATCTGGGCGCGGTGGCCAAGCTGAAGGAGACGCTTACCGGCGACACGCTGGCCGAGAAAGCCTTCAACATCGTCTATCCGCCGGTGAAACTGGCCGAGCCGTCGATCGCCTTCGCCATCGAGGCCAAGTCGCGCAACGACGAGGACCGCATGGGCAACGCGGTTCACCGCATCCTCGAAGAAGACCAGTCACTGCGCTTCTACCGCGACCCGCAGACCCGCGAGTTCCTGCTGGCGGGCGCCGGGCAGCAGCACGTGGAAATCGTGGTCAGCCGCCTCAAGAAGCGCTATGGCGTGGATGTCACGCTCAAGGCTCCCAAGATTCCCTACCGCGAGACCATCCGCGGCACGGCCGACGTTCAGGGACGGCACAAGAAGCAGACCGGCGGCCACGGCCAGTTCGGCGACTGCTGGATCAAGATGGAGCCGCTGCCGCGCGGCGCCAAGTTCGAATTCGCCAACGAGATCTTCGGCGGCTCCATCCCCAAGAACTTCATCCCCGCGGTGGAGAAGGGCATCGTGGAAGCCGCCGAGAACGGTTTCCTCGCCGGCTACCCCATGGTGGATTTCAAGGTGACGGTGTACGACGGGTCCTACCACGACGTCGATTCGTCGGAGTTGGCGTTCAAGTTGGCCGCGCGCAAGGCCTTCAAGGCCGCCATGCAGGAGGCCAAGCCGGCGCTGCTCGAACCCATCATGAACGTGGAGATTCAGGCGCCGGTGGAATACGCGGGCGACTTGATGGGTGATCTCAACGGCCGCCGCGGCCGCATCTCGGGCATGGAGACCAAGGGCAGCACCCAGTTCATCCGCGCCCAGGTTCCTATGGCGGAGATGCTAAACTACCAGAGTGACCTGACGGCCATGACGCAGGGTCGAGCCTCCTTCAGCATGGAGTTCGACCACTACGATTATGTCCCCCAATTGCAGGCGGAAAAGATCATCGCCGCCGCAAAGGCCGCCAAGGCCGGCGAAGAGGAAGAAGAGGAATAGGGACACATCCCCGTCCGGTGACGACACACACATCGGGCGGGATTCTCCTCAGTTAGGTGTTGCAAACCGTACGCGCAGTGGTGTAGCCTTTAAGGTTCGTGGCGGTTCCAAGCGGGCAGAGACTCGCGTAAGTTGTTTATTTTCATTGTTCGAGGACCTAGATGGACGATCGAACTAAGACGCTTTTCTCCTTTTTTGCGCTAGCAGCAGCTCTTACCACCGCCGGTTGTGGCTTTAATCAGCAAGCCAGATTCCAAATGTCGTTCCTGCCCCGAGCGCCGCACTCGGGTGCCGGCGAGACCGAAACCATCCCGGCGCCGGTGGTTTCCAGTAATCCTTACCTCCAACTGAAGATGCCCGCCCTCCTGTCGGCGGAGCCTCTCCCTCCCCGGCGCAAGACTCGCGGCGATACGCTCATGCTGAATGCCGGCCAGGCGTTTCAGCGCGGCAAGCGAGCCTACCAGGTGAACAATATCGGCGCCGCGCGCAAAGAATTCGACGCCGCGGTAGATATGATGCTCGACGCCTCGGATGAGAACCCCGCGGACCGTGCGGAATATGACAATCACATGGAAGAGATGGTGGAGGCGATCCACCATTTTGACCTGGCGGGCATGGGCGCTTCGGCCGCCGTGGAACAAGGCAAGTTCGAGAAGGCCCCCCTCGAAGACATTCTGCAAATGACCTTTCCGGTCGATCCCAAGCTGAAAGACAAGGTTCGCGAGCAGGTGGCGGCCACGGTCTCACAGTTGCCCCTGTCGGTGAACGACACGGTGCTCGGGTACATCAACTACTTCTCCAACCGCGGGCACAGAACGATCGTCGCCGGCGCCCAGCGGTCCGGCCGGTACCGGCCGATGATTCAACGCATTCTGGACGAAGAAGGCGTGCCCCAGGAACTGATTCACCTGGCCCAGGCGGAATCGGGCTTCATGCCGCGCGCCATTTCCCGCGCCGCGGCGGGGGGCATGTGGCAATTCCTCAAGTGGCGCGGCAATCAATACGGTTTGATGCAGACGCGATACACCGACGAACGCATGGATCCCGAAAAGGCCACCCGCGCGGCGGCCCACCATCTGCGCGATCTGTATTCCGAATTCGGCGACTGGTACCTGGCGATCGCGGCTTACAACTGCGGGCCGGGAGTGGTGGAGCGCGCCGTCGAGCGCACCGGGTACGCCGATTTCTGGGAACTGCGCAGCCGCGGCGTCCTGCCCGCCGAGACCACCAACTACGTGCCCATCATTCTGGCCATGACGATCATGGAGAAGAATGCCGCCGATTACGGCCTCGAAGGGCTGCAATTGGATCCGCCGCTGGAATACGACACCGTGGAAACAACCGCGCCCACCAGTCTGCTGCTGGTGTCGGATATTACCGACGCGTCGGCTGGGCAACTCGCGGAACTGAACCCCGCGGCGCTGAAGGGGATGGTCCCCGAGAACTATTCGCTTCGCGTCCCCAAGGGCGGCGGCAAACAGATCATGGCCGCGTTACAGATGGTTCCCGCCGAGCATCGCGATTCCTGGCGCATGCACCAGGTGGGCCCGGGCGAGACCATGGCCGCCATCGCCAAGCGCTATGGAGCCGCGCCGGCGAGTATCGTCGCGGCCAACAAACTGGCTTCCAACGACGCGGTGGAAGGCGATCGGTTGCTGATTCCGGCGTCGATGCGCGCGGAAGCTCCCGTGAGGACAACCCGAGCCACCGTTTCCCGAAACGGACAGCGGTCTGCGGCCGCCCGGAACTCCACGACAGTCCGTGGCGCCCGCACCAGAATGACGTCCACCAAGACCAACAGCGCCGCCAATCGCGCGCGCAAATCGCCCGTGATCGTGGCCCGCACTACCCCCCGATAGTTTCGGACCGGATTTTTCACGTTATCGCACGTTTTCCCTATTGCCTCACTGGAAAAAAGGGGTATGCTATGGGTGATTGTGGACTGGCTACAGGAGGCTTGCTGAATGTTTGATAGCTCGAGATTCGCTCCGAAGGACGAAGAAGAGATGGAAGACTTCCACGACTACGAGGACGAAGAGCACTCCGAACTAGGTTCCAAGCTCGACGACTACAACGATACGGAAGACGAGGACGAAGAAGAAGAGGAGGAGGCGGCGGCACGTGTCGCTCCGGCTCCCGAGCCCGCGCCCGTAGCAGTGGTAAAGCCTCCGGCGCCTGAACCCGCGCCAGCCGCCGCACCTCCGGAGAAAGCAGCGAAGCAGGCAGCCGCGGCCAAGGAGGCCGCAAAGAAGGCGCCGGTAAAGGCGGCTCCAGCGGCGAAGGCGGCTCCCGCCAAGAAGGCCGCGGCGAAGGCGGCTCCCGCCAAGAAGGCCGCGGCGAAGGCGGCTCCCGCCAAGAAGGCCGCGGCGAAGAAGGCGCCAGCGAAGAAGGCTCCCGCCAAGAAGGCTGTGGCGAAGAAAGCCCCCGCCAAGAAAGCTGCGAAAAAGGCTCCCGCCAAGAAAGCTGCGAAAAAGGCACCCGCCAGGAAAGCTGCGAAAAAAGCCCCCGCCAGGAAAGCCGCGAAAAAGGCTCCCGCCAAGAAAGCCCCTGCAAGAAAAGGCAAGCGCTAGTCTAGCAGCCACTGAGTGGGGCGGTCTCCCGTGAGGCAGCCCCTGTCACGAGAATTGCCGCTAACCGGCGTCACGCGCCCGGCACCGCCCGCGGGCTCGGCGTTTCGACCTTGGCGAGGCCAAAGGAGGTAGCCCCGGCGGTCTTTGCCGCCGGCCTTTTGGCCCTTCCCCTACTCACCGGGAGCCCGAGAGACTCGCTGGAACGTGGGGCGCCGGCCCTACCCCGCCGGAAGGCGATTTACTAGCTCTCTTTGTTCACCACCCGGCGGCACCGCTCGAACAGCTCCAGGAGCGCTTCGGCGTGCTCTTCGGCCGAGCGCGTCGCGGGCTTCCCCGAAAACCCGGTCGAAGACTGCGCCGCTCTTCCGTAGCCCGTATTCACTGCGATGAACTTCATCAGCTCCAGCGCAACGTCGTCCTTGCTGCGAGCCCCCCCCGGCGCCGCTGGCGTCTCGGGAGTGCTGGTATTGGGTGACTCTAGTTCCGCCATCTCGGTGATTCATTCCTCCGTGTGGTACAACTCTTAGGTTACTGCATTCCGATGCCGCTCACGGCTGTCCGGCATGTCCGAAAAATGCGAGGAGGCGCCCAGTCCCACTTGGTGGAGGCGGATGACGGCCATTGGTACGTCGTCAAGTTCCGCAACAACCCCCAGCACCGGCGGATCCTGGTGAATGAGCTGCTCGCCGCGGCATTCCTGGACTACCTCAGAATCGCGACACCCGAAACCGCGGTCATCGAGGTCGGCGCGGCATTTCTCACGGCCAACCCGGAGGTCCACATCACCCTGGGCACGCGCCGCATCGAGATCGAACCCGGCTGGCACTTCGGCTCCCGCTATCCCGGCGACCCCGCCCGCACCGCCGTGTACGATTTTCTCCCCGATGCGCTCCTTCCCAGCGTGGTCAACCTCGAGGACTTTCGCGCCATCCTGGTTTTCGACAAATGGGCCGGCAACGCCGACGGCCGCCAGAGCGTCTTCTACCGCGCGATGGTGCGCAGCGAAGCAGGCGCCGGCCGCCCCGGATTCGTGGCCCGCATGATCGACCACGGCTTCGCTTTCAACGGCCCCAATTGGGACTTCCCCGAGTCGCCCTTGCAGGGCGTCTACGCGCGCCGTCTGGTGTACGATGCGGTCCGCTCGCTGGACGACTTTCAGCCCTGGCTCGACCAGGTGAGGGGCTTTCCCGAAGAAGTGATCGACCGCGCCTGGAAGCGCATTCCGCCGGACTGGATCGCGGACGACGAGGACGCCCTGGATCGCCTCCTGGAACGGCTCTTCGAGCGGCGCAAGCGCATTCCCGAGCTGATCGCCGCCTGCCGCGAGTCGCGCACGAACCCTTTCCCAAACTGGTAACGCCGGGGCAGGATGGTGACCGCTGGGACAGCCCGCCTCAAGCGGCCCGCTGGGGGCGCGGGAAACCAATGCCGCGTTCGATTGCACAGGCCGCATACCGACAGCATCACCGGCACCTCCACCAACACACCGACCACACGTCGCCAATGCCGCGCCGGACTGCGGTCCGAACAGGGCGATCGCCGTCGCCACCGCGAGCTCGAAGAAGTTGCTCGCGCCGATCAACGCTCCCGGAGCGGCCACGGAGTAATCCACCTTCAACACCTTACCTTCATGAGTCCGTAGGCCAGCCCGGCGTTCAGGTACACCTGCAAAGTGATCGGCACGGCGATCAGGACGACATGCAGGAACCGGTTGGTGATGTTGTCGGACTGAAAAGCGAAGATGAAAACCAGCGTCCCGAGAAGCGCCGCGATGGTTACGGCAGCGAATCGCGGCAAGAGCGTCTGCTCAAACCACACGCACCCGCGCCGGCCGACCAGCCACGCCCGCAGGAGGATGCCCGCCGTGAGGGGAATCACGATAAACACGATCACCGAGTACAGCAGCACCCGGAAAGGCACCACCAGCGACGATGCGCCGGTGACCAGAAACTGAACGATCGGCACGAACGCCGCCAGCATGGATGAGGTCGTTCACCGCGACCTGAACCAGCGTGTAGGCCGGGTCGCCGCCGGTCAAGTGACTCCACACGAAGACCATGGCCGTACAGGGCGCGGCCGCCAGGATGATGCAGCCCGCGATGTACTGATCCGCCTCGGCGCTGGAGACCAGGCCGGAAAAGAGATAGCGGAAAAACAGCCACGCCAGAAAAGCCATGGAGAACGGCTTGACCAGCCAGTTGACGGTGAGGGTGACCAGCAGGCCCGCGGGTCTCTTTCCGGCGTTGCGCAGCGCTCCAAAATCGACCTTCATCATCATGGGGGTAATCATCAGCCAGATCAGAACGGCGATCGGGGCGTTGATCTGGCTGCCATGGCCGAATTCCAGGCCACGAAGGTTCTGGACGGCCGCCGGCAAGAGGCGGCCCAACGCCACGCCCCCCCACCATGCAGAGTCCGACCCACACCGTCAGGTATCGCTCGAAGAACCCCAGGGTGCGATCTTCGGCCGCCGCCGCCTGCCCCGCAATGGCGCTCCAATCGGCCGGCTCTCAGGCACAACACGCCGGACCACGCCAGTCCCCTTGTGCGCCGGCCTTCGTCGCGCGGACAAACGCGCTCATGAACTTGCCGTCCACCTCCGGTCCCATGGCGCTCGCGTCGATGCCTTTGTCCACCAGGAAAGAGAGTGCGTCTTCCGCCCGGTAGATGCGGGTCGGTTCCACGTCGATGTTTTCAAACCCCGCCGCGGCCAGTTTGGCGCGGTATTCGCTCTCATCCAGGGCGCCTGCCACGCAGCCCACCCATAGCAGGACGCTCTGGCGGATTTCCGGGGCGATCTCGCCGCGAGTTACTACGTCCGAGACGGCGAACCGTCCGCCGGGCTTCAGCACGCGGAAAGCCTCCCGCAAGACTTTGTCCTTGTCGGCCGAGAGGTTAATCACGCAGTTCGAAATTATCACGTCGACCGAGTTATCGGGCAGCGGGATGCTCTCGATTTCGCCCTTCAGGAACTCCACGTTTTCGATGCCGGACTTGCGTTGGTTCTCGCGCGCCAGCGCGAGCATTTCGTCGGTCATATCGAGACCGTAGGCTTTGCCCCCGGGCGAAACGCGCCGGGCCGACAGCAGGACGTCGATGCCGCCGCCGCTGCCCAGATCGAGCACCGTCTCTCCGGGTTTCAATTCCGCCAGGGCGGTGGGATTCCCGCAACCCAGCGAGGCCAGCACTGCCGTCTCCGGCAGCTCGCTTTTCTGGAGTGCGTCATACAGGTTCGATGTGATGGGGTCCGCGCCCGAACAGCAGGACGAGGGGCTGCTGCCGCAGCAGGCAGAGCCTTCACCCGAAGCCACGCGCAACGCGGCCTGGCCGTATTTTTCCTTCACGACTTCTTTTACGTTCATGGACATGTTCCTCAAAGCCCCTTTTCGAATGGTGTTCTCGTAAAACTCGGTGAACCTGGTCCGGATGTCGTCCCGAACCTTGCGGAAAGCCTCCATCTTCTCGGCTTCGGTCCCCGTCGCGGCGGCCGGATCCGGGAAGCCGATATGCACCCGCTGGCCCACTTTGCCCTGGAAGATCGGGCAGTTCCGATCTGCGTCATCGCAGACGGCGATCACGTAATCGAAGGACTGCGACACGAACTGCTGGACGCTCTTGGGCGTCTCCCCCGAGATGTCGATGCGCAGTTCTCGCATGGCCCGCACCGCGAGCGGGTTCACCCGGGCCGCCGGGTTGGTCCCGGCCGACTGCACGTCCAGCCGCGGATCCAGCGATTTGAGAACTCCCTCCGCCATCTGGCTCCGCGCCGAGTTCCCGGTGCAGAGGACGAGGATCGCAGCCGAGGGTTGCATTACTTGCGGACCTGCACGATGGTCTCCGGCTTGATCGCCTTGTTTCGGGTGCAGCATTCCGCATACAGGAAAGTCAGCAGATCCTGTAGCGACTCCGTATTGGCGCTGTATCGCAGAAACGTTCCTTCGCGCCGGATCGTCACCAGTCCCTCGTTCTTCAGTTTGTCCAGATGATGGGAGAGAGTGGAGCCGGTGATCCCCAATTCGTTCTGGATCTCCCCGACCACCAGGCCGTCCGGGTGGGCCGAGAGCAAGAGCCGCACAATGCGCAGCCGCGACTCGGTTCCCATCGCCGACAGCATGTCCGCGTACCTCGCGACGTCCTCTGCGCTGTTCTTTGCCATACCGATATTTCTATAATACTAGAAATACCGATTATGTCAAGGGGAAACCGCGGCTGGGGCCCAGAGCCGGAGGGCGCCCGGCGGGTGCGGCTGTATTAGTTTCCCCCAGCCGTAGTAGACGGCTCCGGAGGCAGCGACACCTTATTCCAATCGGGCGGCTCCACCCCCAGCAGATTGTGGACGAAATAATCCTGCAGGTAATGCTGCGCCGCCAGCACGCCGACACCGTGATTCTGCCCGGGAATGAACAACATGTCGAAATGCTTGTTGGCCTTCACCAAAGCGTTGACCACTTGCAG
>JBGPKH010000154.1:0-15532 GCA_041485845.1 Bryobacteraceae bacterium
CAACGAACAGCAGTTCCGCGAGGCCGGCTTCGACCTGCGCCATCCGCGCGTGCGCAAATTCTTCGAGCTGTACCGCATGGCGCAGGACCTGCCGCGGCATCTCGGGCAGCACTCCGGCGGCATGGTCATCTGCCAGGGGCAACTCGATTCCGTGGTCCCGCTGGAACCGGCGACGATGCCCGGCCGCGTGGTGGTGCAGTGGGACAAGGAAGACTGCGCCGACCTGGGGATCGTCAAGGTGGATCTGCTGGGCCTGGGAATGATGGCGGTGATCGAGGACACGCTGAAGCTGATTCCCGAAATTTACGGCGAAGCGGTGGACCTGGCGCGCCTGCCGCCCGACGATCCGGCGGTGTTCGCCGCGCTGCAGAGGGCCGACACCGTCGGGATGTTCCAGGTGGAGAGCCGCGCGCAGATGTCCGCGCTGCCGCGCATGCGGCCCGAGCGGTTTTACGACATCGTGGTGCAGGTCGCGATCATCCGGCCCGGCCCCATCGTGGGCAAGATGGTGCATCCTTATTTGAACCGCCGCCAGGGCAGGGAGGCGCCGGACTGCCTGCATCCTTCGCTCGAGCCGGTATTGCGCAGAACGCTCGGCGTGCCGCTGTTCCAGGAGCAGTTGCTGCGCATGGCGATGATCGCGGCGGGATTCACCGGCGGGCAGGCCGAGGAGTTGCGCCGCGCCATGGGCTTCAAGCGGTCGGAGAAGCGCATGGCGGAGATCGAAGTGAATCTGCGCGAGGGCATGCGGCGCAACGGAATCGTGGGCAAGCCGCAGGAAGATATCGTGCGCTCGATTACGTCGTTCGCGCTGTACGGGTTTCCCGAATCGCACGCCGCGAGTTTTGCGCTGCTGGCGTATGCCAGCGCGTACCTGAAGTGCCATCACCTGGCGGCGTTCACCTGCGCCATGCTGAACAATCAGCCGATGGGTTTTTATGCGCCGGCGATTCTGATCAAGGACGCCCAGCGGCACGGGCTGCGCGTGCTGCCGGTGGATGTGGTGCGCTCCGAGTGGGAGTGTTCGGTTCCCCCTGGCCCCTGGCCCACTCGCGCTTTGGCGAGCTTGGCCCCTGGCCCCTGTCTCCGCCTGGGGCTACGGTATGCCAAGGGGCTGCGCGAAGAAACCGGGCGCGCGATCGTGCGCGCGCGGCCGTTCAGCAGCGTGGATGACCTGGCCTTGCGCGTGCCCGGACTGCGCAAGGACGAGATCAACCGGCTGGCGGAGATCGGCGCGCTCAATTCGCTGGAGGCCCATCGCCGCGATGCGCTGTGGCAGGCGCAGCGCGCCATTCTGCCGGTGGGACCGCTGCTCAAGCCGCTCGAAGAAACGGGCGCTCCCTCGCCGCTTTCTCCCATGAGCACGGACGAACGCCTGTGGGCCGATTACCGCGGAACGGGCCTGACGGTCGGCAAGCACCCGATGGCCTACCGGCGCGCCGAAATGAACGCGCTCAAGGTGACTCGCGCCATCGATCTGGAGCGGCTTCCCAACGGGCGCCTCGTGCGCATTGCGGGATCGGTGATCGTGCGGCAGCGTCCGGGCACGGCCAACGGTTTCGTGTTCCTCAGCATGGAAGACGAGACGGGCATCATGAACGCCATCATCGCGCCGGCTACTTTCGACCGTTTCAAGCTCGCGGTGTTGGGGGAGCGGTTCCTCTTGATTGACGGCGTGCTACAGAATCTGGACGGCGTGATCTCGGTGAAGGCCGGACGGATCGCCGGGCTGCGCGCCGGGGCGGCGGCGGAGTCGCACAATTTCCATTGACTCTACAACAAAATTATTGTACAAAATAATTGTTGTACAAAATATCTATTGTAGGAGCGGGCATGCGGAATGTTACGGGAGCCGTCGCGGAAGGTCCCGATTTCTTTGATCGCACCAAGGAAATGAACGACTTCTGGCGCGACCTCGAAACGGACAACCTCCTGCTGCTCGCTCCCAGGCGCGTCGGCAAAACCTCTCTGATGCGAAAAATGGCTGCAAATGCAGCAGCTTACGGCTTCAACACCATCTCTGCCGATGTCAGCGATTGCTCCGGAGAAATGCACTTCGTCCAACGCCTCTACGAAGCGATCCTCGATACCGACTTAGGAGATACCCTCTGGAACAGCATCAAGGATAGCTGGTTCGGGAAAACCGTGAAGCGCGTCAGGAAAATCGGAGGGGCCGGTTTCAGCCTGGAGTTCGATCCGGAAAGCACGGCTTGGGCGCGCCTGGGGGAAGAACTGGCCGACGCTCTCTCACGGTTGGAAGGCGCATGGCTGATCCAGGTGGATGAGCTACCGGTATTCGTCCTCAAGCTTCTGAATCAGGACGCTCCGGCAGACCGCGCCAGAGTTCGGGAGTTCCTTTATTGGATGCGCCGCCTGCGCCTCCAATACACCGGTGTCCGGTGGATGCTGGCCGGCTCCATCGGGCTCGATACCGTGGCCGCCCGGCTGAACATCGCCGATGCCATCAACGATCTGCACATCGCGAAGTTAGGCGCCTTCGATGAGCCCACTGCCGACGCGCTGCTTCAGGCCCTCGCCACCGAGCACCGCGTCGATCTCAACGAAATCGTCCGGCGGCACATCGTTTCTCGCATTGGGTGGACCGCACCCTACTATGTCCAGTTGGTCTTTCACGAACTCCGCAACATCCAGGGCGCTGTTGCTGAAGCCGATGTCGACCGCGCAATCGAAAACCTGTTGAGCCCCTATCATCGGAACGCCTTCGATTACTGGCGCCAGCGCCTCCATGACGAACTCGGGCCGACCCACGCGGACAACGCGGTAATTCTCCTGAACCATTGCTGCCGTGCTCCGGAAGGCGCCACGCGTAGTACCTGGAGCCTGGCGTTGGCTAGGGTGATCGCAGATGCGAGGATGCGCGAGGAAGAAACGCGTTACCTCCTGGATGTGCTTCAGAACGACGGGTACCTGGTGGAGGCGGACGATCGCCTCCTTTTCCGGTCTCCGCTGCTGCGCGAGTACTGGTTCAGAAGAGTGGCGCCCCGAGAAGAAGGCTAATGACTCCGCCGAAGAACACGCCTCCCGTCCTGGCGATCTACAACCCCGCGCTGCTCAAGAAGGAAGACTTGATCCGCGGATTTGTGGCGCGCCAGCTTCTGCTCGATCGGTTGCTGGACGATCTCCGTCGCGAAGAGCCGGGCAGCACGCCGCAGCATCATCTCATCATCGGCCAGAGGGGTCTGGGCAAGACCACTCTCCTGCTGCGTCTCGCCTTCGCGGTGGAAGACGACCCGAAGCTGAATGCCGCCTGGATTCCGCTCGTCTTCCCCGAAGAACAATACAATGTAGCCGGCCTGGCCGACTTCTGGTTGAACTGTGTGGACGCCCTAAGCGATGCGTTGGACCGCGCCGGCTTCCGCGAGGCCTCGCAGACCTTGGACGCCCGCGTGGAGAAGGTGCCCGCGGCCAGCGCGGACCGGTCCACCAGGGCCTTGAATCTCCTGCTCGAAGAGTCCGCGCGCCTGGGCCGCCGGATTCTCCTGCTGGTGGACAATCTCGATATCGTCCTCGATCGTTTGAAGAATGAGGAGGAGTGGGAGTTCCGGCGGATCATATCGCAGGAACGTGGTTTGCACTTCATGGGAGCCTCCAGCCGTGTGCTGGAAGCACTTTATGAGCACGGCCGGGCGTTCTACGACTTCTTCCAGGTTCACGAGTTGAAGGAGTTCGACGAAGAGGAAACGATTTCCACGCTCACGAGGCTGGCCGAACATTCCGGCGATGAGCGCGTGGTCCAACTGGTCCGCAGCCAACCCGGCCGCATCAAGGCCTTGCACGTACTCACCGGCGGCAACCCGCGGACCCTCGTGCTGCTTTACAAAGTGCTGTCCCAGGGACCCGAAGGCGATGTGCAGCGAGATATCGAACAGCTTCTGGACGACTACACGGCTCTATACAAGGCGCGCTTCGAAGAACTGGCCCCGCAGGCGCAGCAGGTGGTGGATGCCATGGCCATTCATTGGGATCCGCTCACCGCGGCCGACCTCACCGGGAAACTGGGTCCGCTCAACGTGAACCAGGTCTCGGCCCAGTTGAAAAGGCTGGAAGATATCGGCGTGGTCGAGAAGACTCCCTGGTTCGGAGAGAAGAAGAACGCCTATCAGATCGCCGAGCGCTTTTTCAATATCTGGTACTTGATGCGCGCCAGCCGCCGCGTGCGGCGCAGGCTGCTTTGGCTCGTCAAGTTCCTGGAGATGTGGTTTGACCGGAAGGAGTTGAGCGAACGCGCCCGCGATTTTCTCGAGCAGGACCCCGAAACCATGGGCCGGGAGCGTTACGCGGAACTGGCGCTGGCCTACTCCCAAGCAGTACCCGACCGGCATTTGCAGCGGAATCTCGAATCGGCCAGCTTGCATGCCGTGCTCGATGACGGAGTACGCCGCCTCATCGATTTCAGCGACCTTCCTCCGGAATTGCAGAACAAGAAGGAGAGGATGCAAAAGCTCCTGGGCCTACGCGAGCGAACCCGCAAAATCTCCATCAATTGGGGCGAGATTGCGCGGGCCGAATTCTGGCGCGTGCTCGGAGGCTCTCCGCATCTCTCGCTAATGGAAAAGGAGCGAATCGTAGAGCAGTTGCCCTTGCTGCACGCGGATGGCCTGAGAGAACTCTACGAGAAACTCGAGCGCGCCGAAACGCACCTGCGCCAGATGTGCCGGGCGGAACCGGAGGCTGTTGCCCGCCTGTACCAGGCCCTGTCGGAGGGCGATATGGCTGGTGTTTACGATTGGGAAAATGCGCTGGCGGTTGCCAGGCGGTACGGCCTTCGCCGGCTTCCGTTTATCGCGATCGGGAGCCGGGCGAGTACTTATGTTGTTTCGGAGAAGCTCTCTGCGGAAGAGACAAAGTTAGCGGAAGATGCACTGCAAGCCATGACCCAAGAGCAAGGGGTTGAATCGCTTGCCTGGACCGGCCTTGGCAATTTGTTACAGGGTCATCTGGCGCGCTACGAGGAAGCGGAGCGGGCCTATCGACGCGCCATCGAACTCGAACCACAGAACCCCGACCCACGGTACGGCCTTGGCAAGCTGCTACAAGAACGTCTGAAGCGCTACGAGGAGGCAGCGCAGGCCTATCGGAGCGCCATCGACCTCGACCCGAAGTTCCCCCACGCCTGGAACAACCTCGGCTACCTGTTACAAGCCCATCTGAAGCGCTACGAGGAGGCAGAGCAGGCCTATCGGCGCGCCATCGAGCTGGACCCACAGTTACCCCATCCCTGGAACGGCCTTGGCAACTTGCTACAAGATCATCTGGAGCGCTACGAGGAGGCGGAGCAGGCCTATCGGCGCGCCATCGAGCTCGGCCCACAGTTACCCCATCCCTGGAGCAATCTCGGCCGCTTGCTGGAACGACTCTCGGGACGGGATCAAGAAGCGGCGGACTCCTTTCTTCGCGCCTTTGAACTTGATTCCTCGCGCTCCTGGGACCTGGACCAGTTTCTTCGCGCCTGCGATCGCCTGGTCGAATCCGGCAGCGATCTTGCAGAAGTCCTGAAACGGGCGCAAAGAGCCCACCAACTCGCGCCGGACCATACGGGGACGCAATTCCTAGCCGGGCGGATTCTGACACTCATCGGAAAATGGCCGGAGGCCAGCCAGATACTGGAGACCGTCGCGGCCAAGGAGTCCGCCGACTTCTCAATCCCCTTTTTCAGGACTGTCGTAGAGAAGGGGCACCTGGACGAAGCCATCGCCATCCTCGAACGGACTGGAGCCAAGGAGTGGTGGCGGCCAATCTACGAAGCCCTGGGTGCTGCACGCGCCGGAACACCCGATCAACTCCGCACGGTCGCTCCGGAAATTCGAATGGTGGCCACACGCATCTTGCGCGAGATCGCCTCCAGCCTATTCCAGGAGAAATCCTGACACGGGGTCCATTCCAGCCTGGGAGGAGAAAGGCCCACGCTGGACAGTTTCCCCCAAGCGCGCCGAAATGAACGCGCTCAAGGTGACCCGCGCCATCGATCTGGAGCGGGTTCCCAACGGGCGGCTGGTGCGCATCGCGGGATCGGTGATCGTGCGGCAGCGTCCGGGCACGGCCAACGGGTTCGTGTTCCTCAGCATGGAAGACGAGACGGGCATCATGAACGCCATCGTCACGCCGGCTACTTTCGACCGCTACAAGTTCCAGGTATTGGGGGAGCGGCTCCTCTTAATTGACGGCGTGCTGCAGAATCTGGATGGGGTGATCTCGGTGAAGGCCGGACGGATCGCCGGGCTGCGCGCCGGGGCGGCGGCGGGTCGCACAATTTCCACTGATGGCACGGAACGCGCCGGCCGCGTAGCCGCTATTCGGCGGCCGCGATGTTCACAGGTGAGACGGCGCGCAGTGTTCACGCGCCTTTCGGCCCTCTGGCCGGGCGGGGAGGCCGCTACGATGTTTTTCTGCCGTCGAGCCGGCGCTTTCTGGCGGCGAAAACCGCTTGCTGACGCGCGCGGCTCGGATCGCAGCCTCGCTTCCCCTTGACATCTAGGTGAGGCTGCATCATACTTCTCCTAGACCTAGACCTCTAGGAGAAGGCTTTTCATGGCAAAAGACACGCTCCAGGGCACGCTCGACCTCCTGGTTCTCAAGACGCTGGCTCGTGGACCGGAACATGGCTACGGCATGACCTGCCATATCCTGGCGGCCTCGGATCAGCAGCTCCGCATCGAGGAGGGGTCGCTCTATCCGGCGCTTCATCGCATGGAGTCTGCCGGTCTGATCAAAGCCGAATGGAAAACCAGCGAGAACAATCGGCGGGCGCGCTACTACTCGCTGACCAGGGCTGGTCGAAAGCGGCTGGCGCAAGAGGTGGAAACGTGGCGCCAGCACACGGCGGCGGTCGCCGCGTTTCTGGATTTCGCGTGAGGAGCGCATAAGGAGAAGGTGTCGTGCTGCGCAGATTTTTGAATTTGTTCCGGCCGAATCGCCTGGAAGACGAAATTCGGGAAGAGCTCGAGTTCCACCGCGGCCAAACCGGCGGCTCGTTCGGAAATGCCACGCTCATTCAGGACCAGACGCGCGCGGCCAGTACCGTGGTTTGGCTCGAAACGCTGGTTCAGGACATCCGGTACGGGTTTCGGCAGCTTCGCAAGACCCCCGTGCTTTCCGCGGTCGCGGTGCTTTCCCTCGCGCTCGGCATCGGCGCCAACACGGCGATTTTCTCGCTGGTGAACGCAGTGCTCCTGCGCTCGCTCCCGGTCGCCCGTCCGGCGGAGTTGTCCCTCCTCGTCAAGAAAAATCGGCTGAATAATGACCGGGGGAACTTCTCGTATCCGTTCTCCCGGCTTCTCTGCAGAGAGGCAGCGTCCTTTTCCGGCGTATTGATCGCCACCCAGCCGGGACGTTCCCGTTCTAACATTTCCATAAATGGCTCGGAACAGTCGGTTACGACGGAAGCGGTGTCAGCCAATTTCTTCGCGGTTCTCGGCCTGGCCCCTGCAGCCGGCCGCTTTTTTGTGGAAGGCGAAGATCTGCCGGGTGCGCCCGATTACGCGGTCATCAGCCACGGCTACTGGCGGCGTCAATTCGGCATGGCCCCGGCGGCGATCGGCAAGGTCATCGAGCGGAACGATGTCCCGGTCACCATCATTGGGGTGGCCCCGCAGGAGTTCTTCGGCATTTCGGCCGGTTCTTCCGTCGATGTGTGGACCACCTTGAGCCGGGTACAGACGAATTTCCGGAACAACCCGGGAATGAACTTCCTCCAACTCCTGGGGCGGCGCAGGCCGGGTGTCACGGTACAGGCGGCGCAGGCCGAAGCCGATGCCCTTCTCCAACACCACCTGCACGAATACACTTCCGCGAATGGCGGAATGACGCCGCGCGAAAAGGAACTGGTGCTTTCGGGCTTCATCGCGCTCGAGCCGGGCGCGACGGGTCTCAGTTCCCTCCGGGTCGAATTCTCGAAACCCCTCCAGCTTCTGCTCGCGATCACAGCTTTGGTCCTGCTGGTGGCCTGCGCGAATAGTGCCAACCTGCTGCTCGCCCGCGCGGCGGCGCGGAGGGAAGACATTGCGGTGCGCCTGGCCATCGGAGCCAGCCGCGGCCGCGTGGTACGCCAGTTGATTACGGAGAGCCTGCTGCTCGCGGGGTTCGGAGGCGCGCTTGCGTTGTGGTTTGCCTGCGGCGGCGCCAAGTTGCTGATGACGTTGATCTCGGGCGGCCGTCGCGAACGTGGCCTGGTGCTGGACTACTCGCCCGACTGGCGCGTGCTTTTGTTCTGTGGGGCGGTGACTCTCGCGGTTGGCATCCTGTTTGGAATGGCTCCCGCAATCCGTTCGATTCGCGGCGCCGGAATGAGTGAGCGATCTGGAATTGGCGAAATGCGCCGCGCCAGCGTTGGCAAGTTCCTCATCCCTTTCCAGGTGGCGCTCACGATCGTGCTCGTGGCCGGCTCAGGACTCTTCCTGCGAACGCTCCTCAACCTGCAGTCGGTGCCGCTCGGCTTCGACCCGGATCGTCTGTACAAGGCCGCCTTCAGTCTCCGAAAGGGCTTCCCAAACGAGAACAAGGCCGCCCTGTACGCCCAGATTCCGGATCGTCTTGCCGCATCCCCCGGAGTGCTTTCCGCAACCATGGTTCAGCCCTGGGGGGGAGGCTGGACGAATAATGTCTCCATCCCTTCCTACTCGACGACGGAGATGCCCGAAGTGTACCGCTACCGCACCGCCCCCGAGTTCTTTGCCACCATGCGCATCCCTTTGCGGGCAGGCAGGGACTTCGCCCGGTATGATGCGGCCGGATCGCCCCGAGTGACGATCGTCAACGCGACTCTGGCGAAGCAATACTTTGGTGGGCGAAACCCGATTGGGCAGCTCATTCGGTTTCCGTCGGACGACACGCTGAGCCAGATTGTCGGTCTGGCGGGCGACACCCGCGTGCAGGGGCTCCGTCAGGATCCGCCCCCCATCGCGTACACACCTTTAGCCCAAGCGCGGGACATAGCAGTCTTTGGCGCACCCAACGTGGTGCTGCGGCTTGCCGGTCCGCCGCCGGACCTGGCGGCTGAGTTAAGAGCGATCCACCCTGCTATCAGGCTCGAAGGCGAAGTCCTGGTGAAGGAACAAATCGAAGATCAACTGGCGCTGGAGCGGATTCTGGCGCTGTTGTCCAGCTTCTTCGGGGGCTTGGCTTTGCTGCTGGCGTCAATCGGACTGTACGGCGTCCTGTCGTACGCGCTCGCCAGGCGTACCACCGAAATCGGCGTGCGCCTGGCTCTCGGCGCCCGGCCCGGTCAGGTGGTGAGCATGGTGCTGCGCGAGTGTACCCTGGTGGTCGCGCTGGGACTCACCGCCGGTGTCATGGCAGTGCTCGGTCTTTCGCGGCTCGTCCAGCAGTTTCTTTTTGGCCTGGAGCCCAACGACCCGGCAACTATCGTCATCGCCGCGGCTACGCTCGCGGTAGTGGCCTTTATGGCCGCACTAGTACCGGCCATGCGCGCGTCGCGTCTCGACCCCATGAACGCTCTCCGCAGAGATTGAGTACGCGGCCCGCAAGCAGGCATTTCTCCGAGTCGGAGCGGCGCATCCAGGGGCGGCAGGGGCGGCTTTCCGGCGGCGCTAACAACGGACGACAAAAACCGATGTCGCGGTAGGGGTGCAGGTTGCCTCGCACCCCGCACGAATCCGTACGAGCGCGATTGACGTATTTGCCCCGGCCTCTACGCCGAGTACCTACTCTTCCACGCCGATAGACTCTCGGCCAGCGCATTTCGCACCGTCAGGAACTGCTGATTCTCGTATTGATTGATCTTCTCACCCGGATCCTGTCTGCGATCGTACAGCTCGCCAGCACCTTTCCCCTGGTCGTGCACTACGAGCTTATACCGCTCGATGCGCGCCATTTCCGTGCCCTGATAATGGCCGAAGACCGTGGTCCGCCAGGGCTGCTTCTTGGGCAGCGGCTTTCCGGTGGCCAGCAGCGCATAGCTCCGTCCGCACAAATTGCCGGCGGGCGGCGGGGCGCCGAGCAGATCGCACAGCGCCGGCACGAAATCGTACGTGCTCACCAGCTCGGGGCGCACGGCCTGGGCGGGCACACGCCCCGGCCAGCTCCACAATAGCGGAGTGGCCACGGCCTCCTCGTACATGTTGACCGGATCCGACGCCTCGCCGGCGCCCCACAATCCGTGGCGGCCCAGAAGCGCGCCGCAACTGGAGGTAAAGACGATCAGCGTATGGTCGAGCAGCCGGCGCTCCGAAAGTTTTTGCACGAGCGCTCCCACATCGGCGTCCAAGGCGCTCACGGCGGCCGCGTACTGGCGCAGGTTGCCGACGGTATCGGCCAGCATTTCTTTGCCAAGCCGCGCATGGGAAGCAGGCGCCGGCTGCACGTCGAGACTTTCGAACCGGGTCTTGGCGTAGAGGTCGTGAAACTTTTGCGCCACGCCCTCGTGGGGCGGCTGCAGGCCCGGGTAGCCCGCCGTCAGGAAGAAAGGCTTTCCAGCCGCCTGCCGATCGACCAACTGGCCCGCAGCGCCGAAGTCCGCGGCATGCACGACATATCCCAGGCCGCCGAGCGCCTGGCCGAGGGAGCCCGCGCCCACAGAAGGATTCGCGGCATCCCCGAGCTGCATGGGGGTGCGGCCGCTCAGGAGCGTGGCGCGGCTCAGCGCGGCCGCGGGCGTGCACACAGAATGATTCGTGAAGCGGGTGCCCATTTGCGCCAGCCGGTCCAGATTGGGCGTGAGGATTTCCCTGTTTCCGTAAGACCCCAAAACCCAGGAAGGCAGGCCGTCCACCAGCATCAGAACGACATTGGGACGGACGGCGGCAGGCTTCTGCGCAGCCAGGGCGGGCAGGGCGAGGCTGCCGAAAAAGAAATGACGGCGCGAAACAAGCATGGTCGAATTACAAGTATAAGCGGGCGGGGCACTTGTTGGCGGACTCGGTTGCGCATTATAGTTGGGGTTGGGCGATGAATTTTCCCAACTTCCTGACCATCCTCCGGATCTTCTTCGTGCCGCTGCTGGTGGCGGCGCTGGTCCAGGAGAATGTCGTCTTCCATCTCGGCGGGCGGCCGGTGACCAACGAGTGGCTGGCGCTGGCGATCTTTCTTTCGGCCGCCGCCACGGACCTTCTCGACGGCTACCTGGCGCGCCGCTGGCGGCAGGTGACCACCATCGGCACGCTGCTGGACCCGATCGCCGATAAACTGCTCGTCTCGGCCGCGCTCATCTCCCTGGTGCAAGTGCGCGTGCTGCCCGGCTGGATGGCGATTCTGATCATCGGGCGCGAGTTCGCCGTCTCGGGACTGCGCAGCATCGCCGCGGCCGAAGGCTACACCATCCGCGCCAGCGATCTCGGCAAGACCAAAATGTTTTCCCAGGTGGTGGCGATCTCCTGCATGCTGCTGAGCGTGCGGCATCCCGCGCTGCTCCGGCCGGGCAAGTTCCTGATGTGGGGCGTGATCTTCTTCGCCATCGTTTCCGCCATCAGCTACTTCCGCAAGTTCTGGCACAAAGTGGACGAGCGGATCAAGATGCGGCGGCGCCACGAGCTGCTGAAGCTGGATCGCAAACGCCGGAAGGCGTTGGTGCGTCAGAGAATGTCGTCGAGAGGCAAAGAGGACTTGGGCGCGGCCACGATCTGGAAACCGCCGGAAGTGAACTGAACGGTCCGCACCTGTCCCTTGGGACCCACGGCGCCGATGGGTTTCCCGTTGAGCGTGATGGATACGCCGCCGGCGTTGCCCAGGCGCAGCAGCACTTTGCCGTTGGCTTCCACGGTGCGGGTCTGGTTGGCTTCGAGCGTACCGGAAAAGAGATACTTGCCGTCGCCCTGTGCCAGAACCCACACGGTTTCGTCCGCAGTCAATTCCACTCGCACGGACGCACTCGGATTGGGCGGAAGCGCAGGCGGCTTGGGCCTCTCCGCCGCGGGCTGAGCGGGAACGGCCGCAGCAGTCTGGGAAGGCCGATCGGCCGATGTCGCCGCGACCGGCTTTGCGGCGGCGGGTTGCGGCTCGGCGGCCGGCGGAGGCGCGGATTCGGGTTGCGCGGTTGGCGGCGGCGCCGGCGTTACCGGTTGTGGCGCTTCGGCCGTCTGCACGGGGGCTTGCACCGACGTCCGCACCGAAGCGCGTGCTTCCTCGTGCGCCGAGACCATGTTGCGCTGCCGCTGCCACCAGGCGTAGACCCCGGAACAGACCAGCATCACCACTACCACCAGGGCGAGCGCCGGTAGTGAGGATGACCACCGGAAGCGGCTCTCTCCGGCGGTCTGCCATGCTTCGACGCGCGGCACATGGATATCGACGGGCGCCGGTTTGGGCTGTTCGGCAAACTTCGGAACCGCGGGCTGGGGATCGATGACCCTCTGTACTTCGGCGGCGAGCTCCTCTTCATCGAGGCCCAGCAGGCGGGCATACTGGCGGACGAAGCTCTTGGCGAACACGCCCCCCGGGAGCTTATCGAATTGCTCGTCTTCGATGGCTTCCAGGAACCTCGAGGAAATCTTCAATTCCCGGGAGATTTGTTCCAGCTCGAGATTCCGCTCAAGCCTTTCGCGACGCAACGTCTGGCCGATCGCGCTCATGCATAAGGGTTTTCCTGTGACCCTTAAGTTCATCATACTACAGGCCGAAGCTAGAGTCAGTCCGGCAAAGTACGGCCATGCCGAACTGCCCGGCACTACTTCACGCGCAGAGTGAAGAATCCGCCGGCGTTCGGCGCCGTAATCCGGAGAGCCGCGCCCTGTCCGTCTTCCTGCCGCTCCAGGTTCATTTCGAGGTGCTCATCGAAATTCCGGATGGCTTTCTCCAGACGTTCCAGCAGCGCGCGCGACAGTGTATCGCCGGCGTGCACCGGCAGCCGCGACAGCAGTTGCGCGCGCACGGGATCGGTGAGGCCCACGACATCGATGCTGGTCACGGTGCGCCCCAGCGGAACCTGACTGGTTATGGCCACCCGGACGTCCGAGAGAACCCCTTCCGCTTCGGCGCGCCGCCGCAATTCGAGAATTTGGGCTTCCGCTTTGGCTTCGTCCGCTGCCCGCAGTTGGTCAGCCTGCGAATCCGGCGCCGTGCGCTGGCTGGCGAGCTCACGTTCCCTTTCCGCGACCTGGGATTCCAACTCGGCCAGCACGATCTGCGCCTTGTAGCGGGATTCCGGATCCTGCAGTTGTTCCCGGGAAGCTTGCTCCCGCGCCATGCGCGCCTTCAACTCCTGGATTTGGGCTTCGAGCCTGAACACTGCCTCGATGGTCCCCGGGGCCTCCGGTTTCCGCTCCGCCTTTTTCCGCTCGCCCTCTTCGGCGAGATCGGCGAAACCCCAGGCGGGCTCCTCCTTCTCCCGTCTTTGCGCCTCTGCCAACTGGAACTGGACGCTGACCTGTCGAACGCTGCCCTCCTTGCCGGGCAGGAAATGCCATTGCAGGACCGATTGCAGCGCAACTCTGCGCAGCTCCGCCGGTCCGCTCAGCACGCGCGCATCGTCGACGTTGCCCGCGGCATCGAGCGTGGCTTGCACCACCACCATTCCTTGAATGCCTTTCTCCACGGCCGCATAGGTAGATTTTGACGCGGTACTGGCCACAAAAGCCAGCCCGTTTTCAACAAACCCCTTTCAAACCGTGCGTGCAGTTTTCCTGCACACGGCTTACCGATGATCTTCTGGGTGTGGCTTGCGCCGGGTATTTCACGGTTCCCCGCAGACGATACAGGCCAATAGCTACAAACCGATCGTGGGACCACTTCTCTACTCGGCCCGGCCGCTGCCCTCCGCGCCGACTCATCCATCCAGTCAGCCGTCGGTACACGTACGTGTCGAGTTGGTTGAACTTCCGTTCGGCATTCCCCGTCCGAAAGTACTGGCCCCATCCCCGAAGCACGGGATTCAGTTTAGCGATGATCTGCTTTACATCCTTCCCGCTCTGCCGCTGGTCGGTTAACTCATGCACGCGTTTCCGGATTTTCTTCATCGCCTTGGGCGACGGCCACCGCTGCGTGTAGTACCGCCGCGGATTCCGCTGTATGCTCCGCTTCTTTCGAATCGTGCAGCCCAAGAATACAAAGCCCTCCTTGCCGCCACTCAAGTTCACCGTCCGCGTCTTCTCCGGGTGCAGCACCAACCCCAGTTTGCTCATCACAAACTGGACTTGTCGAAGTGCCTCCTTCGCCTTCGGTTCCGTCGTGCACATCACCACGAAATCGTCGGCATACCGGATCAGCACCCCGAACGATCCACACTTCTTCGCCCAGAGCCGATCCAGAAGGTGCAGGTAGATGTTGGACAGTAACGGCGAGATCACTCCGCCTTGCGGGGTCCCCGCCAGCGTCTCCCTCACCGTCCCGTCTTCCATCACCCCGGCCTCCAGCCACTTGCGGATTAACTTCAACACCCTTCGATCCGAGATGCGCTCCTCCACCAGCACCATCAGTTTCTTCTGATCAATGCTGTCGAAGTAGCCCTTGATGTCTGCATCGACCACGAAGTCATGCCCTTGGTTACCCGCTATGCGGATCGCTTCCAGGGCCTCCGTTGCGCTCTTCTTCGGACGAAATCCATAACTGCTTGCTTCGAAATCCGCCTCGAAGATCGGCTCGATCATGATCTTCGCCGCCATCTGCACCACTCGGTCTCGCACCGTTGGTATCCCCAGTGGCCGCTGCTTTCCGTCGCCTTTGTCTATATACTGCCGCCTCACCGGTGAGGGGCGATATCGGCCTGCCTTCAGGTCGGCCTGTATCCCTTCGAGAAATTGGGCCGTCCCCTGCTCCTCGATGGATCGCAGCGTGACTTCATCCACGCCTGCCGCTCCCCGATTGCTGCGCACTCGCATCCACGCTCTCCACAGGACGTCACTCCGATGGATCCGGTCATACAGCGCGTGGAATCGCCGCGTCTTACTCTGCTTGGCACACACATATAGCTGGCGTTGGAGTTCTCGCACTTTATCTACTAAAACCGGGTTGTTTTCCGTTTCCGGCATGCCCTCGCGCTTACCTCTACACCAGCTTGATCAAAGCAGGACCCCTTCCCTCCAGCGTGTTGTCTTGCACGCCTTCTTCGGTACTACGAGCCCCTCGGACTCCCTCCCGGCTCCGCTCGATTTCAGCCGTCCGGCTTTATACCAGCGGTCTTCGCCCGACTTGGCTGCCAGGTAGGGTCTCTCCTGTTCCGCGTTCTTCTTTCGAAACGTGCCACCGCCCTCTACCCCGGAGAGGTCCAGCAACCGTTCCTGTCCAGGTTGCTGTCTGTTGCCTTCGCCGTGACATGAGCGGCTCGGCCCTCCCAAACACCTTTCGGCTGATAATTTGACGAGGCTGCAGCGTTCACTTGATATTGCGGCCCGCTTCTTTGCTCCCTGCTCTTTCACAGGCTTTCGACGCCCCGCTGTGGCCGGTGGGATCTCTCCGTTCGGCTGGGGCCTGCTACCGGGTGCTCTGGCGCTTACCCGGACGGGACTTGCACCCGCGAGAAGTTCGCGTCTTTCAGGACGCACCGTGGCTCTATTATATTCTTTCATTTAGCAATAGGAGGGCGCACGATTGAGGCGAAAGCCTTATTTGACGGGCATCCGGAGGC
>JBGPKH010000155.1:0-15326 GCA_041485845.1 Bryobacteraceae bacterium
AATGTGCCCGCCGACGGCGTCACTCAGTTCGGCTATTGGACGGAGCCGCTGGCCTGGGATGCACGGAGCGCGCGTTTGGAACTCCTCGATCCCGACGCACCCGAAGCCATCCGCGTGCTGGCCGATTATCAAAAGGTTCCCGCGTCGTTAGGCATGTGGAGCGGGCCGACTCCGGCGGGCGGCATCACGGCGGAGGTGGTAGAGTACACGCCCGCTGCGGACATCCGCGGCAAGTTGGTCCTGTGCGCGGAGAATCCCGCGGGGATCAAGTGGCTGCTGGCGAAGAAAGGAGCGCTCGGCGCCATCAACACCTTCACCGAAAATCCCAGCTTGGAAGACGGACGCCAGTGGATCAATGCCTGGGGCGATAACGGCTGGGCCTTCATCAAGAGCAGCACTCCGTTGCTCTCTTTTTCGATTACTCCCCGCCAGTCGGCATATTTGCGCAAACTGCTGGCGGCGCATCGGACTGTCCGAGTGCGCGCCACCGTCGATACGCGCTATTACTCCGGCGTCTATCCCTACACCACCGGCATCATCCCCGGCGACGGTCCCGGTGAAGAAGTGCTCACACTCGGACACACATCTGAGCAGGGCGCGGAAGACAACGCCACCGGCGCCGCCGCCCAACTGGAGTCGGTTGCCGCGCTCAACCGCCTGATTGCCGCCGGCAAGCTGCCGCGCCCCAAGCGGTCGATCCGCATTCTGTTCATGGGTGAGATGTACGGCTCGATGCCGTACGTAGCGAACCATCCGGAGCGCATCCGGCGCACCGTGGCCGCCATGTGTATCGATACCCCCGCGGGTCTCTATAACCTGGCCGGCACCGAATACACCTTCTACATGAACCCGCACGTGGCGAAGTCCTACGTGGACGCGTTCATTTTGCGCCTGGCGGAAGAATATTTCCCCAGGGTCAAGCGCCCCTGGCACGAAAAGCCGTTCATGACCGGCACCGATACCTATATCAGCGAGCCGATGGTGGGCATTCCCACGGCGTGGCCGTACAGCGGCAGCGGCGTCGAGACGCACCACAACAGCGAGGACACGCCGGACCGCGTCGACCCGCAATCCTTGCGCGATCTGGCCATCGTGAACGCCGCCTACCTCTACTACCTTGCGGCGGCCGGCGAGCCGGAAGCGCTATGGCTCGCCGAGCTGGCGCAAAATCGCGGTTACCAACAGATCGTGAAGGCCAGCGCTCCCCTGCTGGATGCGATCTACAACACCCTCGACAAACCGGCGCGCGCGCGGCTGTTGTATGACGCGCTGGAGAAGATCCAGTACGAGGTCGACCGGGAAAGCCAGGCGGTAACTTCGGTCCAGCGCCTCATCCCGGGCGAGAAGCCGCGGCGATTGACAACTCTGGCCGCAGGACTACAGCAGTTCGGCAAAGATCAGGCCGAGCGTTTCCGTGCGGCCGCCGGTATGGGACCGGACGCAGAGGGTACCCCACCGCCGCCCGATCCGCAAGCTGCCGAGGCCGCGAGGATAGTTGTGAAGCGCAAGCGATTCGGAACGATTCCGCTGGACGAGATCGCACCGGACCAGCGCGAAGGATATCCTTCCGGCGCCTGGGACACCACTGCGATTCTCGCGCTCTACTGGTGCGACGGTCATCGCAACCTGGCCGAGGTGAAGCGGCTGACGCGCCTGGAATTAGGTCCGGTGAAGCTTGATTTCGTGGGCTATTTCCGCTTCCTGCGAAAGCGCGGCTACGTGGATTTCGAGTAGGGCGGCCGCATATGCTACGAAGGCTGGATCTGTCGGGTTGGAGTGGGCGACGTCAGGTCATGCCGCGAACATTTGCCACGCTACGAGGACGTTCCCAGGTAATGGAAAGGATGGAGCTCGAGCCCGGATTCGCACCGGCGGCGTGCAGCTTGCGAAACTGGGCTTCGGCTAGGGTTTTGGCATCGGATGTTCGGATACCGGATACCGGATCCCGGGCGATCCAGCCCTTCCAGCACTCACGCTTGAACTCGTGTTGAGTTAATGTCTGCACGGGCAGGCTTCATCACAGCCACCGGTATCAAGGTGGAGGGAAAACTCGGAGCGCGCGGTGCGGGGCGGCCACGAGGCAACGCCTCCCGCCGATTGGCCCGCGGGCGCGCGATGGAACGCGCCGAACGCCGCGAGCAGGAAGCGCCCGCGACTGGGACGTGCCCAAGCGGAACCGCGACTGCCTGGCGGCGGCTCTCGCCTGCGCCGCCCGCACGGCGGCCGATTCCGGCGCCTTCCGCCCCGCGGTCGCGCCAGGGGCCCGGTCGGCGCACTGTGGGCTCGTGAGCCGCGTGATCGGGCGACGCCCGGCCCGAACAGACGAGAGACGGCCGGGTTCTCATGCGCGACCGCTAAGTCGACCAGTTAGTTTGTGGAGATGTTGCTGCTGTCAACATCTTTGTTTGGCTTCGCTGCGGATTGGAATTTGTTCCGCGTCCGTCTCCAGTGATCAGGACATCAACTCCCGCATAAGCCACGCCTTCGCCAGCTTCCAGTCGCGCATGACGCTTTGCGGAGAGATCTTCAGAACTTCGGCGGTCTCGTCCACGCTCAAGCCGCCGAAGAAACGCATCTCGACCACTCGGGCTTTGCGCGGGTCAAACTGAGCCAGGCTGTCGAGCGCTTCGTCCAGGGCGATCAACTCCCTGGCGCGTACCGGGGCCGCGTCGATCGATTCGTTCAGGTTGAAGTGCAGCGCTCCGCCGCCGCGTTTCACCCGGGCGCGGGCTTTGGCCGCATCGACTAAGATCCTCCGCATCATCCGGGCTGAAACGGCGAAGAAGTGGGCCCGATCCTGCCAGCGAACGCTGGTTACGTCCACCAGTCGAAGATACGCTTCATTCACCAGGGCCGTCGTCTGGAGGGTGTTGCCAGGAGCCTCGCGCCGCATATGGATGCGGGCCAGTCGGCGTAGCTCCCCGTATACCAGCGGGGTGAGCCGTTCGAGGGCCGACTCATCCCCACCGCCCCAAGCCGTCAACAATCGTGTGATTTCCGCTGAAGGCGCCTCAGACATGGCAAAGAATTATAGACCGCCGTTGTAGTTCTTCCCCTCGCTTGTCGCTTAGCCACCCGCGGGAGGCAGAATGCGAGCGACACCGATTGTGACGATGGCAATGCTGGCGGTAGGGAGCGCACCAGCCGAGGAACTCCGAGGTCAAGCGGCGCCGGCTGTACTGGTCTATGTGCAGGACGCCGGCGGTGTGCCGCCGATGGTGCTGATTCGTGCCCAGCCGGTAGCGGCCGAAATGTTCTCCGGTATCGAAATCCGTCTGACGTGGCGGAGCGGAAAACCGAGTGCGCGCGATTGGTTCCGCGAGCGCTACTGTGCGCTCGCAACGAGTACGACGAGCCTATCGCAACACAATTCCGCCGCGGAGAGGGACGAGCTGGAAGCGGCAAAGCCACCCCTCCCGGTCAATCCGGCAACTTAGGCCAGCACCCCCATCCGCCCTTGACGAAAATCCTCCACAGCCTGCTGCAACTCCTCGCGGCTGTTCATGACAAACGGTCCATACCGTGCCACCGGCTCGCCGATCGGCTCACCCGCGATCAGCAAGGCGCTCAGCGGCTTCGCCCCGGGATTCGCGATCCGCACCGCGTCACCCGCGCGGTCGAACATCACCACCTGATACTGGCCTGCCTTTTTGCCGCCAAACGAGCCCTCGCCCTCGATCACGAAAGCCAACGCGTTCTCGCTCCGCGGAACCTCCTGCACAAACTCCGCCCCCGGCTGGAGCGTCAGGTGCAGGTAGAGAATCGGTATGCGCGTGTCGATCACCCCGTCCACCCCCAGCGCCTTTCCCGCGATCACCTTGACCGCCACCTTCCCCTCCGCGTCGCGAGCCACCGGAATGCGCTCCGACGTCGTGTCCTGATACCGCGGCGCGATCATCTTGTCGCGGCGCGGCAGATTGATCCATAGTTGGAAGCCGTGCAGCCGCCCGCCGTCCTTGACCAGGCCCTCGCCCGGCAGCTCCGAATGCACCAGGCCCGATCCGGCGGTCATCCATTGCACGTCTCCGGGCCGCAGAACTCCGTGGTTACCCCACGAATCGCGGTGCTGCATCTCGCCGCTCAGCAGGTAGGTCACGGTCTCGAAGCCGCGATGCGGATGCGGCGGGAATCCACGAGCCTCTCCCGGCGCAACATCCATCGGACCCATCTGATCCAGCAGGAGGAACGGATCCAGATCCGTCAACGCGTTTCCCGGAAACGCACGCCGCAATTCCACTCCGTCCCCATCGTGCGCCTGGGGCGCCGTAAAGATGTGCGCCACGCTTCGATATTCAGCCATTTATCTTCACCTCAAGATAATTGATGCTAAGATATCGATAAGGATTCACGACGTGAAAACGACCGGCTTGCATCTCTGGTTGATCCTCTGGAAAGCTTACGACGCCCTGCGCACGCACGCCGAACGGCATATCGAGTCCCTGGGGATCGGCCTCTCGGACTTCGCCGTCCTGGAAGCTCTCCTGCACAAAGGCCCCCTGCCGGTCAACGCCATCGGCTCTCTGATCCGGCTGACCAGCGGATCCATCACCACGGCGGTCGACCGGATGGAAAGCAAGGGCTTGGTCGAGCGCCGCAACGACCCCGGCGACCGGCGCACCCGCGTCGTGTACCTGACCGCCTCCGGCCGCAACCTGATCTCGTGCGCCTTCGCCGACCACGTGCAGGCCATGGAGGGCGCCGCGTCCGGCCTCACCGCGGCCGAGCGCGCCCAAGCGATCGCGCTGCTGAAGAAGCTGGGGTTGCGGGCGCAGGAGATCGTTACCGAGCCGCGACCGTAAGTGCCTACCGAGTTGAATTCCGGCCGAAATTGGCAGGATTTTTCGGCGGTGCGCGTCGCTCCGGTGAACTCTTTGGATCGTCCAGTCTCAGGGCGACAGTTCCCGGCACCTCCGCTTCCTCGGTTCTCTCAGGTATTGACTTTCTCTTGATCTTCTCCGCGTTCCTCCGCGTGCTCCGCGCCTCCCTGTCCAAACGGCTCCCTGTTCGGTTCCGGCTCTGCCGGGTTAGGGAGCGGCCGGGAGCGGCCGGCGGGAATAAGCACGCCGCAGCCCTCGTTATATACTCACAATGAGGCACATCCATGAAGCGCGCACTTACCGCAGCCATACTCATCGCCACAACCGCGGCCCTTGGCCTGGCCCAGGGCCCCAAGAAATTCTCACGCACGGCCGGCAATACGGCGAGCCCCGTCAAGGAAACCGCCGTCGCCATCGGCGGCAAGACCATCAACATTAGCTACTCCGCGCCTTCGGTTCGGGGCCGCACCATCTTCGGCGACAAGAGCATCCTCAAGAACGACGGTACGTATCCCGTGTGGCGCACCGGCGCCGACGAAGCCACGCAAATCCACACGGATGCCGACCTGGATATCAACGGCCTCGCCGTGCCCAAGGGCGACTACACCCTGTGGGTGGATCTGGACGCCGGCAAGTGGCAGCTCATCGTGAATAAGAAGTTCAGTTGGGGAACCGAATACGACAAGGGTTCGGACGTGGGACGCGTCGCCATGACCATGAGCAAACCTGCGGCCCCCGTGGAACAGTTCCGCATCACGCTTTCGAGCGCGGGCGCCAATCGCGGCAAGCTCGAGCTCGCCTGGGAAAACATGGCCGCCTCGGTCAACTTCACCGTCAAATGATGCCCCTCGGAGGAGAGTCGAATGTCCCCAGCCTCTGGTCCGGGAACCCTGTACTGCGCCGAATGCGGCCGCCCCTCGACGGCCGATGAGCTGGCGCGTTTCGGCGACCTGCTCATCTGTCCGGCGTGCAAGGACAACTACGCGCAAAAATTGCGCGAAGGCGTCGCGCCGGTTGCGGCCACTCAGTATGCGGGTTTCTGGATCCGCGTGCTCGCCTGGCTGATCGACGCCATCATCCTCATGGTGGCCGGCAGCATCGTGCAGTTCGCCCTGCTGGGCTCGCTCGTCGCCATTCCCAACGTACAGCCCGGCGCCGACCCGACCGCAGCTATCGCCGGCATGATGGGGATGCTCGGCATCGTGTACCTCGTAAACATGGTGATCGGGTGCAGCTACGAGGCCGGTTTCGTCGGCAGCACTCTCTCCGCCACCCCGGGGAAACTGGCCGTCGGCCTCAAGGTCCTCCGTCCCGGCGGCGGGCGCGTCAGCCTCGGGCGCGCGGTCGGACGCTATTTCGCCAAGGTCCTCAGCGGGCTGATTCTGGGCATCGGATACATCATCGTCGGTTTCGATGCTCAAAAACGCGGGTTGCACGACATGATTTGCGATACGCGCGTGGTCAAGCGGCAGAACTGATCTCGACATGCCCGTCCCCTGCGCACGCTGCGACACGCCCCTGCCGAAATGGGAGCTTGCCGCGGGCGATGCCGCCATCTGCACGTCGTGCGGCTCGAGCAACCAGGTGCGGGTCTTCCCCGCGCTTCTGTCGCAGTCCCACGTGCCGGTGCGCACCGAGGCCGCGCTCGATGGCGAAGCCGCCTGCTACGACCATCCCTCGAAGCGCGCGGTGGCTGCGTGCCACCAGTGCGGCCGCTTCGTCTGCCAGCTCTGTTCGGTGGAGTCCGGGAACGAGGTCTGGTGCCCGTCGTGCGTGGCGGCGGGCGCGGGAAAAGCCAGGTCCGCCAACCTGGACGCTTCGCGCACCCTCTACGATTCCACCGCCCTGATCCTGCCCCTGCTCTCCCTGCTGCTCTACCCCTTCACCCTCATCGCCGCGCCGGCCAGCCTGGTGCTCTCCGTGATGAAATGGAGCCGGCCCCTCAGCCTGGTGCGGCGCAACCGCTGGCGCTTCGTGGCCGCCGTCCTGATTTCGCTGACCGAGATCTGCCTGTGGACCGTGGGGATCGTCTACCTGATTTCCGGCCGATTCCGGGGGTCGAGATGAGCGACTCCTACCGGCAGCTCCCCGGCCACCGCCGCGGATTCCTTCAGGGCGCCACCCTGTGGATCGCCTCCGACCATCTGCTCTCCGTGAGGTCCCTGCGCTTCCGCGAGGAATACAAGCGATTCTATCTGCGCGATATTCAAGCCATCGTGGTGGCCGGCGGCTCCCGCTTCCACATCTCCACACGGGCCGCCGTGATCGCCGCGCTGTGGCTGGCGGTCTTTCTCGCCGCCCGTACTCGCGCCCCCTGGGCTTCGCTCGCCCTGGGGACCGCGGCCGTCTGCCTCTTCGTTTCCTGGCTGTACTTATCGTCCGCCCGCAGTTGCTCCTGCCGGATCTACACCGCGGTGAGCCGCGACAACCTACCCTCGATCTACCGAACGTGGACCGCGCGAAAATTCCTCGCCGAGGTGGAGCCGCGCATTCGCCAGGTGCAAGGCATCGTGGAAGGGAATTGGGCCAAGGCCCTCGAAGAACGCACCGTAGGACCGGCGGCCTTGCCGGTCAACGCTTCGATGCACCCACCTGTCCCACACCCCGCCCGCACCCATACCCTGGCATCCGACATCTTCGTGGCCAGCCTGTTCGCCGACGCCGCCCTCAACATCCTGACCCTGCACTCCATGACGCGCACCGCACAGTGGATCTGGTACGGCCTGGCCGTTGTCGAAATCGCCGGCGCCGTCGTCATGTTTCTCCAGCACTACCGCGGCATTCTGCGGGCCGCGATGCAAAAGCTCGCCATCGCCACACTGATCGCACTGGGCTCCGTCTACTACCTGCGCCAGATCATGGCGGGCGTGGCCATGGGTAACCGCCCGTTTATGCCGGACCCCAGCGCGCTGGCCGCCCTTCCCAGCTACCTGCTGCTCCGCCAGGTGGATGCCGGAATCTGCGTGGTGCTCGGGCTGGTGGGTGCGGCTCTCATCCTGATGCCGCGCCAGGATCCAGTATGAGCGGCCTCGCCATCCAACAACGCTGCTGGAACCACGAAGCCCGCGAGGCCGTCTGCCGCTGTCCCGGGTGCGGCCGCAACTTCTGCCGCGAATGTGTCACCGAGCACCAAGCCCGCCTGCTGTGCGCCTCCTGCCTGAACGCGCTGGTGCGCACCGGGGCGTCTCGCCAGACAGGCATGCGGCGCCTGCTCCCAACGGCCATCGCGCTAGCGGGCATCCTCCTCGCCTGGGTGGTCTTCTACGGCGCGGGCGAGGCCTTCCTCCTGATCAGCACGCGCATGGAGCAAACTGCTACGGAGCCGCGACCGTGAGGGGCTGTGGGCCGGACGGGCCAGGAGGCCTGTCCCACTTAGAGGACGCCGTCCACCTGCTGCGCCAGGCGCCGCTCGCCACCTTCCTCTGTCACTGGACCGGCAGCCTGCCCTTCGCCCTTGGCCTGCTGCGCTACTGGAACGACATCACCAATCCCCGCACCTCCGATTCCACTTGCGCTCTCGAAGCCCTGGTACTGGCGCTTCTGCTGCTCTGGATGAACTGCTGGCGCGCCGTGTTCGCGGGCCGTTTGCAGCGCCAACTCTCCGGCGCGACGGATACGCCGTGGACGCGCCTCCGCATTTGGCGGCTGGCCGCCGGCCAGGGCTTCTTCGGCGCGACCAAGCTCCCCATGATGGCCATCGCCCTGCTGGTGATGTTCCCGCTCGCCGCCACCGTCGCCTTCTATCGCAACACCGCGGTCCTGAGCGGCCGCGAGGATCTCGACCCGCGGCAAGTCATGGCCCGGGCGCGGGAGTTGGCCGGCCGCCAAACCGCGCAAAGCTGGACCCTGCTTCCCATCCTGACCTTCCTGTGGCTCCTGGTCGCCGTGAACCTGGCGGTTTTCCTGGGACTCCTTCCGCAACTCGTCCGCATTCTCACCGGCTATGAATCCGCCTTCAGCCGCAGCGGCGCCTTTTTCGTCTTAAATCCGCTGTTCGCGATGCTCGTGATCGCGGTATCCTGGATCGCGTTCGATCCCTTCATCCAGGCGGTGTATGGCGTGCGCTGTTTCCGCGGAGAGTCGATGGAAACCGGGGAAGATTTGCGCGCCGGACTCCGCCTGCTGCGCACTCCGGTTCTTGTGCTCCTCCTGGCCGTGGCCGTGAGCTCCTCCGCCGCCGTCTCTCGCGCCGCCGTTTCCTCCGCCGACCTGGAAAAGTCCGTCCAACAGACCATGCAGGCGCACGAATACGATTGGCGTCTCCCGCCCGCGCCGGCATCTGCGTCGAAGAGTCCCTGGCTGCTGCGCATGGCCGACCACATGATCGCCGGCATCCGCACCGCCAGCCGCGTGGTCGCCGATGCCTTCGGCCGTTTTATCCGCTGGATCTTCGGCGACCGTTTCCCGCAGTCGCAACCCGGCGCGCCCCCGAGCTCCGGCTTGCATTCGAGCATCTCCGTGCTCATGCTCGCGGTGGTCCTGCTGACCGCCTGGATGGCCTGGCGCAAGCGCCGTTCTCGCCGCGCGCAGCCCGCCGGAGCCGCAGTCGCTGGTCTGGAACCCGTCCGTCTGGATGCTGAAGATCTCACTCCCGACCGTCTCCCCGAGGAAAGCTGGATCGAGCTTGCCGAGCGCTGCCTTCGCGAAGACAACTTGCGGCTTGCGCTGCGCGCGTTCTATCTGGCCAATCTCGCATGGCTCGGCCGGCGCGAGCTCATCACCATCCACCCCGGAAAGACCAACCGCGAGTACGAAGCGGAGTTGCGGCGCAGAGCGCGCGAGCATGCCGAGGCGCGCGGCCTGTTTACCGCCAACATCGTAGCTTTCGAGCGCGCCTGGTACGGCATGCACGAAGTCGCCGGTGAAGACATTGCGGAATTCCGGCGGCGCACGGACGAAATGAAGCGGGTGGCCGCATGACAATGTGGGGCAGGTTGTCAACCTGCGGGCAGGTTGTCAACCCGCCCTTGCTTGGTTGGCTCCCATGCAGCCCCACAAGGTGGTTATGAGAAGCGCCGTGCTCCTGGTCCTTCTCGCCGCGGGCTTCACCGCCGGTGTCGTGTACCTCTTCGGCATCGAGTTCGCGGCCGGCGATCTCTATCCCGAATACTCCAGCCTGCGCAGCGACCCCATGGGCGCCAAGATGCTCTTCGACAGCCTGGCGCGCCTGCCCGGCGTGGCTACCAGCCGCAATTACCTGCCGCTTGAAACCGTGCGCGAAGACGGCGCCACCGTGCTTCTGCTGGCCCTCGACGTCGGTTCGTTCGCCGAAGATGCCGAAGCCGTAAAGCGCGTCGAGCAGTTCGCCCGGCGCGGCAATCGCGCGATCGCCGCCCTGGCTGCCAAATCCGAAACCCACCTCGGCCTGGGAGGCGAGCTCGCCCGCGCGTGGCACGTCCGCTTCGCCATCGACGCGGACAAGAAGCACGTCCACAGGCTGTACTTCGCCGAAGCCCGCGAGTGGAATGTTCTCGACCGCGTCGCGCACAAGCTGCTCGCCATCGAGCGCGATTTCGGCAAAGGCAGCATCGTGCTGTTCGCCGAAAGCGACGATTTCACGAACCAATCCACGGTCTCCACCGACCGCCTGGAGTTGATCTCCGCGGCCCTCGGCTCCTATCCGCGCATCGTATTCGACGAGCGCCACCTGGGAATCGCGGAGTCCGGCAGCGTCGTGGGGCTGGCGCGCCGATTCCATCTCACCGGGATGGCGCTGGGACTGGCCCTCTGCGCGGCGCTCTTCATCTGGAGGAACGCCTCCGCCTTTCCGCCGCCCGCCACGCGCGACGCGGTCCGCCTCTCGGGAAGGACCTCGCATGCCGGCCTGCTCACGCTTCTCCGCCGCCACATTCCGCCCGCCCGACTGGCCGCCGCCTGCTGGCAGGAATGGCTCGCCGTCAACCGCCGCGGCATCCCGCCCGACCGCCTCCAGCAGGCCGCCGCCATCGTCGGCGCCTCGGCCGACCCCCTCGAAGCCGTTCGCCAGGTGCAGAGCATCCTGAAAGGAAAATCTTGACCCTCGACCAATTCCAATCCACCATCGAGTCCGTGCTCGCCGGCGTCCGCAAAGTGATCATCGGCCAGGACGACGCCATCCGCTATTCCCTCGTGGCGATCCTCTGCAACCAGCACGCGCTCATCGAAGGGGTCCCCGGCCTCGCCAAGACGCTGCTCGCGCGCACGCTGGCCGCGGTCCTCGGCTCCGAATTCAAGCGCATCCAGTTCACCCCCGACCTGATGCCCGCCGACATCACCGGCAACAACGTTTTCAATCTCCAGCGCAACGAATTCTCGCTGGTCAAGGGTCCCCTGTTTACGACGTTTCTGCTGGCCGACGAAATCAACCGCGCGCCCGCCAAGACGCAATCGGCGCTCCTCGAAGCCATGCAGGAACGCACCGTGACCATCGATCGCGAAAGCTATCGCCTGTCGCCGAACTTCACCGTGTTCGCCACGCAGAACCCGATCGAGTCCGAAGGCACCTACCCGCTCCCCGAAGCCCAGAAGGACCGCTTCATGCTCAAGATCTCCATGACGTGGCCCGCCAACGACGAGGAGCTTTCGCTCGGCCGCCGCAGCCTCAACGAACAGGCGCCCGAGGCCGTCCTGGAACGCGGTGAAGTGACCTCTTGCCTCTCCGAGCCGCAACTGGCCGAGCTGCGCGACGCGCTGGCGCTGATTCGCGTCACCGATCCGCTGGTCGATTACGCCGTGCAGGTGGTGCGCCGCACCCGCACCGACGAGAACATTCTGGTGGGCGCCGGTCCGCGCGCTACGCAGTCGCTGCTGCGGGCGTCGCGTGCGTGGGCTGCCCTCTCCGGCCGCGATTTCGTGAGCCCCGACGACATCCGCGCGGTGGCCTCGCCGGTGATCGAGCACCGCCTGCTGCTGCGTCCCGAATCGGAATTGGAAGGCATGCGGCCGAGCGAAGTACTCGACAAAATTCTGCACGAGGTGCCGGTTCCGCGATGATCGTACCGTCGCATCGCCTGCTGCTCGACGCCGCGGCCATCGCGCTGCCGGCCGCGACCGCGGCCGGCCTCTCCCCCGCCCTGCTCGCGCCCTGCGCCGCCGTGCTGCTCGTCCTTGCAATCGTAGCCGCCATCGACGCCCTGCGCGCTTCGCAACGCATCGAGTCGCTCCAGGTCCGCACCCCGCTATTCCAGCGCTTCACGAAAGGCGTCGCCGCCGCGATCCCCATCACCATCGAAAATCATTCCGCAAGCCCGATCCCTTTCCGTCTAGCCGCAACCTTGCCCGAAGGAGTATCGGGTGGTGAAAGCCCCGGCCCCCGGCCCCTGGACCCTGGCCCCTGGCAAGTGGACTTCCCCGTCACCCCCGAACTCCGCGGCGATCACCGGCTCCCCGCGCTCCACCTGGAAACGCCCTCGCCGCTCGGCCTGTGGCTCGTCCGCGCAGACCGCCACCCCGACTTCACCTTCCGCGTCTACCCCAATCTCCGCGATCGCGCCACCGCCGCGCTCTTCCTCAAAACCGCCGACCCCGGCCTGCGCATGCGGCGCCAGGTCGGCAAGGGCCGCGAGTTCGATAACCTCCGCCAATACCTGCCCGGCGACAGCTTCGAGGACATCCACTGGAAAGCCACCGCGCGCCGCGGATTCCCCGTCGTCAAGCTCTTCCAGGTGGAGCACGCGCAGGAAGTCTACGCGGTGATCGATTCCTCGCGCCTCTCCGCGCGCGAAGGCATCCTCGACAGCTACGTCAACGCCGCCCTGCACCTCGCGCTGGTCGCCGAGCGACAGGGCGACCGCTTCGGCCTGGTGACCTTCAGCGACCGCACCCATCGCTTCGTCCGCGCCCGCGGCGGCATGGACCATTTCCGCCTCTGCCGCGAGACTATCTACAACCTGCGCGCCGAGCGCGTCAGCCCCGATTTCCGCGAGGTCTTTACCAGCTTGCAGTTGAATCTGCGCCGCCGCTCGCTGCTCGTCTTCTTCACCTCGCTCGACGACGCCCTGCTGGCCGAGACCTTCGAGCACGAAGTCCCACTGCTGGCGCGCCGTCACCTGGTGGTGGTCAATGTCACCCGCACCGCCGCCATGCAGCAGCTCTTCACCGGCACGCCCCCCGAGAGTCTCGATACCCTCTACGGAGGCCTCGCCGGCCAACTGCTGTGGAACCGCATGCGCACGCTGGCTCTCGCCCTGCAAAACCACGGCGTCAAGCTGGCCATCGTCAACCTCGACCGCATCAAAGCCGAAGTGACCGCCGAGTACCTCGAGGTGAAGCGGAGGCAGGCGCTATGATTATGGACCTGCCGCGCTTCGTTCAGGCCGAAAAGCCGTACTGGGACGAATTGCAGACCGTGCTCCACGGGATCGAAACCGAGCCCGAGCGCCGCATGCCGTTGCCCGAGATCCAGCGGCTTCATTATCTATATGAGCGCTGCTCGGCGGACCTCGCCCGCCTCGACACTTTCGCCACCGAGCCGCGCGTGCGGGCGTTTCTCGAATCGCTGGTCTCCCGCGCCTACACCGAGATCCACGAAACGCGCGCGCCGTTCCGCATCCGTTGGAAGCCGCTGCTCCTGGCATTCCCGCGGGCGTTTCGACGCCACCTCGGCGCATTCCGCCTCGCGGCCGCGGTCACGCTGCTCGGCTGCGCGTTCGGCTGGTTCGTCATCCGTCAGGACCCGCAGGCGAAGGCCGTGCTCATGCCCTTCCCCGGCCTCATGACCACGCCCGCGGAACGCGTGGCCAAAGAGGAGAGCGCTAAGGCCGACCGTCTCAAGGGGGCCAAGGCGACCTTCTCGGCGGAGCTGATGACCAACAACATCCGCGTCACCGTGCTGGCCATGGCCGCGGGAATCAGTTGGGGCGCCGGCACCCTGATCGTGCTCTTCTTCAACGGCGTCATTCTGGGCGCGGTGGCAGCCGACTACCTCGCCGGCGGCCAGGCCACCTTTCTCGCCGGCTGGCTGCTGCCCCACGGGTCCATCGAGATTCCCGCGATCCTGCTCGGCGGACAGGCCGGCTTCATTCTGGCCGGCGCGCTGATCGGCTGGGGCAGCCCGCACTCACGCTCCGAGCGCTTCCGCGCCGTGGCCCACGACCTGATTGCCATCGTGGCCGGAGCCGCCGCCATGCTGGTCTGGGCGGGCTTGGTCGAGGCCTTCATCTCCCAATACCATCAGCCGGTGATCCCCTACTCACTGAAAATCGGATTCGGTGTCTGCGAGCTGCTGGCGCTGGCGGCGTTCCTCGGATGGGCCGGCCGGGAATGAGCACGCGCCAATCCTCGCTCACGATCGAGACGCCGGAGGGCGTCGTCTTCTCGTACCAGCTCGCGACCCCAGTGACCCGCGCCCTGGCCTGGGCGATCGACTTCGCCGCCATCATCGCCGCCAGTTCGACCACCGCCAAAGTCGCGCAAGCCCTCGGCGTACTGAGCGCCGATTTCGCCCGCGCCCTCGGGGTGGCGCTCTACTTCGCCATTTCCATCGCCTACGGGATCGTGCTGGAGTGGCGCTGGCGCGGGCAGACGCTGGGCAAACGCGTCCTCGGTCTGCGCGTCATCGATGCTCAGGGACTCCGCCTGCAACTCACGCAAATCGTCCTGCGCAACCTGCTGCGCGCCATCGACATGCTGCCGCTGTTCTACCTGGTCGGCGGAATTGCGAGCCTGGTCAGCCGCAAGGGACAACGCCTGGGCGATCTAGCGGCCAACACCGTAGTGGCCCACGAACGCCAGTGGCTGGAGCCCGACCTGGAACAGATCGCGCCCGCCAAATACAATTCCTTGCTCGCCTGGCCCCATCTCGCCGCGCGTCTGCGCAGCCTCGCCAGCCCGGAAGCGGTCGGTATGGCCGTGCAGGCGGTAGCGCAACGCGACGGCTATGACCCCTCGGCGCGCGTCGAGCTCTTCCGCGAGCTGGCCGGCTATTTCCACTCGCTGGTGCAGTTTCCGGAGTCCGCCCTGGAAGGGCTCACCGACGAGCAATACGTCCGCAGCGCGCTCCGCGTCATCTATGGCGCTACGGTCAAGCGGTAGAACAAAACCTCCGATCCGCGCAGGACCCTGGCCCCGCCCTACGCGTTAAGAGTGAGGTTCTCCCCAACCGCGACAGGTCGATAAGGCATCGCCGCGGACCCGGCGGTCCACCCATTAATTTTGGATACGCGCCAAAGGCATTTTGGACCGGGTCCCGTTCCGAATCTGGTTGCAGGCTTGTGCTAACGCCGCTTCGGGTCGCCACGATGATCGAGTGGTGGTAAGGGCTGTTGTCGCCAGGTATCCGGCGTGGGTCGAAACGGCAGTTCTGCGGGACGCCGAACTTGCATCCAGATCACGTTGACTCTGGGCCTCGGAGAACCGACCTCTTTCCGAGTGGCCGACCATCCGCTCAGAGCGGATCGAGCTAGTGGCTAGCATTGCTTAACCGGCAGAGCGTGTCCCCCTGACGTGTACGTCAAGGGGTTCCGGTGCGATGTTGTTGTACTATCCGTTTATGAGGCGTAAGTCGCACATCCTAACCACGCTGCTCTGGAC
>JBGPKH010000156.1:0-15155 GCA_041485845.1 Bryobacteraceae bacterium
ATTTAGTTCCTTAGCCAGCAGTTTCATGCCGCGGGAGAGAGCGCTGACCTCCTGGTTGCGGTTCTCGAAACGCCCTTGCCCGCTCATCAACTGGAGGTAGTCGACCACCACCAGCCCCAGCTCCCGATCCGACTGTAAGCGGCGCAGCTTGGCGTGCATGTCCATCAGGTGCACGCCGGGCGTGTCGTCGATGTAGAGCGGCGCTTCCACCAGCTCGTGCAGGGCGTGGTTCAGCTTGCGGCGCTCCTCTTGCGTGAGGTAGCCCGCGCGGAACCGCTGGCTGTCCACGCGCGCCGCCGTGCACAGCATGCGGGTCAGCAGCGACTCCTGGGACATTTCGAGCGAAAATATGGCCACCGTCTGCTTGAGCTTGAGCGCTACGTGCTGCGCGATGTTCAGCGCCAGGGCCGTCTTGCCCATCGAAGGCCGCCCGGCGATGATCACCAGGTCCCCGCCGTGCAGGCCGCCGGTGTATTCATCCAGCTTAGTGAAGCCCGTGCTCAGGCCCTTGATGCGCTTACTCGGATCGAGGAAGGCATTAATGCCGCCTTCGTAATCCTGCAAAATCTGTTCGGGGGTCAGCAGCCCGGACTTCACCCGCGCCTCGCCAAGCTTGAGCAGGGTCTCCTCGGCGCTCGCCAGGATCTGGTCCGGGTCCTCCGCGTCGAGCAGGCATCGGTTGATCATGTGCTGCGAAGCGAGGATGATGCGGCGCAGGACGGCCTTGTCCTTGACGATGCGGATGTAGCTGTCGACGTTGGGCAGTTGGGGCAGCCCGTCGTCCAGCGAGACCAGATAGCTCAACCCGTCGCAAGCCTCCAGCTCGTTGAACTTCATCAGCTCGTTGGCGACGGTGACGCGGTCGATCTTTTCAGCGCGCTCGTGTAGATCGCCCATGCGCTTGAAGATGCGCCGGTGCTTCTCCAGGCTGAAGTCCTCCGCTTCCAGATTGCCGGCGGCCTGGATGAAGAAGCTGTCGTCCAGCAGGATCGAGCCGAGCACGAATCGCTCGGCGTCTACATTGGTCGGCAAACCTTTTTCGGTGGTGTGGGCTGACATGGCGCGATTGACCTAGCTTAGCTCCGCACGCGCCTGATACGCGATTGAGAATTTGCCCCTCATTTTGAGTCGTTTAGCCTCCGGATAAACCACGACGCCGGGCGCCTGCCAGGCGCCTGGCCGAAGTACTTTGCTTTCAGCTGCGACGAACCCGATTTCCGCAGGTATGCAACTACGTCCACAGTCTTTCCACAGGGCCAAAACACCGGCCACTCTCCTTGTTTTAACGGATTCTTCGCGCGAAGCCAAGAGATTTCCTTCCAAACACACGGAAACCGGGGATAATCGGCAAATAGGAGGCAACAGAATGCCCGGTTGGCTGGTTTCGAACGGCATGTGGAAGGACATTTTCGTGACAGGAGTGCCGCTGGCGGAGAAGATCCTCCGCCCGGTGGTGGTTTATTTCTTTTTGGTGATCGTGCTCCGCGTGTTCGGCAAGAGAGAACTGGCGCAGCTCAACCCCTTCGACCTGGTGGTGCTGTTATCCCTCTCCAACACGGTGCAAAACGCCATCATCGGGAACGACAACTCGCTCACCGGCGGACTGATCGGCGCCCTGGCGCTTCTGACGATGAACTACGCGGTCGTGCGGTTTCTGTTCCGCCACCGAAGGTTGGACCAGATCTTCGAAGGGAAACCGACCGTGTTGGTGGAGCATGGAAACATCGTGAAGCACGCGCTCGGCAAGGAATTGCTCACGCGATCCGAGCTGATGACGGTCCTGCACCGGCAGGGGTTCGATAGCCTGGACGAGGTGCAGCGGTGCGTGCTCGAGCCTGGGGGGACGTTCTTCATTCAGCGTAAGCTGCCGCCGGCGGAGAAGATCCTGCACGAAGAGGTCATGACCAGCCTGAAGGAGTTGAACCAGAAGGTCGATCGGCTGCTTCAGCAGAAGGGCGTGGCGTGAAGGGCGGCACGCTCGCAACGCTCGCGCGTCACCACGTATACCCGCACGTCGCCACGTATAATAGTAAGGACGGAGGAATGGGTGAGCGGTTGAAACCGGCGGTCCTGAAAACCGTTTGCGGGGCAACTCGCACGGGGGTTCGAATCCCTCTTCCTCCGCCAGCGTCCGCGCCGCTTCTGGGCCCCCCTTGAGGGGGGCTCCTACAGCAGCTTCGCCGTCAACGTGATATTCGCCTTGTACAGCTTGGAGACCGGGCAGCCCGTCTTGGCCGCCTGGACCGCCTGGTCGAAGGCTTCCTGGCTCGCGCCGGGAACTCGCGCCTGCAACTCCAGGTGGCTCTCGGTAATGGCAAAGCCGTCGGCCTGTTTTTCGAGCGAGATCGTACACACCGTGTCAATGCTTTCCGCGGTGAGGTTGGCCCCCGCCAGTTGTGCGGACAGGGCCATCGAAAAACAGCCCGCGTGCGCCGCCGCGACGAGTTCCTCGGGGTTTGTGCCCCGGCCTTCTGCGAATCGCGTCTGGAAGGAATAGGGCGAGTTGGAAAGCACTCCGCTCGCCGTCGACACCGTGCCGTGGCCCGCTTTGAGATCTCCGCTCCAGTGTGCGCTTGCGGTTCTTTTCATGTATCGTTTCTCCTCGCTAAAGGTGATTGGATGCCTTGCCCTGGAAAAAGATGCCGGGTTATGGGTGCGGGCGTACGGTCCCGAAGGCGATCTGCGACACGCCAGCCACGCCGCTGTTCTCGTTGTCCACGCAGTTGCCAGTGAGTCTATCACACCCGCTATCCTGGAAGTCTATGGACGACCTGAGCGGCCCCCTAAAAGGCAGAGTCGCGCTCGTCACTGGAGCCAGCCGCGGAATCGGCCGCGGCATTGCTCTCGCCCTGGCGCGCGCCGGCTACGACGTGGCGGTCAACTATCGCGGCCGCGAGGAGGACGCGGAGAGCGCCGCGCGGCAGATCCGCGAGGGCGGGAGACGCGCCATCGCGATTCGCGCCGATGTATCGCGGCGCACCGAAGTGGAGGAGTCGGTACGCGCGATAGAACAGCAACTGGGGCCGATCTCGATCGTGGTCAACAATGCCGGGATCGCGCGCGTGCAGCAGATCGAAGAGATTCGCGAAGAGGATTGGGACGAGCTGATCGCGGTGAATCTCACGTCGTGCTTTTTGGTGTCGCAAGCCGTGCTCCCGGGCATGCGCGCGCGGCGCTGGGGCCGCATCGTCAACGTATCCTCAGTGGCGGCTCAGGCGGGCAGTATCGTAGGACCGCACTATGCGGCGTCGAAGGCGGGCATGCTGGGATTGACGCGCGGGTACGCGAAATTGCTGGCCAAGGAAGGAATCACGGTGAACGCCATCGCGCCGGCGCTGATCTCGACCGACATGGTGACGGCCAACCCCAACGCCCGGCCCGACTTGATTCCCGTGGGCCGTTTCGGCGCGGTGGAGGAAGTGGCCGATGTCGCGGTGATGCTGGCCGGCAACGGATACATCACCGGCCAGACCATCAACGTCAATGGCGGCTGGTACATGAGCTGATGGCACACCGCAGGATCGAACAGGAGATCGAGCGCTTGAGCCTGCTGCGCGACGCTCCCCGCGACGAGGCAGCCGCGGCGTTGCGCAGGGCATTGGGGGATCGTGTCAACCTCATGGTGGCCAAGGCGGCCAAGATCGTGGCCGAGCTCCAGATCCGCGACCTGGCGCCGGAGCTGCTGCGCGCGTTCGACCGGCTGTTCGAAGACCCGGCGGAAAAAGATCCGCAGTGTTGGGGCAAGAACGCGATTGCCAAGGCCCTGGTCGAGCTGGACCATCGCGAATCGGCGCCGTTTGTGCGCGGCGTGCGGCACGTGCAGATGGAGCCGTCCTACGGCGGATCGGTGGACACGGCGGCGACGCTGCGCGGCATCAGCCTGCTGGCCCTCGCTCCGTGCCCGGACCTGACCAGGCAGGAGATTCTGCGCTACTTGGTGGACGGCCTGACCGACGCAGCGCACACGGTGCGCATCGAGGCAGTGCGCGGCCTCGAACAAATGGAAGGCGAAAGCGCCCTGCTGCTGCGGCTCAAGGCGCGCTTGGGCGACACAGAAGCCGCGGTGATCGGCCAGGTGTTCGATTCGCTGTTGAGTCTGGAGCGCGAACGGGGCATCGCGTTTGTGGCGGGATTCCTGAAGTCGGACCCGGACACTCGCGGGGAGGCCGCGCTGGCGTTGGGCTCTTCACGCTTGCCGGAGGCGGTGGAGATACTACGGGAGGCGTGGAACTCCGCGCGCGATGCGGATTACCGGCAGGTGATCCTGCGCGCGCTCAGTATCTCGCGCCAGGATCGCGCCATCGAGTTCCTGTTGGGGCTGGTGAAGGGGGGCCGGGCGCCGGACGCGAAGGCCGCCATGCAGGCCCTGGCGCTGCACGATTCACCGGAGATCCAACGGATGCTGGCGGAAGCGGCGGAATTCCACCGCAAGGAGCGGATGGAAGGGCAGCGCTAGATGCGGCAATCTGGGGTCATGAACAACGATCTATTTTGGGAAGCCGTCCAGCGGCACGACCGCACCCGCGACGGCGACTTCTACTACGGCGTGATCACCACGGGAGTGTATTGCCGCCCGTCGTGCGCGGGACGCCGCCCGCTGCGGCAAAACGTGCGTTTCTACCGCACGCCCCAGGAAGCCGAGCGCGATGGCCTGCGGCCGTGCCTGCGGTGCCGGCCGCTCGAAATCCACGCGGGCCCCGACGCGAGAATTCAGGAACTCTGCCGCTACATCGAGACCCATCCCGACGAGTCGCCGGACCTCGCCGATCTCGCGGCGCGCGCCGGCCTGAGCCGCTTTCACCTGCAACGCAGCTTCAAGGCGGCGGTCGGACTCACGCCGAAACAGTACGTGGACGCGTGCCGGCTGCGCAAGCTCAAGCAGAGCCTGCGGGAGTCGCGGGATGTCGCGGCGGCGGTGTACGATGCCGGTTACGGCTCATCGAGCCGCGTGTACGAGCGGGCGGATACGCGCCTGGGCATGACGCCCAACCAATACCGCCGCGGAGGCCATGGCGTCGCGATCACCTGCGTGGCGGTGGAGTCCCCCGTGGGCCTCATGATGATCGGCGCCACCGATCGGGGTCTGTGTTCGATTCAGTTCGGAGACGCGCAGGAGGAGTTGCTGGCCGCGCTGCGGAAAGAGTATCCCGCGGCGGCGATCGAGCCTATGGGCACGCCCCATCCGCCCGAGTTCGAGAGGTGGATCGAGGCATTGCGGAACCACCTGGAGGGAAATCGGCCGCGCCTGGATCTGCCGCTGGACATTCACGCCACGGCGTTTCAGGTGCGCGTTTGGAACTACCTGCAATCCATTCCCTACGGCGAGGTGCAGTCCTACGGAGAGGTGGCGGCCGCCATCGGGAAGCCCTCCGCAACACGCGCCGTGGCGCGGGCGTGTGCCACCAATCGCGTGGCCGTCGCGATTCCGTGCCATCGCGTCATTCGCGGCGCCGGCGAGTTGGGCGGGTATCGCTGGGGCCTGGCGAGGAAGCGCGCGCTGATCGACCGCGAGCGGACCAAGCGGGCCGCGTGCTGACGATGCGCCACGCGCTGCTGCTGCCGTAGCCGCTCCACTGATGGTGTCGGGTTTCTCCTTGTGGTCTGGATAGTTTACTTGATCAAAGGCTGAAACGCCGGATCCTTTCTTAACGAACCGAGATCCGGATCGTTTTGGACGCGTTCCTTCGGAAAGCCGCGAGCCAGAGCTGCCCGCAGGGATTGGAGTGCGTTGGCCCTCTGACCCAAGGCTTCGTATACCAGCGTGGCCCGATACAAAATTGACGGATCCTCCGGGGCAAGTGCCAGGGCGCTGCCGAGGCGCCTCGAGGACTCCTCCCGCATTCCGAGCTGGGCGCAAAAATAAGCCACGGCGCCCTGTGTCTCGGCGCTGTTGGGATTCTGGGCTGCCTCCGCCCCGGCAATCTGCAGGGCCTTCTGATACGCCGCGCGAGACTTTGCCGGGTCGCCCGAAGCGGCGTACGAAGACGCCAGTCCCGACCAGGGCCGAAAGTCACGATCGTTCAGCTTCAGACTCTTCTCGTAGGCCCCGGCCGCTTTGGCGTAGTCGCCGTCAAGGTAATACAGTCCTGCCAGGTTGTTGTACACGGCGTAAGTCGGGTTGAGCGAGATGGATTTCTCGTACATTTGGCGCGCTCCTGACCGGTCCCCCATTCGGCCCAGGACCAGTCCCAGGTTGCTGTAGGCGCCGGAGTTGTCGGGAGTCAACTCCAGCACCCGGCGCAACGCTTCCGCGGCCTTTGGGTATTGGTGTTGGCGGTAATAAAACACGCCCAAGGAGTTGTAGCCATCCCAGTAATCGGGCCGCAGCGCGACGGCTTTCTTCAGGCTCTCCTCCGCCAGGGCCGTGCGGCCCGCCGACTCGTAGGCGCGCGAGACCTGCTGATAGGCTTCCGCGCTGTGCGCGTCCAACTCCAAGGCTCGTTGAAACTCCTGGATGGCCAGGTCGTACTTGCCCGTTGCGGAATAGATTCGCCCGAGGATGACGTGCACCGGAGCAAGTTGGTCATTGATCTGTTGCGCGAGCCGGCAGTTCCTCAGGGCCCGCTCGACGAGCTTGGGATCGTGATTGAGGCGGTCTTTCATCCAAAGAGCCTCTGCCAGCCGGGCATAGGCCAAAGCAAAACGCGGGTCGTCATGCACGGCGGTTTCAAACGACTGGACGGCGGCGTCGAGGCTGCCGGACTTGTCGTACCGCTGGAGGTAGCTCACACCCTTGAGATAGTTTTCATAAGCCGCGGACGCAGCGCTGTATTCACCCGTCACGCTGCCCACCGCGCGGGGGTTCAGTTCCACTTTGAGCAATTTGGCCAGCGTGACGACCGCCTTGTCCTGGACCACGGAAAAATTCCCCAACCGGTCGTCAACCACTTCGGAACCAATCTGCCGCGGAGGCGAGCTGAGGGTGTCGATCAGGTTGACCGTAAGCCGCACGCCGCTGGCATCGCGCTGCACGCTGCCAGCGACCACCAGGTTCGCGCCCAGAACTTGCCGCGCCTGCGTCGGGTCCTCGACCTTGCGCCGGCGCACCTCCGCCGCCGGAATCACCCAGAGATGCCGCCCCGGTTCTTCCAGGCTGCTCAACCGGCTGGTGAGCGTCTCCAGCAGGCCATCGCAGATCGGCAGATTGGCCGGGTCGTTGCCCACGTTAGTGAAGGGCAACACGATCACGTGCTTCTCAGTGGAAGCCGGCGCAGGAACACGGGCCCGCCATAACAGCCATGCCACCGCAACGACCGCCAGTGTCGCAGCGATGGACGCCAGCGCCAGGGCGGGCCGTCTTCTCAGAAGGGACGGCGTTTGCGAAGGCCCCCGAATGCCGATGGGACGACTGCTGGCTTCTCTCGCCTGACGGAGGTGGCCGCCGTCCTCAACCAGCGTCTGGGTCGGTGTGTCGCCCGAAACCCGCAGGCGCGCCAAATCATCCAGTAACGCTACACTCGTCTGATAGCGCTCGCCAGGCTCTTTTGCCAGACACCCGTGGATCAACGTCTCGAGTTCGGAGGGCACGTTCTCCATGGGCGACGGCGGATCGGTGGCGATCGACATGAGCATGGCCGGCGCGCTGTCTCCATGGAACGGCAAGTGCCCAGTGAGCATTTCGTATAGCACCACGCCCAGGGACCAGATGTCGCTTCGGTGATCCGCCGGTCTGCGTAGAGCCTGCTCCGGCGACATGTAAGAGGGAGTCCCCATGGTGGTTCCCGTCAGCGTGAGACTATGGTCCCCGTGGAACTTGGCAAGGCCGAAGTCCAGCAGCTTCACGCCTTGGGGCGTTACCATGATGTTGGAAGGCTTGATATCGCGATGAACGATTCCTTTGCCGTGCGCCGCGGCTAGACCGCGGGCGACCTGCATGGCAACATCCACGGCCGCGGAAGCGGGCAATGGCGCCCGTCGGATCTTGGCCTGGAGAGTTTCGCCCTCATAACGGGCCATCACGATGTAGAGAAGCCCATCCGTAGTCTCTTCGATGGTATGAACGGTTCCGATGTTCGGATGGTCGAGCGCGGAAGCGGTCCGCGCCTCCTGCAGAAGGCGCTCCTTGTCGGTTCCGCCGCTCAGCCCACTTGACAGGAGTTTGAGCGCCACGTGGCGCCCAAGCTTCATGTCGAGGGCTTCGTAGACTTGTCCCATGCCCCCCGATCCGAGCAAGCGAAGGATCTCGTAACTTCCCAAATGAGTCCCGGCAGGAAGAGGCATAATCAACGTTTTCGAGTGCTTTGCGATTCTATCGTAAAGAAGCCTGCTTCGCTAAATGGACAAGCCCGCGCCACAGCCGATCTCGACGTCTGGATCGGCATCGCTTCGGGGAATGCGGAGAGGGCCGCCATTCTGTCTTCTGACTCCCATCCGGACCGGATCCAGGCGAAGCCTTGCCAAGTTCGACCGATCATGGCCGCGTAACCCCCATCTTCCGCAGCTCCCCCCGCAGCGGCTCGACGCAGCGCCCGTAGATCATCTTGTAGGCCGCGCAGAAATAATCCAGGTCCTCGAAACGCCGATGCGGGCCGTGCCGGAATTTAGGGCACCCGCCGTGGCAGATGGATTGGTACTCGCACACCTGGCACTCGGGGTGCGCCAGCGTCTTCTTGGAAGCAAAGCTGTAGCGCCGGGTGCGGCGCGCGATCTCGGACCACGAATCCAGCACCACGTTGCCAAGTTTCCACCCGCCTTCCACGAAGAAGTCGCACGGGTACACGTCGCCGTTGTACTCCACCACCACGTAGCTGTCGCAGGTCTCGTGCATGGTGCAGGTGCCGGGCTTCTGCCCCGCGAGAGCTTCGGCGATGTTGTCGAACAGGCGAATCCGCACCTTGCGGCGGTCCGGCCACCACAGGTCGAACAGTTCGCACAGGAAGCGGCCGTACTGCTCGGGCGAGATGGTGAAGGGCAGGGGATTGCCCTGCGGGTCGAACTCGGCGAGCGGGATGAACTGGAGATTGTCGATGCCCAGGCCGCGGTAGAAACGGTACAACTCCTTGGGCCGATCCACGTTGGCCTGGCTGAGCACGCAGAGAATATTGAAGTCCACGCGCTCTTTTTGCAACAGCTCGACGCTCTCGATCACACGCTTCCACGTGCCGTGGCCTTCTTTGTTATACCGGTAGCGGTCGTTGACCTCTTCGGGGCCGTCGAGCGACACGCCGAGCAGCCACTGATAGGCGCGGAAGAGGTCGCACCAATTCTTGTCGAGAAGGACGGCGTTGGTCTGGAGCGCATTGCTGACGGTCTGGCCGTCGCGGCCGTACTGCTTCTGCAATTCTACCAGCTTCTCGAAGAACGGAAGGCCGGCAAGCGTGGGCTCTCCCCCCTGGAAGGCGAACACGCTGTTGGGATACGAATAGAACAGGTACGTGTCCACCAGCCGCTCGAGCGTTTCCGTGGTCATGCGGCGGGCGGGGAGCGCTTTGTAGGGATCGGCGTCGCGATCGAGATAGAAGCAGTAAGAGCAATCCAGATTGCACACGGCCGACGCGGGTTTGATGAGGAGCGAGGCGATGCGGGGGGTCTGTCCCGGCGCCGAGCCGGCGCCGTTGGCGCTTCCCACGTACAGCGGGAATGGGTTCGACCCGGGTCCCATGTGGAGAGTGTATCACCCGCGTCGTGCGCCGTCCCGTATACCGCGTGCTTTTACGCGCACGGCTCAGCCGGTTCCGAGATGGTATGAGAAGGCCGGTCTCGCCGCCGTCGCGGACCACGACCGAATCTATCTCTGCGATCTCGAGAAGCGCGACCCCATCACTCTCAGCCCCCCTATTGGCTCACCGAGATGGTCACGTCCGCCCTGCTGGTCACCCCGTTCATCGAGATTTGCAGCGAAACCTTGTCGCCCGTCGGCGTGCCGGCCGCGATGATCACGTTGATCTGGTAGACCCCCACGAACCCGAATGCCTTCCCGCTGGCGTCCCGCCCTACCAGGCCCGAGAACACCACCTGCGCCGGCACCCCGCCAATCAGCACGGTCGGCTTCACCAATGTGTTCGACGTGATCACCGACGGCACGTCTCCATTCTTCACCGTGGTATCGACCGCCCCCAACCCCGTGGCCAGAATCGCCAGCGTTTGCGGATCTCCGATCTTTGCCGGATGCGACGTGAACGGCAAACCGGCGTTTCCGGCTGCGGCCACCGCGCCATCGCTGTTGCCGTAGGCCACCGCCTGGCCGACGCCGAACTGGAAGGTGAAGATTCCCGGAGCTGCCGCGCCTACCGAAACGTTGATCGGAGCGGAACGCACGCCGTTGCGCTCCACGACGACGGGGATCTGCGTCGTGCCATTCGTCCCCGGCGGAATGATGGGCAGGATCTCCCACGGAACTTGCGCGTTGATCTGGTCGCCGTTCGCCGCGCTGTGGACCACGTCCTTCAGCGGCGCAGCCACGCCGTTAAACGTCACCGTTACGCTGGACAACGAAGTGGAGATCGGAATCGACAGCGCCGACGCCGTTGCGGCGCTCAGGTCGGTGCCGAAAATCGACACCAGCGATCCGGGCGCCACCGGCTGTCCCGTCTTATCGAAGCTCGAACCATTCAGCACGCCGCCCGCCGCGATCACGGGAGTTTGCGCGTTCGCGGCCCCCGCCCCTATCAGTGCCAGAATCGCGGCCAAAGAAACCGCGGGGATAAAAACCTTCATAGTACGATTCTACGGGAACGCTGGCCGCTATGGCCAATCTTTTGCGCAGAATTTAACTCTTGCAAATGGTAAGCTCGGGACCATTGGCACTCGGCTTGCCTACTGGCTCACCGCAATCGACACGACATTCGAGCTGGTCGTCGCGTCCAATTGCAATTGCAGCGAAACCGCGTTGCCCATGGGGGTGCCCGCCGGAACCACTACGTTAATCTGGTTGACTCCCGGATATTGCGGAGCGAGGCCGCTGAACACCAACTGCGCGGCCACGCCGCCGATCATTACCGTGGGCTTCACAAGCGTGTTCCGCACCTGGTCGAGCGAATTGGCGCCATCGGCGATGGGAACGTCCACCAGCCCCAGACCAGTGGCCAGAATCGTCAGCCCCTTCGGGTCGCCGATTACGGCCGGGTGGGTCGCGATTCCCGGGAACGCGCCCGCGGGAGCCGCCAGGCTGCCATCGGAGTTGATCGCGATAGCCTGCCCGCCGATATTGTAGATCGCGGGAGCGCCGGCCACTACCGGCACGCTAACCGCGGCCGACGCAGTACCGTCATCGCGCATCACTACCACCTGCGTGGTAGTAAGCCCCAGTCCCCATGGCAGTTGCACGTTGACCTGGCCGCTGCTTACGAATTGGAGCGGCACCGGGGTGCTGTTGAAGGTGACGCTCACCCCGCTCAGGGTCGCCGATAGCGGCACCGTCCCCGAAGCCGCCATGCTGGACGACAGGTTCGTGCCGAAGATCGAAACCAGCGACCCCGGCGCCACTCCCGATACCGATGACGGACCCGCCGTGTTCGCCACGCCGTTCACGACCGGCGGAGGGGTCTGGGCCGCCGCGCTCATCGCACCGGCCAGCAGGACAAGGGCACTCAGGGCAACAGGTCTCATGGGAGTCTCCGCTCGAACCATTGTAGGGGAGCGCACTTTCCCACAACAGTACCTCCGCGAAGAATTTACCTCTGTTGATCTGGCGGCCGGCCGGCGGCGCGCTGGGCGCGGATCTCGGCCAGGGTACGCGCCACCTCGGGATGCTTGCCGCCGTCAAGGTCCGCGGCCAGCGCGGCTTCGTACTCCGCATCGTCCATGCGCGACTCCAGGCGCAGCACCTGCGCCAGAGCCCAGTGCGGCTTGAACCAGTTCGGACTGGCGGCGATGGCCGCCCGCAGGCTGCTCTCGGTCTTGCCCGCATCGTTCTGCGCCGCGTAGATCTCCGCCATGCTGTACCAGGCGTCGCACGGATCTTCCGCCAGTTGCGTGGCCCGCTCCCCCGCGGCGCCGGCCTGCGCGAAGGCCTGAAACCGCACCACCGGGTGCGGCGCCTTCAGTGCAAGATTCAGCAGCGTGCGGGAATACCAGAGATCCGCCGATGTTCCCGGAGGTCGCCACCGTTCGTACCGCGCATAGTGTGTCGCGGCAGCTTGCAACTGCCCCGATTCCAGCTCACGGCGCGCCAGCGCCAACTCCCCGTCCGCCACCGTGAATCGCACCGCCAGGTACACCAGCGCGAGCGCCACCGGCGCAACGGCCACCCGCACCCAAATCGCCTCCCGGCCCACTCGCGCTCTGGCGAGCCCGTCCCCCGGCCCACTCGCGCTTTGGCGAGTCTGGCCCCCGGCCCCCGGCCCACTCGCACTCTGGCGAGCCTGGCGCCCGCTCAGCCCCACCGCCAGCGCGACCGTCACGTAGAACATCACCGCCGTCGGCACCGTGAACACCGTGAACTGCTGTGCCACAAGCCCTGCCGCCAAACCAGCTCCGATCCACACCGCCGCAGGCTCCCGCGCCCTCTTCAGCCCCATCGCGCACAGCCCGCACAGAATCACCAGCCCCGGCAGCCCCTGCGCCACCAGCGCATCGAGAAAAATATTGTGCGGCGATTCATGCAAAAAATCGGGATAGGCCCGCGCCAGGGCCTTCGATTCGAAGCGCGGAAAGGCCGCCGTAAACACCTCCGGACCGTACCCTGCCGGGAGGCGCGCCGCGCCCATTCGCAGGCTGTCGCGCCACAAGGCCGGCCGCGCTCCGCCCCAGGGATCCTCGATGAACCATCGCGTCCTGCTGCGCATCTTCCAACCGAACGGCGAAAAATAGAAGGCGCCCGCGGCGAACACCAGCACCGCTGCCCCGGCCGCCATCCGGCGCGTCACGCGAAACCCGCTGCGATAGAGCCAGACCGCCACACCGGCCACGAGTCCCAGAACGGCCGCCCGCGTTCCCGTGAGCAACATCGCGATCGCCGCCAGTCCGGCCGCCGCGAACCCGATCCGCCGCCACGCAACACTGCTCTCCATCGCGCACAACGCAAGACTCAGGAAGCTCACCGACAGTAGCCACGTCGCGAAGTAGCTGACATACCCCAGGGTTCCCGGCGGCCGCACAATCGTCCAGATTCCTTCCCCGATGTGATACGCCGCCGCCGGCAGAAACGGGTCCCATCCGAAGTATTGGGCGATGCCGTAAATTGCCGTGACCGCCCCGCTGGCGGCTACCCCGCGGAGAATCGTCCGCACGCGGTCCGGCCGCCCCGAGACGTGCTGCGAAACCAGCCACGCGAAGAGCAGCACGGCGGCCTGTGGCGCCGCGCCGAAGCGCCGCCAGTTCGTGCCGAACGCCGCCAGCGCGGGTTGCGCCGAAAGAGCCGTCGAGAGCCCCAGCGAAATCAGATTCAGCAACAGGAGTAAAGAAAACCAGCGGTGCGCCGGCCGCCGGCCCGCCCCCCATACCAGCGCCAGCGCCGTGCCCGCCAGCAGCACCACCACCTTCGGGGTGACATCGAAGTAAAACAAATATCCCGGCGTTACAATTAACGCGATCAGACCGATCGCCACGGCCTGGAGCAGTGCCATATCGGTTAGACTAACTGAGGACGCCGCATGCCGGAATCCTTCGATGCATTTCGTTACATCGGTTACATGCGGTCGCGCTGGCGATGGATCGCCGCAAGTTGCGCCATCGCGATGGTGTTGGCTCTCGCCATCACCCTGCTGCAACCCCGCCTCTACACCGCCACCGCGCGCATCGTGATCGAGCCTCCCGCGGGTTCCGACCTGCGTTCCGCCATGGCGGTCAGCCCCATCTACCTCGAGTCGCTCAAGACCTACGAGCAGTTCGCCGCCGGCGACAGCCTCTTCCAAAAGGCCATCGACAACTTCGGCCTGCGCTCCTCCTTCGGCTCCCGGCCCATCGAATCGCTCAAGCGCAGTGTCCTCAAGGTCGGCATTCTGCGCAACACCCGAGTCCTCGAAATCTCCGCCACCCTCCCCGACCCACGCAAAGCGCAGGAGCTCGCCCGTTTTCTGGCCGAGTCCTCGGTCGAGCTCAACCGCTCCCTCGTCCGCGAAGGCGATCGCGACCTGATCCAGGGCTTCGAACAGCAGGAGCGCGAGGCCCGCACCCGCTTGCAGGAGATCGACCAAAGTTGGGCCAAGCTGCTCTCGAGCGAGCCGATCAACCAGTTGCAATCGGCCATGGAGAGCGCCGCCGAGTTGCGCGCCACCGTTCAGCAGCAGGTGCTCAACGCGGAACTGGAGATCGCCGACGCCGCGGAGCGCGAAAAGCAGGGGACGCCTTCCGATATCGCCGAGATCCGCAAGCAGGCCGGCAACGCCCGCGCGCGCCTCGACGAAATGCGCAAACAACTCCAGGCGCTCGATCGCCAGGCCGCGGAGCGCGAAAAGCTGCTGGCCACGCGTCTCGCCCACAGGGACAAGCTGGAAGCCGATCGCAAGGCCGCGCAACTGGCCATCACCTCCATCGAGAACCGCCTCCGCGATGCGCGCGGCGATGCCGGTTACCGTGGCGAACGCCTCAAAATTATCGACCCGGGCATCGTCCCCGAGCGGCCATCCTCGCCGAATCTTCCCCTGAATCTCGCGGCGGCCCTGCTGCTGGGCCTGGTGCTTCCGATTCTCTATTTCACGCTCGAAATGAATTTCCTGGTAGGACAGGCCTCCCGGCCTGTCTTTCACCGGAGCATCTAGGTGATGTGGGGCAGGTTGCCAACCTGCTGGGTGCCCTCTGGGCAGTCGTCAATCGGCCTCCTGACGCCGTGTGTGCTCTCACAACTCAAGAACGCGCAACGAAGTAGACACGGCCTTATCGTGCGCCGCAGCAGAGATCTGGTGAGAGATGCCCGCTAGCGCCCTCACTTCCGCACACCCGCGCTATTTCCTGGTGACGCTCGCCCTCGGCGCCTGGGCCGCCGCCATCGCCGTGGCTCCCACCCTCACCGCCAAAGCCGTGTTGTCCGCCCCCGCCATACTACTGCCGCTCGCCTGGTGGACCCTGCACCATCCCGCGCGCTGGATCGCGGCTCTCTTCGCCGCAGCGCTGCTCCTGCCGCCTCTGCCGGTCCCCATCGGCGATTCCGGCCCTCACCCCTGCCTGCTGTTCGCCGCCCTCGGACTTTTCGCCGGCCTGCTATGGCTCGGCGAGTGGCGCATCGCGGCGTCGTCCCTGAACCGGGCGCTGATCGCCCTGTTCGGCGTCCTACTGGC
>JBGPKH010000157.1:0-15060 GCA_041485845.1 Bryobacteraceae bacterium
ACGTTCGCCCTTCCGTCAAAGAAGGGCGATAAGCACGTAACGGTGCGTATATTACAGATTCCGTCGCGCGTTCTACCACTTCCTCGCTGAGTGTTTGTGGGTGTTTGTTCAGGGACAGGAGGTGATTTTCAACGGAGCGGCCTTACGTGCGGAAACCAAGTTTCGCGACAGAAGCTAATTACGCGATCTGCCCTCGGGGATTGGCGCTACTTGGCGCGCAGGCCGCTCCACTGTTCGTCGAGGACGATGGAATTGGCGGGATTCCGCGGGTCGTACCGCACCGCCGCCGGACCCATTCCGGACAGATCGGCCGGTATGTACGATTTCAGCCGGGAGATGTCCTGGGACGCCGTGTACTCCACTCCGCGAACGTCGTAGGAGTAGAACAGATGATCGTCGCGGACTTCCACCAGTGTGGCGTCCCCCATTTTTCCGCGCGCCACCAGCGCCCGGCGCCGCTGCCGCTCGCGCTCCTCCGGGGTCACGCGGGAGTTCTTCCACGCGCGATATCCCATGATCGCCACCAACACTACAAGCACGCCGGCGAGCGCCAACGTAAGCTGTTCCGCCGCGGTGTACGACAAGGCCAGGAAGTCCGGCAAATGTGCGATTCGTTTACCCAGCGACCGGCGTCTCCTGGAAAACTTTGGCCCAGTCCGTCAGGAACTGGTCGAGTCCCTTGTCGGTGAGGGGATGATTAAAGAGCATGTCCAGGACTTTGAACGGCATCGTGCCGATGTGCGCTCCCGCCAGGGCGGCGTCGATCACATGGGTCGGCGAGCGCAGGGAGGCGGCCAGAATCTGGGTCTTGAACCCGTAGTTCCTGTAGATCTGGGTGATGCTCCGGATGAGATCCATTCCGGTATAGCCGATGTCGTCCAGCCGGCCGACAAACGGGCTCACGATGTAGGCGCCGGCCTTGGCGGCCAGCAGGGCCTGTCCGGCCGTAAAGCAGAGGGTCACGTTCACCCGGATGCCTTCCTTGCTCAGCGCGGAGGTGGCCATAATGCCCTCCCGCGTGAGCGGGCACTTCACCACGACGTTCTTGTGGATGCGGGCCAGCTCGCGGCCCTCCGAAACCATCTTGGAAGCCACCGTGGAAACCACTTCGGCGCTGATATCGCCGTCCACGATCCGGCAGATCTCGCGGATGTGCTCTTCGAAAGGACGCCCTTCCTTGGCGATGAGCGTCGGATTGGTGGTCACGCCATCGAGGATCCCCCAGCTTGCGCCCTTCCTGAGTTCCTCCAGGTTTGCGGTGTCGAGAAAAAACTTCAAGGCCGTCCCTCCGGATTCATCCACAGGATAGCATTGGCCCGCCAACGCCAGGGCGCCTCACTTGGCCTGGAGCCGTTCCACGTACATCAACCACGTACATCAACAACAAATACATACGGGTCTGGCCTTGACCCAAACTGGTATTCACGTTGTTGAGGATCGGCCCCAGACCGGCATGTCCTGGGACCCACTTGCCGCCGAGCGCCGTGGCCCACGCGCCGGGACCTTCTTGATGCACGCCGGCCGCTATGGCTCCTCCGGGCCGCCGCGGAACCGCCCCAGCCGGGGTGAATCCTCGGGTGCGCGTGAAAGCAGCCGCGCCTTCTGCGTGAACTGCCGGCCGCCCGTCTCGAGCGTGACTACGTACTCACCCTCCGGAGCCGGATTACCCTGCGCATCGTCCAGGTCCCACACGGCGCGGTTGATGCCCGCTTTGGCTTGCGGATTGAGCTTGCGCACCACTCTCCCCGCGGCGTCGGAGATGGTAATCGACGGCGCGGATTGCGGCGCATCCTTCAGATAAAACGCGATGCTCATACCGTTCGGCTCGTTGGCCGTCACGGGGTATCGGTCGCCGTACAGCCGGTAGTTGCCCCAGGCGCCGGCCTGCCGCTGGGCAAAGGGGCGCACGGTGAACAGCACCACGGCGCGCGAAAGAAAATCGCCGCCCATGTCGCGCAGCGGTACGATGTTCGCGATCCAAACACCCCGGCCGAAGGTGCCCGCCACCAGGTCGCCTTCACGCGGATGCACCAGCAGATCGGTCACCGGCGCCGGGGCCATGTTCGCGCGGAACGGTAGCCAGCCCGCGCCGCGGTCGAACGATACGTACACCCCCGCATCCGTCCCTACGAACAGCAGATCCGGCTTCACCGTGTCCTCCACGATGGCGTTGGCCGCCGCCTCTGGCAACCCCGCCGTCACTTTGCTCCACGTAGCGCCGAAATCCGCCGTGCGGAAGACGAACGCCCGAAAATCGTCCTGACGCCGCCGCGACTTGGTTACGTAGGCCGTTCCCGGCTCGAACCGCGAAGCGTACACGCGAGTCACCCATGCGTCCGTGGGGCCGCCGGCCGCCGCGATCCTGGCCGTCGCATCCATCCAGCGCCCTCCCGCGTCGCGCGTCACCTGCACTTTGCCGTCGTCGGTACCTACCCAGATCACTCCGGCCTGCGCGGGCGATTCGGCAATGGTCACGATGGTGCAATGCTGGATCGACCCGCCCGGACGGGTGATCTTGTCGGGATCGTTGGTCGTCAGGTCGGGGCTGATTTCCTCCCAGCGGCCGCCGCGGTCCTGCGACCGGAACAGCACCTGCGCGCCGTAGTAAATCACGCTGCTGTCGTGCGGCGAGAGGCGCACCGGCGCCGTCCAGTTGGAGCGCAGGAACGGCTGGTCCTGGGCGCGCCGGGGCTCGATGATGGTGCGCGTCCGTTGCTGCTGGTCCACGCGCGCCAGGCGCCCGAACTCCTGGGTGTTGTAGAGCCACCGTCCGCTGGGGTCGGGCTCGTTGTACATGCCGTCGCCAATCCCGGTAGTGACCCAGTCCTCAACCCCCACCTGTCCCGACCATCCATTCACCGGCCCCTTCCAATTCTCGTGATCCTGCAAGCCCGCGTAGACGTGGTACGGCGAGTCCATATCCACCGCGATCGCGTACACCTCACCGAGCTTCAAATTCTGGACGTGGTCGCAGGTCTTGCCGCCATCGTACGAAATGAACACGCCGCCATCGGAGCCGGCCATCATGTGGTCCGAGTCCTCGGGGTCGATCCACAGGGTGCGGTAGTCGCCGAACGCGCGGCGGAAAGGCACTTCCGCTGCGCCGCGGCCCAGGCCCGCCCAGGTCTTCCCGCCGTCGCTCGAAGCGATCAGGTTCGATCCGGTGATGTAGACTTTCTCCGGGTTGTTGGGATCCACGCGGATCTGGTTGAACGAGTAGCCGGCCTTGCGGCTCACGTCGTCCGTGGCCGCGCTCACCTTGCGCCACGTGCGCCCGGAGTCGCCGGTGCGATAGACCTCGCCGCCGATCGGCCGCGGCGAGTTGGGACTGGCGATGGTCCGGGAAGCGGTCGGGTTTCCGCGCCCGGAGCGGATCTCCTGCTCGGTGGCCGGCCGCAGATTGAAGTTGTCGACCACCGCATACAGCACATCGGGATTCTTGCGGCAGATGTCCAGACCGATCCGCCCGAGGGCGCCGCCAGGCAGACCGCCTTCCAGTTTCTGCCAGGTCGCGCCGCCGTCCGCGCTCTTGAAGATCCCGCTGCCGGGGCCGCCATCGGAGAGCTTCCACGGGTACCGCATGTAGTCGTACAGCGCGGCGTACAGCACGTCGGGATTGCGGCGATCCATCACCAGGTCGATCGCGCCCACGGTGTCCTGGGTGTAGAGCGCCTTCTTCCACGTCCGCCCGCCGTCGGTGGTCTTGAAGACGCCGCGTTCCTGGTTGGGCGTGTAGAGATGGCCCAGCGCCGCCACCCACACGACATCCGGATTGGAGGGGTGAATCACGATGCGCGAGATGTGCGAGGAATCCTTCAGCCCGGTATTCCGCCAGGTCTTGCCGCCATCGGCCGATCGATAGACGCCGTTGCCGTAGTAGGCGCTGCGCGTGACGGTGTTGTCGCCGGTGCCCACCCACACCACGTCCCCGTTCGAGGGAGCCACCGCGACCGCGCCCACCGACGCGATTCCCTCGCTATCCGTCATCGGCTCGAGCGTAGTGCCGTTATTCGTGGTCTTCCAGACGCCGCCGGTCCGCGCGGCGACGTAGAACGTTCGCAAGTGCGCTTTGGCGGGCGTTTCGGGGACAGCGATGTCGGCCACCCAGCCGCCCGCGCGAAACGGACCGAGGTTGCGATAGGAGAATGCGTTCAGGATCTCGGTGTACGAGGGCTCGGCGGCCAACGCCGCGAGCGCGCACAATAAACCGGCAAGCAGGGTGCGGATGGTCCTCATCGGCAATCATTATGACACCTCAGGGCGAGGCTGGCCGGCAGCGGCCAGACCGAAACGACGGTACAGAATATCACTACAAGCTGCCCGTGACCGACGTGCGGCGTGGTGCGGCGGGTGCGGCGCCGATCATTGCGGCCCATGGCAGATAACAGCTCGGTGGACATAGCGATTGCGGACCTGGACGAACTGGTTGACCGCCTCGGGCCCATCATCAAACGCAATGGATTCGATCCAAAACACAAGACCGTCATTTGGATGCTCAAGGCCTGGCTAAAAATTGGAGTGCTTGCCAATCATACTGAGTATCCCAGGCTACCTACGGGGTATTACGTGATGAAGCGCGGCCCGGCCCCCATGGCCGGGTCGAGAATCAAGGCCCTGCTCCGGGATCTGGAAGGCTTCCAAACCGTCCTCGAGAGGGACAAAACCACGCATGGCGATTATTTCAAACGCGTCGATGATGGGATGCGGGACTTCGTCTGGGACTACCGGAAGCACTTGACGGGCATCTCCGCGACGGATTTTGAGTCTCAGCTCGTGAGCTTGATGTCCATGTCCAAAGATCAATTAATGAAGGAAACGCTCTTCAAGATGGATCAGCATGCGTAACTTTGCGGGTTGCGGTGTTGGGACATCGACTGTAATGCCGCGCCGCGGGGGTGGGTTGTCTTTCACGCGGAGATCGCCGTAGAGTTCGCGTTTTCCCATCAGCGCGTCGCGACAGACCGTGGTGGAGATCTACTTCAAACCCGGCGCCTTTTTCGCGAGGGAGATCATCCGATTGGTAGGTATTCGATCCTTCCCCACCATTCTTCCCGGGACGTTGCACCCGCGATCAGTACGAGACCCTCAACCATCTGCCCGATCGACACCCGAAGCTGGTGAGCACACACAATCCCCGAGGACCCGTGACCCTCCCTGAGGAGACGGACGCCCTCGCGCAGCAGATCCTTGTCTTGGGACATGAGAATGCGGCCGAGATCCGTCGCCCTCGGCAACAGGTCGGCGTCGTCCCATTCCTCCACTCCGTCCTCCTGCGCCGTGAGGACATCAATCGCTCGCAGACGCAACGCAGAGGTCACGGCACGCGGCACGTGCATGTCCATGTAAAACGCCAGGCTCAAAGGGACCGTTTCAGATAGCTTAACTTACGCCGGAACTCCGCATCGGAAACCTGGGCGGAGAGCTTATCAGCTTCTGACAACCCCTGCCTGATCTGTTCGTCGAGGTGGTTCTGGTTCTCGTAGTAGTAGGTTAAAGCGCCGTGGATCTGAGCTAATGACAGATGGGGATGTTGAAAATGGATCTCCTCCGGGCTCCATCCGTAGGCAATCTTGTCGAGTACGATTTCGATGACCTTAACTTTGGTGCCACCGATCCAAGCGACGCCTTCGCCGTCGAGCTCAATCTGCGTAGTGAAGGCGGCGGTCACCTGGTTTCTCCCTGGCTTCAGTATACGCCTCTCAGCCGGCGACTACGCTTTTGCCGGGCCCCGGCCCTCGATCAGGCGGTACAGCGCCGGCAAGACCACAAGCGTGAGAAACGCGGCCGACACCAGGCCGCCGATAATCACAATGGCGAGGGGCTTCTGCATGGTTGCCCACCCGGCTCCGGGCGGTTGCTCGGTTTTCTGGATTTGGACGGCGCCGGCCACCGCAACTACCCGAGAAGGACGATTCACACCGCGTCGTTATTTTCCCTTGCCTGCAGGTGGCGTTCCCGTGCGAGCGGGACGAGGAGGAGCCACGTAGTTCACCAACTCATCGGCCGGCTTCTTGCCGGCCCACGCGATGCCACGAAGCAATGTCCGCTGAATCTGGTTATTGGCGAAGTTGGCGTAGGTGTGGCCCTGCATCCACACGAACGCTCGCGCAGGCTGACCGCCGGGGAGTGCGTGCTCGTACGTCCAGATCTGCGGCACCACTTCGCCCTTATGGTCGCCGGCACTGCGCGTTGGCGGGATCTCCGCGGTTGCCAGCACGTGGACGGCAGGGTCTTTCGCCCACGTCACCGTGAAGAAGGCTTCATCGGAAATGGTGATGTCGGACATGTCCTTCATGATGGGATTCGATTTGTCCACGACCGAGTAGTGGATCGGCGCGTCCAAAGTGTAGTTCACCTCGCCATGCTTCTTTGCGCCACCCACGAGCGCTGCAAAATAGGCCGGATCCGGACCGCACAAAGAGTCATGAAAACTAACCAGGCCGCCGCCGCGTTTGACGAACGCATCGAGCGCAGCTTTATCGCTCTCACTCAGGTAGGCTGCGTCGCCTTTGTAGATCACGACGACGTCGGCATGTTCGAGGTCGGCACTGCCGGGGGAATGCAAAGCTCCATCGACGACGGCCCCATGCTCCGTCAGAATCTTGCTCCAGTCCGCAAGAAACTGCGGGTAGTCATGCTGGCCCTCGGAATGGGACTTCAGGCCCGCCCAGATATAGATATGCATGCCGCTGCGGTTCTGGCCCTGTGGGGAAGGAGCGCCCTGAGGACCTGCCGCACGTCCGGGTTGCGCCCAGGCATATCGCTCGACCGTCCCTGCCAGGGGCAACAGGAACAAAGCGACGAGTACAAGACGCGGGATCCTCACTCTTGGGCGTTTGCGACCTGCCCGGCCCATCATAGTTGAAAGCCCAGGCTCGATTCCCGTCTTGATGCTATCTCGTCTGCTGATCATAAGTCGTCACCTCGTCTCTGTGCGTGGACCTGAGGCGGCGCCCACATTCGACGTTGAATCGAGAACCGCTCATTGTGAGAAGAGTTATATCGAAGCCTCAGGGGATTGTCAATCGGCCTTCCAACATCGGCCTTCCAACATCGGCCTCTCTTGCCCGTGACGGCGGGTTCATTCATGCCCCTGCGCTTGACGTGACGAACGGGTCGAAGCAGTATGGTATATCAGAGGTCCAGGAGTGGTTGCATGATGGAACGGAAAGAATCGGAACACGGCGCGATTTCCCGGCGGGCGCTGCTGGCGGGTGCGCCGCTGCTGTTCAGCCGGGCGGCGCGGGCGGGGCAGAAGCTCAAGGTGGCGATTTTCTCCAAGCACCTGCAATTCCTGGCGGGAGAAGAACTCGCTCAGGCCGCGGCGGACATGGGCTTCGACGGGCTCGATCTCACGGTGCGCAAGGGCGGACACATCGAGCCGGAGCGGGTGGAGCGGGATCTGCCTCCGCTGGTGGCGGTCATCCGCCGTCACGGACTGGACGTTCCGATGATTACCGCCGACATCGTGGACCCGTCGACGCCTCACACGGAAGCGATTCTGAAGACCATGGCGGCGTTGCAGATCCGGAACTATCGGTGGGGCGGGTTCAAGTACGAAGGAGGGCAACCGTTCGCGGCGCAGCTCGAACAGATGAAGCCGCGGATCGCCCGGCTCGCGGCTCTGAATGCGCGCTACGACGCCTGCGCCATGTACCACACGCACTCGGGCACGGGCGTGGTCGGAGCCTCCATCTGGGACCTGCACATCCTGCTGAAGGATTTCGACCCGAAAGCGGTGGGCGTGAACTACGATGTGGGCCACGCCACAATCGAGGGCGGGGTGGGCGGCTGGATCGACAGCTTCCGCATCACCGGTCCGCACCTGCGGGGCATCGCAGTGAAAGATTTCCTGTGGGGCAAGGATGCGAAGGGCGCCTGGCAGGCGCAGTGGAAGCCGCTGGGCGAAGGCATGGTGCGGCTGCCGCAATTCTTCGGCATGGTGGCGGAGGCGGGTTTCTCGGGCCCGCTGCAACTGCACTTCGAGTATCCGCTGGGCGGGGCGGATGGCGGCAAGACCAAGCTCACGCTGGGCCGCGAGGAGGTGTTCGGCGCCATGAAACGGGACCTGGGCAAGCTGCGCGCATATCTGGCGCAGGCGGGGATATGAGCGTGCGGCGGCGGGAATTCCTGGCGATGCCGGCGTTTCTGGCAGCGGCGCCCTCGACGGATGCGCGGATCGAGGAGATGCGCACGGACTTCGAAGACTTCCGCTATCGCGCGCCCTACAAGTTCGGCGGCAAGGAGGTGGACCGCGTCACCATGCTGAACGTCCACTGCCGGCTGCGGACGAAAGCGGGCAAGTCGGCGGAGGGCTACGCGGCCATGTCCATGGGCAACGTCTGGTCGTTTCCGTCCGCGACCATTCCGTACGATACGACACTCGCGGCGATGAAGGCGCTGGCGCTGAAGATCGCGCGCATCACGCGGAATTTTTCGGAGTACGCGCACCCGCTCGACATCCATCATGCGCTCGAGCCGGAGTATCTGAAGGCCGCGGCCGAGACGTCCCGGGAGATGCAACTGGCGGAGCCGGTTCCCAAGCTGTGTACGCTGGTGACGGCGAGCCCGATGGACGCGGCCATTCACGACGCCTTTGGAAAGCTGCACGGCCGGAACAGCTTCGCGGTGTGCGGAAAGGATTTCGTGCGGTACGATCTGTCGCACTACCTGAACGGGGAATTCCGCGGAGAGTACCTGGATCCGTATATTCTGCGGAAGGCTTCGCCGCGGATCCAGATGTACCACTCGGTGGGGGCGTCGGATTCGCTCGCCGAGGCCGATATCGCCAAGCGAATCGGCGATGGCTTGCCCGAGTCGCTGGAGGCCTGGATCCCCTACAGCGGCGTGACGGCGATCAAGATCAAGCTGAACGGGAACGACCTGGCGTGGGACGTGGACCGCGTGGCGGGGATCGATCGCGTGACCACCGCGGCCGAAGCGAAGCGCGGCGTGCGCGACTGGATCTATTCGCTGGACTTCAACGAGCGCTGCCCGAATGTCGAATACCTGCTGGAGTTCGAGCATCGGCTGAAGGGCAAGGCGCCGGCCGCGTTCGACCGCGTGCAATACATCGAGCAGCCCACGGCGCGCGACCTGGCGGCCAATCGGAAGAACACCATGTTCGAAGCGGCGAAGCTGCGGCCGGTGGTGATCGACGAATCGCTGACCGGTCTGGACACGCTGCTGCTGGCGCGGGAGATGGGGTACACCGGGGCGGCACTCAAGGCGTGCAAGGGACAATCGCAGACGCTGCTGCTGGCGGCGGCGTGCCAGAAGTACAAGATGTTCCGCTGCGTGCAGGATCTGACGTGTCCGGGAGCGGCGCTGGTGCACTCGGTGGGGATCGCGGCGCACGTGCCGGGAGTCACGGGGCTGGAGGCGAACGCGCGCGAGTACGTGCCCGTAGCGAATCGCGGATGGGAGAGGCGGTTTCCGGGAATCTTCGAGGTTAGGAACGGATTTCTGGATACCGCCGGGCTGGATGGGCCGGGATTGTGTACCAGTTGAACCGGCAGACGGCCGGCACAGGCATGACGGTGCGGTACGCTGAAGGTTTGCGCTTTTCGCTATGAAGCTCCGTGAAATTGCCGCTGCGCTGGGGTGCCGCCTGGAAGGCGACGGAGAGCTCGATATCTCGGGCGTGGTTGGAATGGAACACGCCGAGCCCGGACAGCTCACATTTCTGGCCAATCCCAAATACGCTCCCAAGGTGAAGCACACGCGGGCGAGCGCCATTCTGGTGGCGGAGCCACTTGCCGGCTTGCCCATCGCGTGCCTGGTTTCGAGCAACCCGTACCTGGATTTCGCGCGCGCGCTGGCGCTGTTCTATCAACCGCCGAGGCCCGCCGCCGGAGTCCATCCGCTGGCCTATGTGGCGCCGACCGCGGTGGTGGGCGAGAACTGCTCGATCGGGCCCTTCGCGGTGGTGGGGGAGCGTGCGCGCATCGGCCGCAACGCGGTGCTGCATCCTCACGTGGTGATTTATGAAGGCGCCGAAATCGGCGACGATTTCCTGGCGCATTCTCATGCGGCGGTGCGCGAGTTCTGCCAGGTGGGCAATCGCGTGATCCTGCAAAACGGTGTGGTAGTGGGGGGCGACGGCTTCGGGTTCGCCAAGCGCGCGGACGGCACGCACTGCAAGATCGTGCAATCGGGCGTGACGGTGATCGAGGACGATGTGGAGGTGCAGAGCCTCACCTCGGTGGATCGGGCGACCGTGGGCGAGACGCGGGTGAAACGGGGCGCGAAGATCGACAGCCTGGTGCAGGTGGGACACGCCTGCGTTGTCGGAGAGGACAACATCATTTGCGCGCAGACGGGGCTGGCGGGGAGCACGGTGCTGGAGCGCGACGTGCTGCTGGCGGGTCAGGTGGGTTCCTCGGGCCACCTGACGGTACACGAAGGCGCCATTGTCTACGCGCAGAGCGGGATTGGCGGGGATGTGGAGGCGCGCGCCCGGATTTCGGGGTCGCCGGCGTTTGCCGCGGGCGAGTGGCTGCGCGCGATTACGGCATTCCCCAAGCTGCCGGATCTGCTGAAGACCGTGCGCGAGTTGAAGAAAAAGGTCGATGAGCTAAAGCACAATGTCAACGCCAACACTACCACCTGATCGCGGCCGGCGCCCGGTCGCCTACCTGAACGAGAAATTCCTGAACAGCCCGGATGCGCGGGCGTTGCGCATCCTGGCGGAGTTCCTGGAGCCCCTGGCGCACTTCCGCCGGGAAAAGGTGCGGGACACCGTGGTCTTCTTCGGATCGGCCCGTTTGCGGGAAGACGGGCCGCTTCACGAGTATTACGACGGTGCGCGGACGCTGGCGAAGATGCTCACCGACTGGTCGCAGCAGTTCACCAACAGCCACTACCGGTTCGTGGTCTGTTCGGGCGGCGGGCCGGGGATTATGGAAGCGGCCAACCGCGGCGCCAGCGAGGCGGCCGGAAAAACAGTGGGGCTGAACATCGGGCTGCCGTTCGAGCAGTTTCCCAACCCGTATATCACGCCGGAGCTGAGCTTCGAGTTCCACTACTTCTTCATGCGCAAGTTCTGGTTCGCCTACCTGGCGAAGGCCATGGTAGTGTTTCCCGGGGGATTCGGGACGCTGGACGAAATGATGGAGCTGCTGACGCTTTCCCAGACCCAGAAGCTGGCGAAGACCATCACGATCATCCTCTACGGGTCGAAGTATTGGAAGGAGATCGTCAACTTCGACGCGCTGGTGAAGTATGGGATGATCTCACCGGAAGACTTGCGCCTGTTCCAGTATGCCGACGATCCGCAGACGGCCTTCGAGCTTCTCAAAACGGGTCTGACGTCTTACGCGATGCAACCGGAAACGCTCGAATTGCCCGCCATTTCGAAATCCAGGAACCCGCAGAAACCGTCGGGGACGTCGTGAGCGAAGAGAGACAGGGGGCCTGTCCTACTGGACCTCAGCCATACGGTGGAACACGGCATGATTACTGACAAGGAACTGCCGGCTCCTTTGATTTGCGATTTTCTGAGCCGCGAGGCGTCGCGCGGCTGGTATTCGCCGGGAACGGAGTTTCAGATCGGCCGGATCGACTTGGTCGCCAATACCGGCACCTATGTCGACTCGCCGTTGCATCGTTACCGCCAGGGGCGATACGTGTCACAACTGCCGCTGGACTCGCTGGCGCACCTGGAGGCGGTCGTGGCGCGTGCGGGTGCGGGCCGCGCCATCGGCCGAGAGGCTTTTCGGGGTGTCACGGTTTGCGGCAAGACGGTCGAAGGGCATCCGTTTCCGGCGCGGGACGCGGCCGAGCACCTGGTGGAAGAGGGCGCGGCGCTGCTCGGGGCGGATATTCCGATTGGCGAACATCTGTGCAATCTGCGAAGCGTGCCCCGCCGGGGTTTCCGGTTTTCGGCGGCGCCGCTGAAGGTCTCGGGCATGGGCACTTTTCCGGTGCGGGCATTCGCCGTGGTGGAGGCGCGATGTTCCACCGGGTAGTGGCCCCCGGAATCGAGATCCGCCAATTCGAGATGCGCGACGCGGATCCGATTTTTGCCCTGGTGGAGCGGAACCGGGAATACCTGCGGCCGTGGCTGCCGTGGGTGGACCACACCTTTTCGGTGGAAGACGTGCGCGAGTTCATGTCACGCGCCGGGGCGCAGTTCGACGCGAGCCAGGGACCCAATACCGGAATTTGGGTGGAGGGCGTTCTGAGGGGTACGATCGGCTGCCACCCCATCGACTGGGCCAACCGGAATTGCAGCCTCGGCTACTGGATCGACGCCGGACAGCAGGGGAAGGGCGTGATTACCCGGTGCTGCGCCACGCTGCTGGATTATCTGTTTGACGAGTCGCTGCTGCATCGCGTGGAAATCCGCTGCGGCACCCAGAACACCAGAAGCTGCGCGGTTCCCGAGCGGCTGGGCTTCACCCGGGAGGGTGTTGCGAGAGAAGCGGAATGGGTCATGGAACGCTGGGTCGACCTGGTAGTGTGGGCAATCCTGGAGCACCAGTGGCGAAGCCGCAGGTAAGGCCTGCGTGAGCCACCCGCAAGGGACGGGCGGCCCGTCCCCCGAGGTTATCGATCTCCCGCGGCGGCCGCAGAAGACGATACCTTGCGGCTAAGGAAGCATTCGCGGCAATATACTGGCCGGCCTTGGGTCGGTTTGAAGGGCACCGTGGTTTCCCGACCGCATTGAGAGCAGGTGGTCATGGTTTCCGTTTTGGTGAAGCCCGAGGCCGAGGAACCCTGGCGTTTGGTCTTGCAATTCTTGCACCGCTTGGGTTCGTTTTTGAAATTCTTGTCGTGGAAGAAGTGTTGTTCTCCCGCTGTAAAGACGAAATCTGCTCCGCAATCAACGCACTTGAGGACGCGATCCTGGAACTCCGGCATAGCAACTGTGCCCCGTTATCAACTTGAACTGTTGTCGGATAAGGGCGGCGGGGCTTGCCCGACATCGCGTCAGGGTCAAGCCCGCGCCGCCGCGTTTACTCAATCTCCCGGCGATTCTTCTTCCGGTTTCGTTTGCGGGCCAGCGCCTGCTTGGCCCGCAGCTTCTCGCCCGGCTTCAAGTAGAAGGAGTGTCTCTTGACCTCCTTGATGATGTCCTCCTGCTGGACCTTTCTCTTGAAGCGGCGAAGGGCGTTTTCTAACGTTTCGCCCTCCTGAAGCTTAACTTCAGCCAAACGAAATACACCTCCCCACTAGACCAAAATCCCCGTGCTCGTTTCTGGATTTCCGAGACCCTGCGTCACCTGGAGTGAGGCCCGACCCCAAATTTCCTACACCGCGCACAGAAGGTACTGATATCATAGGTGGTTGACAGATAAAGTCAAGTCTAAATTTTCGGCGGCCGTTCACGCCAACCGGCCAGAATATCTCAATATCATTTATTTTCAGGAACTTAAACTGAAATGGAAAATGTCTTAGCGATCTTGCTGGCGGGAGGCGCCGGCGAGCGCCTTTTTCCATTGACGCGAGATACCGCGAAGCCGGCCGTACCCTTCGGAGGGGCCTATCGCATTATCGATTTCACCCTGTCCAACTGTATCAATTCCAATGTCCGGCGAATCTTCATCCTAACACAGTACAAGTCATTGGAATTGACGCGCCACGTTCGGGATGGCTGGAACGTGCTTTCCGCGGAACTGGGCGAATACATCGAGTTGATCCCGCCGATGAAGCGGGTTCACGAGGACTGGTACCAGGGAACGGCGGATGCGGTTTTTCAGAACTTTCAGAGCATCGAGGCCGAGTCGCCGGACAAAACCTTGATCCTGGCCGGCGACCACATCTATAAGATGAACTACCGCGAGATGCTGGACTGGCACCGGACGCACCAGGCGGATATCACGATTGCCACGATTCGGGTTCCGATGGAGGAGTCGCGGCGTTTCGGTGTCGCCGAGATCGATGACGATTACCGCATCGTGGGGTTCGTGGAGAAGCCGGAGCCGGCCCATGCCGTCCCCTCGCGCTTCGACTCGTCGATGATCAGCGCGTCGATGGGGATTTACCTGTTCAACACCGGCGTGCTGCTGCGCGCGCTCCATGAGGATGCCGAGGATGCCGGCTCGCGGCACGATTTCGGCAAGGATGTGATCCCGCGCCATCTGGAGAAGGCGCGGGTGATCGCCTACGACTTTCGCGACATGAATGCCAAGCAGACCCGCTACTGGCGCGACGTGGGCACGCTGGACGCTTACTATGAGGCCAATATGGACCTGGTGGCCGTGGTCCCGGAGTTCAACCTGTACGACCAGCGCTGGCCCATTCGCACCAAGGTGACGCAACAGCCTCCGGCGAAGTTCGTATTCGCGCAGGAGGGACGCCGCATGGGGGTGGCGGTGGATTCGATCGTCAGCGCGGGGTGCATCGTTTCCGGCGGCCGCGTGCTGCACAGCATCCTCTCGCCGGGCGTGCGCGTGAACAGCTACTGCGAAGTGGAGTATTCGATTTTGATGCCGGGGGTGGAGATCGGGCGCAACAGCCGGATCCGGCGCGCCATCATCAATACGGGCGTGAAGGTTCCCGACTCGAGCGCGATCGGCTTCGATGCGGAAGCCGATCGGGCTAAGGGGTACTCGGTCACGGAATGCGGAATTACGGTGGTGGCTTAAAAGCGGGGGTTGGGGGTTAGGGGTTGGGGATTAGCCGCGAGCGGAGCGAGCTTCCTTCCCCCAGTCCCTAGCCCCCAATCCCCAACCCCGGATTTAGGAGACTGTTTTGACGACCATCATAAAAGTGATTGGAAGAGAGATTCTCGACTCGCGCGGGAATCCCACGGTGGAAGCGGATGTTTATCTCGCGGATGGCAGCATGGGGCGGGCGGCGGTGCCCTCCGGGGCATCCACCGGGGAACACGAAGCGGTGGAGCTGAGGGACGGCGACAAGACGCGTTACCTCGGCAAGGGCACACAGGCGGCTGCCACGCACGTCAATACCGAAATTGCTGCCGCGCTCAACGGCGAGGATGCCGCGCAGCAGGCGGAGATCGACCGCCTGCTGATCGCGCTCGACGGGACGCCCAACAAGGGACGGCTGGGCGCGAATGCCATTCTGGCGGTTTCGATGGCGGCGGCGCGGGCG
>JBGPKH010000158.1:0-15029 GCA_041485845.1 Bryobacteraceae bacterium
CGCCCCTCACCAAGCAGGACCTCCGCGAAGCCCTGGATGCCGCCATCCAGCCGGTTGTCGCCCGCCTGGACGCCATCACCGTCAGGCAGGACGCATCCGACAGCCGTCTGGACGCCGCCGTCCAGACCCTCACCGCCCGCCTGGACGCCGCCGACGGCCGTCTGGACGCCGCCGTCCAGACCCTCACCGCCCGGCAGGAGGCATCCATGGAAGCGTTCGCGCACAACCTCTCCGACCTCCGCCGCGAGCTTATGGAATACCTCCGACGTATCGAGAACCGAACGGAACGCACCGAAATCAATGTCAGCGCCCTGCTGATGACGACCGCTGGAATGAGCAAGTCCCTCAGCGTGCTCGAACGCTCGGACGGCCAAACCGCCACCACCCAGGCCGCCCAGCAGAGAGCCATCGACGATCTCTACGCCGTAGGCTAGTGTGGCGTTGAACTCCGAGTGAGGGAACTGTGCCTATGCGAGAGAAAGCCGACGAATCCCGCGCATACACGGAGGCAGCGGTTTAGGGGAATCAAACTGAAACACTTTCGGATCGCCGATGGTAAGCTCACCCCCGCGGATCTCCACCCAGTAGTCCGGATCGCCGGGAGTGCGCAGCCGAAACGGGCTGGCCAGGTCGAGGGCTTCCGCAGCGGTGGGCACGCGGTTTCGGGGGCGGCGAGGCCAGACCCAATCATAGCGGGTTGGGTTGCAGGCCTGTTGCCCGCCGAGATCAAGGACCGGGGTTCGTTGAGAAATTCAGCAGGCACGAGCGAACCGCACCGTCGAGCGATTCCTGAGATCCTGCTCTTTCGCATCCACCATGTCGTCGGGCCGCGCGGCCCAAGCGCGGCTCAGGAATCTATCTAAATGGCAAGGCTGGCTCTCAAACCGGATTCGAGCTTCTTCCGGAAGATCGTAATCGGCGCGGTCGGCGCTCGATCGGTCTGCTCCGACTTGGCCTCGCATGGCCATGAGATGGTCGAACTCGAGCGTGGCTCGACCGACACGAAACTCTGGAAGGAGGTGAAGAGAAAACGTGTTCGCATCCCGGACCTGGTTTGTGTCCGCTGCGGCCAGCGTGCCGAGAGCCGTGCGAAGACCAACGCCGAACTCGCCATGTCGCACAGCGTCACCGATGAAGCCCGTGCGTGGGATTTCGGGATGATTGACAGCGATCTGATCGGTTTCCCGATTTGCCAGGCAGTTGAAGAACAGTACTGGAGCGCTGGCAAGCTGAATAGCAATACTTCCTACTGGCACGAACGGAACTGGGTTCGATGGCGACTGGCGGGTAAAATCAACTACTTCCGTGCCGGTACGTTCCGCGGCACGACGTTCTCGAAGAGCAGCGTAAAAGGCGTAACTGAAGGATCGGAAACAAGCATTTGTTGGGATGCCGTGTTCTCCAGCAGGGCGGGCACGGTCGAGGGCTGCGAGGGCACGCGGATTACGATTCGCCGCGAGTCGGACGGTCACCGCCACACTCGGAGCATTCCAGCGCGCCTGAACCTGCTCGTGGCGGCCGGGGACCACGTGGAGGTCAATCAGGTCATCGGGTCGGCGTTGAAGACCGTTGGCGATGCCGAACTGACATGCTCTGGGACGCTTCCAGCCCACCACATCCCGGATCTTCTGGTTTCACGAGAACGGACGCAGCGGTTTACTGGAGTCAAACTGGCTCGCCTGCGCCATGACGGTGGCCACTGCGATGCCATAGCCGAACTGGCTGCGGATGACGAGGAAGACATCTACATCCGGCTTGAAGGACTATCGTACCTGGCCGCCGTCTGCGGGCAGGCTCCGGCAGAGATCTTCTCCGGATACCTCGACAGTCCCGACCCTCAAACGCAGCTTGAATCCGTGATTGCCATCGGCGAAGTTGGCACTCCCGAAGCCGTGGAGTCGCTTTCCGGAATTCTCGATGATTCCACTCCGCCCTATTTTCTTCGGAGCGCGGCCGCATGGTCCCTGGGACGCATCGGAACAGAGGCCGCGGTAAGCCGGCTGGTGAAGGCGTTCGCCGATATGGACATCAGCATCCGTGAGGAGGCATTGGAGGGCATCACCTCGATCGGTGGCGCCGCGGTGCCAATTCTGCTCTCTGGCCTTCGGGGCACGGCGATGGACGTCGCGGCCGGATGTGCGGAGGCCTTGCGGCAACAGGCCAATCTGCCGGCCGATGTGATTGCAGAGCTATCCCAGGGCATTCAGGGACCACATGCCCCGGACTGGGCTGTCTGGCTCCTGGGCCATCTTCCACGCCAGCGTGTGGCGCCCGCAATCATCGGTTTGCAGGGTTCGGCGCCGCAGCTCCACTACGCCATTAGCTTGCTATGGTCATTCATGGAGAGCTGGATTGCCCGCCGCTGGGAGGTTTATCCTGGACCTGTGGACCCGAACGTTGGAAACCAACATGGTGCTTGAGTTTGCCCGCGACATGCAGGTGTACAAAACGCGTCGCGGCGTTCAGCTTTGCGCCGACAGCCTGGCGGTTCTCCGAACCCTGCCGGCGGACTCGGTCGATCTGATCGTCACCAGCCCGCCGTTCGCTCTCCTTCGGCAAAAGAGTTACGGCAACCAGTCTCAGTCCGAGTATGTCGCCTGGCTCGGCGAGTTTGGAGACGCTGCCTTTCGAGTGCTCAAGCCCACCGGCAGCTTTGTCCTGGATCTGGGCGGGGCCTACGAACGCGGGCGGCCGGTTCGTTCGCTTTACAACTTTCGGGTGCTGCTGGATTGGTGCGACAGGATCGGGTATCGGCTCGCCGAGGAGTTCTTTTGGTACAACCCGGCCAAACTCCCGTCGCCCATCGAATGGGTAAACAAGCGCAAGCTTCGCGCCAAGGACGCCGTCAACACCGTTTGGTGGTTCTCGAAGACCGACAATCCGAAAGCCGACGTCACCAAAGTTCTGGTGCGGTACTCCGGGCGCATGGAGACTCTCCTGAAGGACCCGGAGAAGTTCTATACGCCGAAAGAGCGCCCGTCCGGCCACGACATCGCCAAGGCTTTCGGCAAGCGAAACGCCGGCGCTATTCCATCGAACCTCCTGCAAATCCCCAACACGGACAGCAATTCCCACTACTTGCGCACCTGCAAGATGCTCGGAAAGGATAGCCATCCAGCGCGGTACCCGAGCGATCTGCCGCGGTTCTTTATGAACTTCCTGACTGACCCCGGCGATGTGGTGATGGACATCTTCTCCGGCTCCAATACGACAGGCCGTGTCGCGGAAGAGACGGGGCGCGGCTGGGTCAGCGTTGAGTCCGATCGCCAGTTCGCGGTGCTCTCCGCGGTGCGGTTCATGACAGCCTGGGATGACCGGTCGATTCAGACTGCGGTGACCGACTTGGAGAACGGTCGAGTCATCGACCTTGATGCGGGTCTCTCGCTGGGGCCGGCGACCGAAGCCCCGCGGCCGGTTGGATCGGTGCAGAATCAGCTTTTCGAATAGCGCTCAGCGAAAAGCATCAAGGAAATCTATTCCCGGACGCACCGAAACCCCAGGAGGTCGTCCCCGAGGCCGTACCAACTGGCACGGACGGCGGCACGCAGGTCCGCCGCTTCACCGTCGAACCACGCCCCCCGCACCGATTTATTGTTCTCGTCGAAGTTGCTGCGCGTCCACTCCCATACATTCCCCGCCATATCCGCAACGCCTTCCGGGGTATCGCCATCGGGAAACATCCCGACCGGCGTCGGATGGCCAACCTTCATGCCGAAGTTCGCTCGGTGCTCATCGGCCTCCTGTTCTTCCGGCCCCCACGGGTAGATTCGCCCCTCAGGGCCGCGCGCGGCGAACTCCCACTGCTCGTCGGTTGGCAGCTTGCAGGCCATGCCCCATTTCCTGCTGGCCCACTCGCAGTAGCTCCGCGCCTCGTGCCACGTCACGAAAACCACTGGCCAGCTCCGATGTAGCGCCTGGTCCTCCCATTTGTGCGGCTTGTTCGCTTTGGTGTCGTTAAGATACCGGTTGTACTCCCACACCGTCACGGGGAATCGGCCAATCCAGAACGTGCAGACATTCACGGATTTCACCGGCAAGCTCTGAAACGCCTTCGGATCGCCGATGGTGAACTTGCCGCCGCGGATCTCCACCCAGTAGTCCGGATCGCCGGGAGTGGGCAGCCGGAACGAGCTGGCGAGGTCCAGGGCTTCCGCGGCCGCTACGCGTGTGTGCAAACCGATGCCCATCGTCTTACCCTTCTGCAAGATCGCCAACACGGCGTCGCGCAATTCGCAGAACCGCTTCTCGGCCGGCCCCCTTAGCAAGTAGCCGGTGGGCGCTACGTCCGCCAGCATGCTGCCCAGCACTCCCGCCGCATGCGCCTTGCGATCCAATGTCTCTTGGGAGGCGGCATGTCGTGTGAGATCCGTGAACAGCTCGTCCAGGCGCTCCCGCGCGGACCCGGCCATACGGCCGGCCAGGAGCGGCAACACCTCGCGCCCTTCCAGCGAATAGAGGAACCTGCGCGCGCGTTCCCATAGCTTGGTATCCGGAAACCCCGCAAGCGTCCGCGCCGCTAGATATTCCTGGAAGCTGAGGTGCCAGAAGGCGATCTCCTCGTCGCGCAGCGTGACGATGCCGCTGTCGATTTGAGCCTGTTCGAGGAAGTGGCGGGCGGGCTCGATGGGCTGATTCTTCGGCGTGAGGAGCTTCGTCGCGTCATCGATGCCGACCTGCTCCTTCCGCCCGCCCTTCCATTCCTGCATACCCAGCGCCAGGGCGCCGAATCGGCCGAGCAGATCGCTTTGCGAGTATTCCGGGTGCTTGTCCACGGCTTGGTCAGCCAGCCATTCCATAATCTGTTCGTACAGTTGCGCACGCTGCTCGGGCAGGCGGTGCCGCCGCAGGTGCAGCACAGCCAGCGCGGTCAACATCAGCGGATTCCGGGCCAGCATGTGGAGCGCAGGAACCGCCAGCGCCGGGCGAAGCTCGGCGTAGTAGCCCTGCGCGGCGGCTTCATCACCACGCTTGAGCCAGCGACACCACTGCCACAGAAAGCCCTCGATCCCGGGGTCATCCAGGTCCTCGATCCTCGCCTTTTCGAAACCTCTTAGGGTGGCTCTGCCCTCATCGCCACCCGGTCGCGTGGTGACCACCATGTGGCATGCGTTTTGCGCCGCCAGCAGGATGGTCGCCACAGTCTTCTCGCGCCGCGCCTGGTTGGCGGCTTCATCCAGGCCATCCAGCAGCACAACGGTGTCTTCCGCATCCAGCTTTTCCCGGAAGAACTCCTCGTCGAGGCCCCATCCTTGCGAGGCGAGGAAGTGGGCGATCCAGCGCGCGTCCGCTGCGGTGCAAGGGTCCCCTGGCTGTGGACGGCTCAGTGTGCTGGCGATGTGCTGGTCAAGCTGGCTGATCCGGACCCAGAGCGGGAATCCCTTCACGGGAAGCTCTGGCGGCGGCCCCGCGGGCCGGCACAACAACCATGCGACCCTCCGCAAGAACGTAGTCTTGCCGCTGCCCGGCTTGCCTTCGATCACCAGCTTCCGGTTTCGCAATGCCTCTTCCAGGGGCACGGGTCTGGCTCGTTCCATCGCCTCTTCGCCCGTCCGGACCGGCGCGATGGTCATGAGCCGGATGTAGAGCACATCGATGCCTGGAGGCGGGGTCTGTCCCGGCCCGACCTTGAGTTGATGCAGATCGATGCTCTGCGTCTGATCCCGCAGCCAGGCAAGGTACTTCGCAGGGTTGGCCGTGGCTCGCGCAACCGTTTCGGTGCGCAGCGAATAGTCCTGCCGCGGCTTCTCCTCCCACTGCGTCCTTCGCGGATCGAACTCCCACGGGCGGCGGGCAATCGTGCGGGCTTTCGTGTCGATCTGGAGCAGTGAGAAGTTGTTCCGGTAGGCGTGGTTGTCGTAGGTCGCGCCACCGAGAAACAGCCGCGCCCGGTCATAACAGCGCGTGGCGCGCTCGATGGCGCCGTGCGTGTGGCCAGAGAGGATCGCGTGCGCGCGCCCGGCGAGGTACCCGTAAGTGTTCGGCCGGTCGCCGTAGGCGTTGTACTCGGGGTTTGCCAGCCAATCGTGCGGATGGTGCAATACCGCGACCGTGATCGGCGCCGTGTTGTAATCGTCCGGAGCCATCAGCGGCATCGATTGAAGCTGCGGCCGGCCGAGCCAAAGCTGGCCGCGGTCCGTCTGGCTGTCGCGGCAGAACCAGGCGGAATTCGCGCAGACGAACTGGATGCCGCGTACCTCGCGCACGCCGGCCAGGTAGTTGGGTGTGCTGTGCAGCATCGGCGCGGGAATGCCAAACTTCTTAACGAACTTCACGAACGCTGCGAACGGCCGCGCGAAGCCGCCCGCTAAGTGCTCGGGCCGCAGGACCCGGTCCGCCTCCTGCGGATCGCCAGTCCGCCTGAGAAGTGAGATGGCAGCCTCGCGGTCGATATCGTGATTGCCCGGGCAGACGATGCAATCGGCGGCGGTCAGTCCGGTGGCGGGGAATAACTTCTTCGTCAGCCATTCACCAAGTTCGGTGTACCCGGTGGGCCGCCCCTGCCAGGTGAGGTCGCCCGAGATGACCAGGATCTGAGGGCGCCACTTTGCCTCCAGCCTGCCCAGCTCCGTCACCAGCAGATCCAGCGCCTGGGCGCGCTGGGCGCGGGCCGTAGCATCGCGGTCGTAGCCGAAGTGCAGATCGGACAGGTGCAGCAGGTTGATCATCAGCGGATTCCGGTGGAGACATTATAAGGGGTGGATGTTGGGTGATGGTAAGGGGGACCGCTCCCTTTGGTCGCGGCTCAGTACGAGGGGCGCGGCTCAGTACGAGGGGCGCGGCACGGTGCGAGGGGCGCTACCGGCCTTCGAGATCGGCGGGCTTGAGGCCTTTGGCGAAGCCGCCAAATTGGAAGGGCAGGGGATTGTATGCTCCCACGAGATCGACCTTTGCCCCGGCGGGAATGCGCCCCTCCATGCCGACTGCCCAATAGGTGGCGTTCACCAGGAGGCGGCGGAATGGCTCGTTGAGGAGATCCTGCGCGGAGCCCATGGTGGTGGTGAAGACACGGCGCGCCTTGGTCTTGGTCCACGCCACCGGCATCATGGGGTCGTTGGGTTTACCGGCGACCGGTGGGTCGGTGGGCTTCATGCCCTCGAGCACCTGGCCGAGGATCAGTGGCTGCGCGTCCTCTGCAAGCGGCAGCCGGACGGTGTACACGTCGGTGGGCACCCAGATTGCGCCGCTTCGAATTCCGCGGAGAATCGGATCGCGCTCGCGGCCTGGGGCAGTGATGCCGCGAGTGCTTTGCACGGCGTGCCGCCCGTGGTGGCTGATCCAGGTTTCGCCGAGCACCTGGCGGCCGAAGCCGCCATCCCACTCCTTGCTGTTCCAGGTGAAGCGCTGGTACGTTTTGCTGGTCTTCAAGTCGAACGCGTGGGTGGCCGTGCGCAGGGCCACAATGGGCCGGCCCGAGTCCACGTAATCCACGATGTGCTTCATCTGTGGATCCGGCGGATCGCGAAACCGCGTAAACAGGATCAGGAGATCCGCCGCGTCCAGCGTTTCGAGACCGGGTATGTTGCCGGTGTAGTTGGGATTGATGGCGCCATCCGCGGGATCGATGGCAAAGAGCACGGTGCAATCGAATCCGTGACGCTCCGCCAGGATGCGGGCCAACTGCGGCAGCACCTGCTCGGAGCGGTACTCCTCGTCGCCGCTGACTAAAACGATGCGCTTGCCTTTTCCGGGACCGTTTTTGCCTTGGATGGTGAGCCGGTCGTCTGCACCCATCGCGGCGCCCATCGCCGCGCATACAAACGCACATGCGATGAGGGCCAGACGGCGCCGATTCACGCCGCCCGCTTCTCCATCACATCTTCGATGACCGACGTGGTGATCGGTTGGCAGGTGGGATGACCAAACTCCAGGTGCATGCCGCGGCCGATGAAGTGTTCCTTGAGCATCGACCCGCCCCAGGTGGAACCGTGGATGCTCACCAGCGTGGGCTCGGGGCAGAACACCGGATGGCCGGAAATCAGCGCCTGGCCGTCGCCTTCATAGCGGAGTGTGTAGGCGCGATTCTGGGTCCGAATCTCGAGAACCGTACCCGGCAGCACATTGCGAAGGTGAACTCCGCCTTCGATCTCGGATTGCACGATGCAGTGGTTCACGGCATCGCCAAGGTAGGGACTCGGCACATCCAGATCGGAGGTCTGGAGTTGCCCTACAGCGGAACCCATTTGCTGGGATCGTTGGGTCATCGACATCTCCTACTGCATTTGGCGCGCCAAACTGCGAAAGCGTTGCATATGACCAAATCCGGCCGGGTGTGCGGCAGATTCCTGCCACCATGATATCACGTGCCGAAATATTGGCGGGCAGGCCGGTGGCAGATTGGTCAAAATTTACGTTCCAGGAGCGCTCCCCAAGCATATTCTGCTTTGGATGCATATCCCCAGCTCGCGAGGCGCTCCCCGTAGCGGGACCGCCAGCCGGCAGCGGCTTCCGACCCCGGCGTCACCAGGACCGTCAGATAGCGCGGGCGCAAGTTGGGTTCGAGGGCATCGAGGTCTTCCGGAAGCAGCGTGCGCACCGCCGGGTTTACGGGGTTTCCCGCGGCGACGACATGGCCGGCGAAGTAGCCTCCATCCGTAAGTGCCAATTCTGCCAGATCTTTACCGCGTATGGATTCAAGCGCTGGTTTCATATCGTTCCAGTAAGTGGTCCATTGCAGGCGGTTTCGCTGGACGAGGAATGGTCCGGCCGCCACCAGGCAGACGAGTGCGGCAATGATCGCGTGACGTTTCAGCGTGAGCAGCAGCACCACAGCGAACACGGTTGCAGCGCCCACCAGGAGCGGGGGAAAGATCTCGGCGGGGATCTTCGCGTAAAGGTCGATCGCGCGGCTCGCCGCATTCGCGGCGACCAGCGGCCAGACGAGCCAGGTAAACCTGGCGAGCAGAGCCACGAGAAAGATCTCGCTGAGCGCGAGCACGCCATCCACGTAGCGGATGCTGTTGAGGTTGTTCAGGATGAACGCCAGGTCGCCGGCCGAGCCGCTGGCGCTGAAGACGGAGCGGAAATACAGGAACCATCCGCAGAGTATGAGGAAAGCAACCCAATCGCGAGGTGACGGATGGGTGTGGTAACGCAGCCACAGGTAAGCAGCGCGCAGGCATATCCACGCGCCGGCGAGCAGTACGCCCGCCAGGATCGCGGGGAACAGCAGGCCCGCGGGGGAGACTCCTCCGGCGGGCAGAAACAAGGCGCGCCAGAGGCGCGGGTCGTGGAGGCTGTACAGGATCGAAGTATTGGAGAGGTCGGCTGTCCCGCGAAGGTGGATGAAGGCCAGGTTGATCTGGAACGGGTAGAACGGGCTGCCGTAGCGCATGAGGTTGTGGAGGTAGTAGTGGCCGGAGGTGAGCAGAAAGAACGCCGCGGCGGCGAGGAGAGGGCGGACGGCCGGGCGGCGCAGGGATACCACCAAGGCCAGGGCAATGACGGCGACGAAGATGCCGGTATACTTCACGGAGGCGAAGGCGGCGCCGAACGCCATCAGCCACAGGTCGGTGGATGTGAGGCGGCGCTCGGCGGCGCGCAGGACCACGAGTGCCAGCAAGGCGAATCCGACGCCGTGGAGCGCGTCGTTCTTGAGCGTGGGAACGCCCGAATGAAGATACCAGAAGTGCCGCATGAAGAGGCTGCCGAAGACCGTCCAGAGAAGCAGAGGCCGCGGCAGTCCGAGCTCGCGGCCTGCCAGCCATACGGCGAGAGCCAGCAGCAAGACGGCCTTTGCGGCGAGGAGTGGAAAGAACAGGTCCACGCGCGTGACGATCCATGCGGGCAGAAATGACAACTCCCAGAAGGCCACGTAATTTGTAGCAAACGTGTAGGGCGTGGCGCGATTGGCCATCCAGTCGATCAGGTAGTGCAGGTAGTTGATCGAATCGATTTCTTCGACGGGCTTGAAGGAGAGGAAGATCAGGGGCACGAGCAGGGCGGCGAAGAAGGGGAAGTGGGGAAGGCGCTGCGGGGCTTTTGACAGGCTGAAGCCTGCCAAGCCAGGGGAAGCCTTTGACAGGCTGAAGCCTGTCCCACCTAACAGCGCGGCGGCGACGAGCCAGTACGCTGCGGGCGAGTTCGTTCCAGTGAAGGAGAAGAGGGCGGCGAAGGAGGATTCCAGAGTGAGCTGGATGGCGAGGATGGCCAGCCATCGCTCTTCGGGCCGCTGGCCCTCGCGCCAGCCCAGCAGGCGAGCGAGCCGCATGGCGGCGGCGAAGAGCGCGAGCTCCCAGACAGCGAATCGCAGGGCGGCAAGGGCAATCGCGGCGGCAGTCATGAGCCTCAGTACTTCGACATCAGGATGGCCACCACGGCAGCCAGATACAGGAAGGCGTCGATTTGCAGCGGCCGGTCGTGAAGGAAGATCTCTTCGGGACTTCCCCCGGCGCCGCGTTCATAGACCAGGTAGAGATAGCGGAACACGCCGTAGAGAAACAGGGGCAGCGTGGCCACCAGCGCCTCGCTGTGTTCCGACTGAAAGGTGTAGAGGGCGTAGCTGATAATGCCCGCGCCGGTGGTCATGGAGATCAATTGATCGAGAAAGCGCACGCTGTAGCCGCCCAGCGAGGGACGATGGTGGAGCGCCAGGTGTTCGAGAGTAACCAGCTCCGCGCGCCGCTTGAGCAGCGCCAGCGACAGCGACAGCAACAGCGAAACGACGAACAGCCAGGCGGACACGCGGACGGGAATGGCGTAGGCGCCGGCCACCGGCCGCATGACGAAGCCGGCGGAGACCAGGAGCACGTCGAGCACGGGCTGCTCGCGCAATCCCAGAGAGTATGCGATGTTGCACAACGCGTAGAGCGCCACCACCAGCAGGACCTTCACGTCCAGCGCGGCGGCGAGCCACAGCGCGACTCCGGCCAGAGCCAGGCCGGCGATGCCCGCAATCCGCGGTGAGAGCAGGTCCGCCGCAATCGGGCGCATCTTCTTTTCCGGGTGGGCGCGGTCATAGGCGCGGTCCGCGAGGTCGTTGAGCAGGTACACGGCGCTGGCCATGAGCGAGAAGGCGGCCGCGGCGACGGCGCTGCGCCGCACGGAATCGGCAGACCGGAAGCTTGCCGAAGAAATGAGCGGAACAAACACCAGTCCATTCTTGATCCATTGCCGCGGCCGGCAGGAGATCAGGAGAGAGAGCGCGGGGTTCACGCGGTCTGCCTCAACTTGTCGAGGAAGTGGAACAGGGCGGCGCCGACCACCGCGTTCAGCAGGCCGAGCACCAGCCAACGCTGTATTTCGAACGCCGGCTGGTGGCTGAGGAGCGCGCGCTCCATCACCCAAAACAGAATCTGGTGGAACAGGAAAAACAGGAACGACAGCAGCAGGCGGATGAAGTTGTGGTCCACGTCGAGGCGCATGCCGACCGAGGCGGCGAAGTAGCCTACCAGCGTTTTCACGATGCCGTACATGCCCAGCGGAACTTTGGAAAGCGAATCCTGCGCCAAGCCGACGATGGCGCCCACCAGCAGGCCGCTGACCTGGCTGCGCCGCATCAGCGCAAAGTAGACCACCACCAGCAGCGGCATCTCGACGAAGCCCAGGAACTGGAAGAACAGGGGCACGTACACCTGGAAGAGAATGGCCGCCAACGGAACGGCGAACAGGACCCAGGCGCGAAACCGCGAGACCTGTCCTTCGCGCTGGCTGCTGAGGAGAATGCGCCCGCTCGAATAACTCATCGGTGGAGTGGGCCTCTCAGTGGGATGGGCCTTTCGGCGCCCCGGCGGCCTGGTTGGCGCGTCGCGCAGCGGCGTCGGATTTGGCAGCCGGAGGCGGAGGCGCAGGCTGCTTTTTTGCCGGGTCTTGCGATTTCGGGGGCTGTCCCGCCGGTGTGACAGGGGACCGCTGCGGCTCGGCGCCTGGGGCCGGGACGGTCACCGCTGGCCGCCGCGGTTCAGAAACCGGCGGCGGCTTCCGTTCGGCGTCCGGCGTGAGCGGCGAGATCAGGGGACGCGGCGCGGCGCCGGAAGGCTGTGCCCCGGAAGGGCCGCGCCTCGGTTCAGCAACGGGCGCCGGGTTTGTGGCTAACGGGCGCTGCGTTCCAGTAGCCCCCGGGGCACTCGCGGCTGGGGCGACTCGCGGCTGGGCCGCGGATCTGCCGGCGGCCGGCGGCGTGCCGGACGGCCCCCCTTGAGTGGCCCCCGTTGCCGAGCCGCGCCCCGATGCGGCGCCCGATGGACCGCGGGCTGCGGAGCCTCCGGGCGGCGTCACGGACGGCCCCCCCTGAGTGGCCCCCGTTGCCGAGCCTCGCCCCGATACGGCGCCCGAGGGACCCTGGGCCGCGGAGCCTCCGGGCGGCGTCACGGACGGCCCCCCTTGAGTGGCCCCCGGCGCCGAGCCTCGCGCGGCGCCCGAGGGATCCCGGGCCGCGGGCGAGCCTCCGGGCAGCGCCGGCAGTTTCGTGAAATCGGGCGGCTTGGATCCCGGCACTCCCTCGCCGTACGTGTGGTTCTGCGCCTCACCCACGCCTTTGTAGATGGCGCGCAACTTGTCGGCTTCCGTGCCCGTGACCCCCGGCGTAGTGGTTTCCACGGTGGGCGCCTGCGGACTCGATCCGGGCGGCGGCGGCGCAATATAGATCGGCTGGTTGACCGGCGGCGTGTCGGGAATCTCCTGATGCACGCCCTGAAGCAGAATCAGCACATCCTCCACCAGGCCGTGTTGCAGCCCGCTGGGTTCCACCAGGATCTCCTGGAACTGGGCAGCCGGTCTTACCGCCTTGACCACTCCGACCGGAAAGCCTTGCGGGAAGATGCGGTCGTCGCCGGAAGTGTAGAACCAGTCGCCGGGCGCCAGTTTCTCCTCCAGAGGGACGTAATCCACCCTGCACAGGGGCGTGCCATCGCCCTTGAGGGTGCCGCGAACCTGGCCTTTCTGGGAGATGACCCCGGCGGCGAAATCGGCGTCCGTGATCAACATCACCTGGGAGGCCGTGGGATAGGCGGACGTCACTTTGCCGACGATTCCATCCGGAGTCACTACAGCCATGCCGCGCATGACGCCGGCGCCCGAGCCGCGGTCCACGAAGACCACCTTGGAGTTGGAGCCGGCGCCGGTAGCGATGATGGTAGCAGCCAGCATCTTGGAAGGCGTGTGCGACTGGAACAGCTCCAGGGCCTTGGCGCGGTCGGCGCGGTTCAACTCGCTCTTCAGAAAATTGTTCTCCAGTTTGAGCCGGCCGTTGTCTTCCTGGAGGCGGCGGTTCTCGGCGTTGGTATCGTGGAGCGTGATGTAGTTGCGGATGAAGCCCACGCCGCCGCTGCGCAACCCTTCCAGGAGGCGGGCCACGGGAGTGACCGCCGAGACGGTCCAGACGCGGATCATGCGCACGTCCTGATCGTTCTTCACCTGAAGGGCGAGCAGGAGGAGTTGAGCGAAGATCACCAACAGCAGGACCGTGATGTTCCGGTACCGGTTGAGAAACCCTTCCATGGGGCCGGGCCGCCTTCTGCTCCTAGTCTATCGAAATCTTGCGCAACAGCCGGAAATCGCTGAGCATGCGGCCGGTGCCGAGGACCACCGAGGCCAGCGGGTCGTCGGCGATCGAGACCGGCAGCCCGGTCTCCTCGCGGATGCGCTTGTCGAGATTCTTGAGCAATGCGCCGCCCCCCGTCAGCACAATGCCCCGGTCGCTGATATCCGCGCTCAGCTCGGGCGGCGTGCGCTCCAGCGCCACGCGAATGGCGTTGATGATGGTGGCGACGCATTCGGAGAGCGCTTCGCGGATTTCGCCGTCCTCGATGGTGAGGGTGCGGGGCACGCCCTCGATGAGGTTGCGGCCCTTGATTTCCATGGTGAGGGGCTTGTCGAGCGGGAATGCCGAGCCCACCTCCATTTTGATGGCCTCCGCGGTGCGCTCGCCGATCAGCAGGTTGTACTTGCGCTTGAGGTACTGCATCACGGCATCGTCCATCTCGTTGCCGGCCACGCGCACGGAGCGCGAGTAGACGATACCGGAGAGCGAAATGACGGCGACGTCGGTGGTGCCGCCCCCGATATCGACCACCATGTTTCCGGAGGGCTCGGTGATGGGGAGGCCGGCGCCGATGGCGGCCACCATGGCCTGCTCCACGAGGTGTACTTCGCTGGCTTTGGCCCGATAGGCCGAGTCCATGACGGCGCGCTTTTCCACTTGCGTGATCTCGCTGGGAACGCCGATGACGATGCGCGGGTGCACCAGCATCTTGCGGTTGTGGGCTTTCTGGATGAAGTAATTCAGCATCTTTTCGGTGACTTTGAAGTCGGCGATGACGCCGTCTTTCATGGGCTTGATGGCCACAATGTTGCCGGGGGTGCGGCCCAGCATCTCCTTGGCCTCTTTGCCCACGGCTTCCACTTCACCGGTATTTTTGTTGAGCGCTACGATGGAAGGTTCATTGACAACGATCCCTTTGCCCTTGGCGAACACCAATGTATTGGCGGTGCCGAGATCGATGGCAAGATCCGACGAAAATAAACTGAACAGAGAACGAAGGTTCATTACGAGAGCCCGCTGCGAAGCCGGGACCGGAGCAGTCTAATTCGAATGTTAGCATAATTCTGAACGGCCGCGCGTATTTCTGGGCGCGTCGATTACAAGGGAATTCATGCAAAATTTCAGTGGCAAATACGGCCGCCGCGCGCGCTTTTCGCACTCGATTTATACGCAATGACGATCAGCCGCCGCACGTTCACGATCGCTTCGGTGGCCGCTCTCGGCTGCGGAAGACCGAGAGCCACCGGCTTTCCCGGCTACGCCTTCATCGCCAACTCGGGCGGGCGGTCGGTGGCGGCAGTGGATCTCACCCTTTTCTCGGTCGCGCGGCAGATCCGCCTGGAGGCTGCGCCGGCCGCTGTAGTCGCGCACACGGCGCGGCGCGTGGTCTACGTGCTGGCTCCACAGAATGGCTGGATCTACGAAATCGGTGTGGCGGACCTGGCGGTGAAACGCAAAATAGCGCTGGGCGGCACGGCGCTCTCCATGCGGCTGGCGGCCGATGGCGCGTCCCTGTGGGTGCTGTGCCGGGCGCCCAACGCGCTGATTCGCG
>JBGPKH010000159.1:0-15011 GCA_041485845.1 Bryobacteraceae bacterium
CGACCTCTGCGCGGAGTTCCCCGAGCCCAACTGCGTGCGCGCCTGCCCGCACGACGCGGGCATTCGCGTGGAGCCGAAATCCTTCTTCGCGCGCGACCTGGCGGGCATGCGGCTCGCCGTGCCGGTGCGTGGGACCGAGTTGTTGCCCATGGCCGAAGCCGCGCCGCAGCAGGCCATGGAGACCAAGATCTACTCCAACGTCGGCGAGCTGCTCGACATGCTGCCGCGTCTGAAGATCGTCTCCGGTCCGCGCTCCGGCTCGTTCCTGCAATTGCGGTATCCGTCGACCACGTTCGGCCGCGGCGCGGACAACGACTACCGCTTCGCCGACGATACCGTGATGTCGCGCGCGCAGGCGGTAATCTTGTGCGAGGGCAGCCGGTTCCTGCTGCGCGATCTGAATTCCACCAACGGCACGCTGGTGAACGGCAACCCGGTGGAGGAGATGGACCTGCATGCGGGCGACGTGATCGAAATGGGCGAGATGCAGATGGAGTTTCTGGCAGGGGGGCAGGCGCAATGATTCTGGACCACCGGCATTCGCGGTGGGCCGTGGGCACGGCGGCGGCGTCGGCAGCGGCGCTGGCGATGTACATCGCGTACGTGACGCTTTCGCCCAACGGCGCGCGCGGCGGGACGTTCATGGGGCTGTTATTTGCCTCGCTGGGGACGGGAATCGTCGTCTTCGAATGCCTGCTGGGGCTGCGCAAGAAGTATCCGGCGTCGCGGCTGGGACGGGTCAGAACATGGCTCAGGGCGCACGCGTGGCTGGGGCTGATCAGCTTCCTGCTCATCCTGTTGCATTCCGGGTTCCGCTGGGGGCATGGACTGGCGGGCGGGCTGATGTGGATCTTCGCCGCCATCGTGGCGAGCGGGATTTTCGGGGTGGCACTGCAGAACTATATTCCCCGGCGCATGACCGAACTGGTGACGCGCGAGACAATCTTCGAACAGATTCCCGCGGTGGTGCGCGGTTTGCGGATCGAGGCCGATGAACGCGTCGAGTTCGTCACGGCGGACCTGGGGCTCGAGGAAGGCGATCTGGAGTACGTGCGCGCCGGCGGCGTGAAGCAGTATTTCGATCCGCTGCAGAAGAAGAGCGCCGCGGAGAAGGTGCAGGCGGTAGTGGAGCGGCGCAAATCGGCGCCGCAAATCGAGCTCGAAGAGGACGCGCGGGAGGCCTTGAAAGCGCATTACCTGCAGGAGATCCGGCCGTTTCTGACGGACCAGCCGATCGGAGTTTCGCGCAGACTGTTCGGTGCGCGGGAGAGCGTGGGGGCATATTTCGGGCACCTGCGAACCATCATGCCAGTGGCGGCGCACCCCCTCTTGCGCGACCTGGAAGACATGTGCGAGGAGCGGAGACAATTGATGGTGCAAAAGAAGCTGCACCTGTGGATGCACAACTGGCTGATGGTACACGCGCCGCTGTCGTTCGCGCTGTTGGTGCTGACCGCGATACACGCGGTGCTCTCGTTGAGGTACTGAGATGGCGAAAGAAGAAAAACCGCTCGAGTACCAGCACCGCATACGCGACACCAAGGGTGTGGCGCAGCGACTCGACCTGGACTACCTGAAGCGGCCGGCGCTGTTGTCGCGGCTGCGCAAGCGGCTCACCTGGGTACTGGTGGGGGCCGCGGCGCTGGCATGCGTGCCGCTGGTGCTGGGCGTGGGCGGCAGCAAACGCACTCTCTCGAACGGACCGCTGTCGCGGGCGCACGGGGTTTTCGAAGGCCGCTGCGAGGTGTGCCATTCGCAGGCCTTTCGTGGTATACCAGATGCGGCCTGCGAGCGGTGCCACGACGGCGCGGCGCACCCGGCCAAGCAAGTGGACACGGCCAAATCCAACGTCACGCCGCCATGCGTACAGTGTCATGTGGAGCATCGCGGGAAAGTCCTGCTTGCCGAGGTGGTGAGCGGAAACTGCACCAGTTGCCATGCCAACCTGGCATCGCACGCTTCGGGGGTGAAGCTGAAAGGCACGGAGATCGCCGCGTTCCGTCAGGGAAAGCATCCCGAGTTCTCGCCGGCGGCTTTACGGGATTCACGCCCGATGCAGCTCAATCATGCGGCCCACATGCCGAAGGAGCCGAAGACGATCCGGGGGATGAAGCTACCGATGAAGTGCGACGACTGCCACGCGATGGACCGCAACTCGCTCGACTATGCCATGCTGCCGGTGACGTTCGAGAAGCATTGCAAGTCATGCCACTCGCGGGAACTGCAGTTCGACGTCTACCAAGTGCTGGGCCCGGATGCGCCGCCGTCGCCGCACACCAGGGACGCCAAGGCCATCCAGGAGATCGTTGCGACGACGTACCGCGACGCGCTGGCCAGGAATTCCGCGCTGCTGTTGCGGCCGTTGGGGCGGGACCTGTCACCGCAGACGAACGCCGCAATGTGGCTCGAGCGGGTGACCAAGGATTCGCTGGATTTCCTGTTCGAAAGGAAGTGCACGTACTGTCACCAGGCGGAATCGTATGCCGTGATAAAGAAGGTAGACCCGATCGCCGGACGGTTTCCGGAAGCGAATCCCTGGTTGCAGCGCGGCGAGTTCTCGCACCGTTCGCATCGCGCCGTGGAGTGCGACTCTTGCCACTCCGCGGCGCGCGCGAGCAAGCAGACCGGGGACGTGCTGATACCTACGATGAAGACGTGCCTGCCGTGTCACGGAGAGAGTCGCGCGGGGCTGGACCGCTGTTCGGAGTGCCACCGGTATCACAATCGGACGATCGAGAAGGAGAAGGAGCGCCGGCCGACGGAAATGCTGGTGGGCAGGGGTTGGGGGCCAGGGGTTGGGGGTTGGGGGCTGGAAGGCTCGCGCCCGGTCCTCGGGCCTTCGATGGCTAGTGCGCGGGCCGCGTCACGGCAGGCCCCGGGAGCTTACCAATGAAATGGTTCGGAGCCACCGACACGGGGCGGCGGCGCACCAACAACGAAGACGCGTTTCTGGTAGACCCGGCGCTCCACGCCGCGATCCTGGCCGACGGCATGGGCGGCGAGAACTGCGGCGAGGTCGGTTCCGCGGTGACGGTCGAGACCATCGCGGAGTATCTGCGCCAACCCGAGGCCGACCTGACACAGGAGGAACTCGCCAAGGAGGCCATCCGCAAGGCCAACCGGCGCGTGATCGAGACGGCGCGCCAGAGGCGCGAATGCGACGGGATGGGGTCGACGGTGGTGCTGGTGCTGTGGTGTCCGTCCAAACTGGTGATTGCGAACGTCGGGGACAGCCGCGCCTACCTGTATCGCGGGAAGGAGCTGCGGCAGCTCTCCTATGACCAGAACTTCGCCAACGAGCTCCGCTCGCAACTCGGGCTCAGCGAGGAGCGCGTGCGCTCTTTGCCCAACGGCAAGGTATTGACTATGGCGGTGGGAACGTTCGAACACGTCCTGATCCGGACGCACATCGAAGAGACGCAGCCTGGGGACCAGTTTCTGCTGTGCTCCGACGGCTTGCACGGACCCGTGGATCACGATACGATTACGCGGATACTGGGTGGGCCAGGGGATTTGCAGGAGAAAGTGGAACAGTTGATTGCGTGCGCCAACGAGAGGGGTGGGCCGGATAACGTGACCGCGGTGCTGCTGGAGTGCTCGAATGGATAAGATCGGGCCATACGAGATTCAGGAGACGCTGCACCTGGGTCCGCAACCGCTCTATCGCGCGAAGGCGGCGGATGGGCGCGTGGTGGCGGTGAAGACCATTCCCGTCCAAGGGCTTTCGGCGGAGATGCGCGAGCGGTTCATGCGGGAGGCCGAGACGTGCCGCGCGCTGGACCATCCGAACCTGGTGAGAGTTTTCGAGAGCGGCGAAGCCAACGGCATGCTTTTCCAGGCGATGGAATTGCTCGAAGGCGCGGATCTGGGCAAGGTGCTGGCGGAAGGCCGCAAGTTCACCTGGGAAGACAAGCTCTCGATCATGGAGCAGGTGTGCGACGGACTGCAATACGCGCACGAGCACAAGCTGGTGCATCGCGATATCAAACCGGCCAACCTGTTTCTGGAAAACTCGGGGCGGGTGCGGGTGGTGGATTTCGGCATGGTGCGGGTGGCGGAGTCGAACCTGACCAAGGTGGGCTCCGCGGTGGGCACGTTGAACTACATGTCGCCGGAACAGATCCGCGGGGAGCGCTGCACGGCCGCGACGGACGTTTTCTCGGCGGGCATCGTGTTCTACCAACTGGCCAGCGGGCAGCATCCGTTTTCGCGGAAAGACCGCAGCCTGGTGCAGGTGGTGAGCGCGATCGTGTTCGAGGCGCCGCCCAGCCTGAGCGGGCTTTGTCCGGACGCGCCGGAAGGCCTGGAGTTCATCCTCAACAAGGCGCTGGAGAAGGATCCCACGAAGCGCATCCAGAACGCCGGCGATCTGAAGCAGGCGATGTCGCTGTGCCGCATCACCATGAAGCTGGGGTTCGCGTCGTCGGCCCCGGTTGCCGCGGAGACCAGGATCATGTCCAGCGCGCAGCACCAGGCGGGGGCGGGGTCCGCGGCGGGACCCATCGCGGGACCCGCGCCAGCGCCGACGCCGGTCGACGATCAGAAGACCAAGGTGTTGAAACGGCCGGTTCCGATAGGACCCGCTGCTACGCCCGCTCCGAAGATACCGGCGCCGCCACCGGTCCAACAGACGCCTTCGCCGGCGCCGCGCCCACCCGCGCCCGCGCCCAAGTTTTGTTACTGTCCTCGGTGCACCACGGCCAACCCTCCGGGCGCCGCCGTGTGCCGGGGCTGCGGAAATCCCCTGGGTGCGGGCGAAACGCCCGCGCGTTCCCAAACACAAATCCAGTGGGGCTTGTACCTGGCGATTGGCGTGGCAGCCTTGCTCGCCCTGGCGCTGATTGTAGTGCTGATTGTGAAGTGACCCAAGCGTTTATTAGAAGTGAACGATCTATGAGAGACTTTCTGATTCTACTGGCCGTTGCGGGCGTCTTACAGGCCCAGCCCGCGCCGCGTTCCTACATCGGAGCGGGCGGATGCACGTCTTCGAATTGCCATGGAGGCACTACCGCGCTTCCCGAAAAGGATAGCCGCATTCTGGGCAACGAGTACGCTACCTGGTCGGTAAGCGACAAGCACCAGCGCGCCTACAAGGTGTTGGAGGAGGCGCGCGGCAAGCGCATGGCGGAGATTCTCAAGGTCGACGCCACGAAGGACCGCCGCTGCACGGTGTGCCACGTGGTGGGCTCTACCGAGCGCTCGCGCTCCGACGGTGTGGCGTGCGAAGCGTGCCACGGTTCCGCCGACCAGTGGCTGGGTCCGCACACCAAGCCCAATTCTCACGATGCCAGCCTGAAGGTGGGGATGATCGACACGCGGAACCTGGAGGTGCGGGCCAGGCTGTGCCTCTCGTGCCACCTGGGGACCGCAGAGCAGGTGGTGGATCACGAGTTGATTGCGGCGGGGCATCCCGACCTGGCGTTCGAGATGGACACCTTCACCTCCGCGCAGCCTGCGCATCATCGCGCGCGGCCGGCCAACATGCGCCTACGGGCGTGGGCCGTGGGCCAGGCGACCGCGCTGGGCGAGGCCATGCGCCTGCTGGGTACGCACGCCGAGAAGAGCTGGCCGGAGTTTTCCGATCTGGAATGCTACCAGTGCCATCACGATCTGCGCGCCGATAGCTGGCGCATCCAGCGCGGATACGGGAATCGCAAGGCCGGGAGCTTGCAGGTGAACCTGGCGCGGTTCGAAGTGTTGCGCGAGTTGGTCGCGACTGCCGCAGCGGACCAGCGGGCGGCGTTTGAAGGCGCCATGGGCGGTCTGGCGGCGCAGATTTCCGGGAAGTTCACCGACAGCGCGGGGGTCTCGCGAGCGGCCAAGACCGTGGAGCGGACGGCGGACGCGTTATCGGCGCGTTTCGCCACGCAGGACGTGGATGCGCAGGCGATGGTGCGCGCGCTCACGGCGAATATCCAGCGGATTGCCGATGGCGGCGTGAACGCCGCGGAGCAGGCGACCATGACTCTCGACGCGCTGCATGCCGCGCTGGGCAAACCCACGGACGCAGTGACTCCCTTGTACGACTATCTGGAGCACCCGTCGACGTACCGGCCTGCGGACTTTGCCGTAATGTTTCGAAGGGCCGCGGGAGCGTAGCGTGAGTCCAAACAGTGGGAGGCCGCTTCCGAGCCGCGGCCGCACGCAGGAAGATCGGTTGGCAGGCGAATGCGCCTGCCCTACAAGAACGCCAGCCCTTGCGCGGCGACGTGGGACGGACGCTTTCGTCTGTCAACCGGGCGACCTCAGCGATTTTTTCACAGCTTGGAAGGGAGCGGTCCTTCTCGCCCCGATCCTGCTATTCGGCATGCCCCTCTTGGCCCAGCGCGCCCAGTTGCCTGTCAAGGGGCGGCAGCCGGAGCGCGGCCCGGCGCGCCAATTGCAGCCGATACGCAAGCTGCCCCGGAAGATGCCGCCATCGGCCGTACCCGGGGAGCGGCAGCCGACCCTGCTCGAGACCTACATCGAGACCCGGCGGCAGGTAATCCAGCAGCGGATGGTCTCCGAAGACCGGTCGCGGCCGCTGATCCGCGGCACGGTGCGTCCGCTTTCGCCCGAGACGCTGGCGTATGTGCCGCACACGCTGCCGAAGGTCCCCGTACTGGTCGCGCGGGTCGCGATCTTGCCGGGCGTTAGCGAGGCGAGCAAGATTCCCAATCGCTGGTTCCTGTTTCCCAGCCCGCCGTGGCGCCGCTACGACAATGGCAAGCTGGACGCCATCTACTCCGAATCGCGACTGTGGGATCCCTTCAACCGCAACACGCTCAAGGGCGATTTCCCGTTCGCCGGCCGCCGCAATTTCTTCGCCTTCACCGGGGTTAGCGAGACGCTGGCGGAGATCCGCCGCTTACCGGTGCCTTCGGGCGCGAGCTTCGCGAGTCCCGGGGAGTTCGGCTTCTTCGGGCGCGGCGGCCAATTCGCCGTGGCGCAGAACTTCCGCTTCAGCCTCGACCTGTTCCGCGGCAGCGCGGGCTTTCGGCCGGTGGATTGGGAGTTGCGCGTGACGCCCGAGTTCAACATCAACTACACTCTCGTCCGCGAGAACGGGCTCATCAACAGCGACGTGCGGCAGAGTATCCGGCGCACCGACAGCAACGCCGGCATCCAGGAGGCCTTCGTCGAAAAGCGCTTGTTCTCGGAAAGGGCGCACTTCGATTTCACGTCGCTGCGGGCAGGCATCCAGCGCTTCACCAGCGATTTCCGGGGCTTTGTCTTTTCCGACGAGCAGCCCGGCGCGCGCCTCTTCGGCACGTTCCACAACAACATCTTCCAGTACAACCTGGTGTACTTCCACATGCTGGAGAAGGACACCAACAGCGGCCTCAACCGCTGGCGGCGCCGGCAGCAATCGGTGTACGTGGCGAACCTGTACTGGAACGATTTCCTCAGCAAAGGTTACAACCTGAATTTCAGCGCGCTGTATAACAACGACCAGCCCTCGTTCCTGGTGGACAAGAACGGCTTCCTGGTGCGCCCCGCGCCCATCGGCGGCCTCGCGCCTCCCGTGACACACAAAATTCGCGCCGGGTACGCCGGCATCTCAGGCGACGGGCACATCGGCCGCATCAACGTTTCGCACGCGTTCTACCAGGCCTTCGGGCGCGACGATTTCAACCCCGTCCCGCTGGTCAAGAATCCGCAGCACATCAACGCGCAGTTGGCGGCGGCGGAGATTTCGTATGAGAAGGATTGGATGACGTACCGCGTCTCGGCGTTCTACACCTCGGGCGACCACAAGCTGGACGACGGCCGCGCCAACGGTTTCGACGCCATCGTGCCCAACCAGCAGTTCGCGGGCGGCGGATTCCTGGGCAACCCGTCGCTGGCCGACCGCGGCCTGCTGAATAACGCCTTCGCCGCCGGCGGCACGAACTTCCTGAATCGGGAGCCGATTCCTTTGACGGGTACGGCCGTGACCCTGTTCGCGCCCAACAACCTGATGCCCACCATGCGGGCGGGCCTGTTCGAAGGGCAGGCGAACTTCCTCAATCCGGGGATCACGCTGTTCAACGCCGGGTTCGATACCAAGATCACTCCCAAGCTGCGGTCGAACCTGAATGTGAACTGGGCCAAGTTCAACCGCACGGAAGTGCTCCAGGCGCTGCTGTTCCAGGCCCACATTCGCCACGCCATCGGGCTCGACACGGGCGCCGGCCTTCAGTATCGCCCGCTGTTGAGCGAGAACGTCGTGATCACCGCGGGCTTCGGCACGCTGTTCCCCGGCGATGGTTTCAAAGATATCTACACAAGCCGAACTTTGTTTTCCGGGTTCATCAATTTGAGGATGGTGTTCTGATGCGGGCGACAATAGAGATCTCACCGCGGAGGCGCGGAGATGCGGAGAAAACGCGGAGAAAACCGAACTCAAAACCTGAGAGCACAGAGGTAGCAGAGAGCGCCGAGAAAACCACGCCCTATGGTGCGAAAATTTGCCGGGTAGTTGCAGCCGCGGCTCGGTGTGGCTGCTTCGGGGCGCTGGCATCGTTGCTCCTCGTGCCGTCACTTCCGGTGGCTGCCCAGCCTACCGGCTGCGAATCCGCCAAGTGCCACGTGGGCATCGAGCCCATGCACGTCTCACCCGCCGTCCACCTGGCGTGCGGGGAGTGTCACGGCGGCAATCCCGATACCACCGACAAGCTTGCGGGACACGTGCAGCCGCGCAACAAATCGGCGTGGCCTTCCACCGCCAATCCCGCACGCAACTACGCGGAGCTGAACAAAGAGAGTCCCGAATTTGTCCGCTTCGTGAACCCCGGCGATCTGCGCATCGCCGACCAGACTTGCGGACGCAAGGGCTGCCACGTCGCGGAAGTCGGCAAGGTGCGGACCAGCCTCATGAGCCACGGCGCATTTCTCTGGGGCGCCGCGCTCTACAATAACGGCGGCTTCCCGCTGAAGCGCCCGGTATTCGGCGAGAGCTACAGCCGCGACGGCGTCGCACACAAGTTGGCCGCCGTGCCGCCGCCTTCCGCGAGCGAGATCAAGCTGAAGGCCATCCTCCCGGAGTTGTGGCCGCTGCCGCAGTTCGAGGCCACCCAGCCCGGCAACACCCTCCGCGTCTTCGAACGCGGCGACGAGCGCCTCAGCAATCGAGGCTTCGGCACGCTCACCCGCACCGACCCCGTGTTCCAGGGTCTGCAACGCACCCGCCTGCTCGATCCGCTGCTCTACTTCCTGGGCACCAACGACCAGCCGGGCGACTACCGCTCGTCGGGTTGCACGGCGTGCCACGTGGTGTATGCCAACGATCGCGATCCGCGGCACTCGGGTCCGTACGCCGCGCGCGGACACCTGGGGTACAGCGCGACCAACGACCCCACCATTCCCAAGAACCAAGAGGGCCACCCCATCCAGCACCGTCTCACGCGCAGCATTCCGACCAGCCAGTGCGTGGTGTGCCACATCCATCCGGGCACGTCGTACGCGTACCAATATACCGGCTACATGTGGTGGGACAACGAGACCGATGGCGACGCGATGTACCCGGCAAAGACCAAGGAGTGGAAGGCGGCCGATGCTGCGGAGTCACTGATACGCAATCCGGAAGCGGCCTCGCTCAAGGGCAACTGGTCCGACCCCGCGTTTCTGCGCAACCTGCGCGACCTCAATCCCAAGCTGAAGCAGACGCAATTCGCAGACTTCAACGGCCACGGCTGGGTGTATCGCGCGGTCTTCAAGCACGACCGCAAGGGCAACTGGCTCGACAAGGACGACCACAAGGTCGACTTCAACGATCCCCAGAAATTCGACAAGGCCGTACACCTGAGCGACATTCACCTCGACAAGGGCATGCACTGCATCGACTGCCACTTCGAGCAGGACAGCCACGGCGACGGTCACCTCTACGGCGAGCCGCGCGCGGCCGTCGAGATCGATTGCGCGGATTGCCACGGCACCGTTCGCGCGCGCGCCACCTTGAAGACTTCGAACACCGCCGCGCCCGATGGCGGCAACGACCTCGCCACGCTGCGCACACCGTGGGGCGTGCGCCGGTTCGAATGGGTGCAGGGGAAATTGATGCAGCGCTCCATGGTGGACGAGAACGTGGAGTGGAACGTCTCGCAGGTGCTCGATTCGGTCACCCCCGGGTCGGCGAACTACAACGAGAAGGCGCGCCTCGCCAAGACTATGCAGCGCGACGGCACGACGTGGGGCGCGGCCAACGCCACACCGGACCATCTGGCCCACTCCGATGAGAAGATGTCGTGCTACACCTGCCACACCTCGTGGATGACCAGTTGCTTCGGCTGCCATCTCTCCATGAAGGCCAACGCCAACCGCCAGGCGCTGCACTTCGAAGGCGACGTCAATACGCGCAACTTCACCACCTACAACTTCCAGGTGCTGCGCGACGACGTGTTCATGCTGGGGCTCGACAGCACGGCCAAGAAGAACAGGATCGTGCCGGTGCGATCATCGAGCGCCATAGTGGTGAGCTCGCAGAACGCCAATCGCGAATGGATCTACCACCAGGAGCAGACCATTTCGTCGGAAGGCTACAGCGGCCAGGCCTTCAACCCGCACTACCCGCACACGGTGCGCACGCGCGAAACGCGCACCTGCACCGATTGTCACGTTTCGCGGGAGAACGACAACAACGCCTGGATGGCGCAGTTGCTGCTGCAAGGCACCAACTTCGTGAACTTTCTGGGACGGTACGCGTACGTCGGCGAGGGACATCACGGCTTCGAGGCCGTGGCGGTCACCGAGCACGACGAGCCGCAGGCGGTGATCGGCAGCTATCTGCAGAAGCTCGCGTACCCGGAAAACTACGCCCGGCACCAGAAGACCAAAGAGCTCACCGAGGCCTACGAGCACGGCGGCAACGTGCTGAGCTTGCAGCTTCGCGGCGAATATGTGTACGCCGCCAAGGGCCGCGACGGCGTGGAGATCTACGACGTGGCGAACATCGATAACAAGGGCTTCGCCGAGCGCACGGTCACGGCGCCCGTTTCGCCGATCGGCCAGAAGTTCTACGTGAAGACCAAGGACGCGCGCTGGATCGCGTCGCCGACTACGCTCGGGGTAGACCCGGCGCGCAAACGCCAGCCGGAGAATGAAGAGCAGCCCATCCACTTACTGTACGCGTTCCTCTACGTGGCGGACGCCCAGGAGGGGCTGATCCTGATCAATGCCGCGACCCTGCTGGATGGCGATCCGCGCAACAATTTCCTGAAGCGCGCCCTCACCTTCAATCCGAACGGCGCGCTCAAGGGCGCGAATTTCGTGGTGACCGCGGGCAACTACGCGTACGTCTCGTGCGACCGCGGCGTGGTGATCGTGAGCATCGAGGACCCGGCGAAGCCCGCAGTCGTCGCGGAGATCCCGCTGAAGGGCGCGGGACACATTTCGATCCAGTTCCGCTACGCCTTCGTATGCGATTCCGAAGGTCTCAAGACCATCGACATCACGGACGTGAAACATCCCGTGGTGAAAGCTTCGGTCGCCATTCCGGAGGCGCGCGATGTTTACGTGGCGCGCACCTACGCCTATGTGGCGGCCGGTAAGCAGGGGCTCGGCATCGTCGATGTCGAGCGGCCGGAGCATCCCGGCGCCCCGAAATTCTTCACCGGGGTGAGCGACGCATATGCGGTGAGAGTCGGGATGACCAACGCCAGCGCGTTCGCGTACGTCGCCGACGGGAAGAACGGATTGAAGGTGCTGCAACTGACGGCGCCCGATCGCACCGAGGGCTTGTGGGGATTCAGTCCGGAGCCCGTGCCCGAGTTGATCGCCACGTTCAAGACAAAGGGCGAGGCCATCGCGCTTTCGAAGGGTCTCGACCGCGACCGCGCGGTGGACGAAAGCGGCAATCAGTTGACCGTGTTCGGCCGGCGTGGCGCGCGGCCGTTCCACCTGGACGAGATGCAGCGCCTGTACCTGCGCGACGGCCAGCTATACACCGTGACCAATACGCCGCCGGGCCCGGCGGCAGGAGGTGGCCGATGAATGCGCGCGCTTACACCGTTACCGCTCCCTTACGGTCGCGGCTCGGAACGGAGCGGTGGTCTTGCTCCGCGATCTCCGCTCGCTCCGCGCTCTCAGGTTTTGACTTTGGTTTTCTCCGCGTTTTCCTCCGCGTCCTCTGCGCCTCCGCGGTGAGTTTTGGGAGTCCCTTGGCACTCCACGCCCAGCAACTCACTTCCGCCGAAGTGGCGGCGGTCGTCGGCGCGACCGCCTCGGCGGCGGCCGGCGACGGCATGGCGATTGTCGTGGTGGACCGTCCAGGCAACCCTCTCGCCGTCTATCGCCGCTCGCAGGCCACCGACGCCGACGTGGAAAAGGCGCTCTCGCTCGCCCGAACGGGCGCGTTCTTCAGCAATCAGCGGACGCCGCTTTCCTCGCGCACGGTACGTTCCATCAGCCGCTCCAACTTTCCGGAAGGGATTCCCAACCAGCCTTCGGGCGCGCTGTTCGGCATCGAGAACACCAATCGCGGCTGCGACTTCAACGTGCAGTACCTTCCAGGCCAGGCGTTGCCGCGCACGACGAACGCAACGTCTACAGGCTACAGCAACGGAATTGCGACGGTCCCCGGCGGCCTCGCGCTCTTCCGCAACGGCGACACGGTGATCGGCGGCGTCGGTGTCGCCGGTCTGGGAAGCGACGATCTGGATGAGCTCGCCGCGGTCAACGGGTCGGCGGGCGCCGGATTCTTCGTGAACCTGCCGCTGCCCGATCCGGGCTCGGTGTACATCGACGGCTTCCGGCTGCCATTCATCCGAAGCGGCACGCCGGCGCCAGCGCCGGGGCCGGCCACTGACGGCACCTACCAGTTGGGTCCGATCGCCGGCTCGCCCGCACCCGAGGGCTGGCTCGCCGGCCCCACCGCCGGGTCAAAGCTGAGCTTGAGCGACGTGCAGGGCATCGTCGGGAACGCCATCGAGACCGCGCTTCTCGCGCGCGCCGCGATCCGGTTACCGGTAGGCACGCGGACCAGCATGGCGATCTCGGTGGCGGATCTCGATGGCGCCATCCTGGCGCTCTACCGCATGCCCGATTCGACCATCTTCTCGGTCGACGTGGCGCTCACCAAAGCGCGCAACGTGGTGTACTTCTCCGGTCCCAACCGCGACCCGCGCGATCTGCCCGGGGTGCCGCTGAATTATGCGGTGACCAATCGCACGATCGGTTTCGGCTCGCAGGAGTTCTTTCCGTCGGGAATTTTCAATAGCACTCCCGGCCCGTTCCGCCAGATGTTCCTGGACGACATTGCGAACCCCTGTACGCAGGGCCACGAGCCGCCGAACAGGAACCAATCGGGCATCGTCTTCTTCCCTGGCTCGGCGCCGCTCTACCGCAACGGCCAGATGGTTGGCGGACTAGGCGTTTCGGGCGACGGCGTGGAACAGGACGACTTCGTGACCGCCGGAGGCGCGCAAGGCTACGAAGCGCCTCCCGGAATTCGAGCCGACCAGGTCTTCATCCGCAACGTGCGCCTGCCGTACTGGAAGTTCCCGCGCAATCCGCTGCAGTAGGTGTTACAACTGGTACGCGACACGCTGCATTGAGCACGTGTTCATTGGCCAGGCGCTCGACGCATTTCAGTTCGATCACGAGTGCGCCCGGCGGCCGCGCCGCAGCTCTTCCCGGTGAGCACGGTGGTCCCGACGCCGCGACGTCCCGCCGTGTAGAGGCTGTTTTCCACCGCCACGTCGTCGTCGATTATGACCGTCTGCCCGTCGATGCCTTGCGCCTGGCAGAGATCGGCGGCCATCTCGAAGTTCATAATGTCGCCGCTGCAGTTCTTGACGATGCGCAGGACGCCCGCTCCGCCATCGACTGCGCGGGTGGCGGCTTCGATCTGGCGGGGCGTGGGCGAAGTGAAGACCTGGCCGGGGCTGGCGGCGTCGAGCATCCCTTGGCCGGCGAGGCCGCCGCGCATGGGCTCGTGGCCGCTCCCGCCGCCGGACACGATGCCGGCCTTCCCCTTGCGGAGCGCGTCCGTCCGCACCACGCAGACGGGCTCGAAGCAGACCTTGAGAATATCCGCATGCGCCAGCGCGAGGCCTTCGAGCGACTCGCGCACGATGGCCGCCGGATCGTCGATCGGCTTCTGCATCGCCCGAATTACGCGCCCACGAGCTTCGACATCCGCGTCAGCTCTTCGGGCGCGCTGTCGTTAGGCACCGAGCAGCCGGGAGTGAGGATGTACCGCTTGCCCGCGGCCTGCGCCGCCGACTGCCACTGCTTCCGCAATTCGCCGGGCGCGAGCTTGCGGTAATTAACCTCGTCGATGCCGCCGGCAATCACCCAGGACGGGAACTGCCGCCGCACATCGGCGATCGGAATGCCGGAGACGTGCAGCGAGTAGTTGATGACCGGCGCTTTGAAATCGCGGAACAGACTCAGGTAGGCGGGCTCCACGTGCAGGTGCAGCATGTTGAGCGGGGCGCCCGCGACGCCCTCCAGGAACTTCTTGTCGAACGGCCGGCTGAACTTTTCGTAGTCGGCCGTGGAGATCTCGGCGGCATTGGCGTTGGCCACGGAGAACAGCACGCCGGCCGCGCCCGCGGCGAATGCGCGCTGGGTGTGACGGATTTCCGATTGCGCGATCACCTCGAGAGCATCCAGCAGGGCCTGCGGATTCTCCCGCTTCAGCCGAAGAACTTCCTCCTTCGACGACAGCTTCTGCGCGACGTTGAAGGGATTGAAAACCGTCTCGACGATATCGGCCGAGCCGTTGAGTCCGTCGCGGATCAGTTCCAGCGCGCGGATCTGATCGGGGAAGGGATTGGACTCGACCTTGAGCTGGTACCACTTCCCGGTGGGCTTCGGGTAGTCGAAATCGCTCATCACCTTGACGATGTCCGTTCGATAGGCGCGGTGGAATTCGAGTGTGCGCGCGGCGTGCGCTTCGGCGGTCTTCAAGCCAAAGTGGTGCCAGAGCGTGAACGGCGGGCGGTCGAGATCCTGGCCGGCGAGCGCGCGCTTCACGCGTTCCTTGGAGGACAGCGTGGCGCCGCGGAGTCTGGAAACGGCGGCTGCGGATGCCAGGAGGAAACTGCGTC
>JBGPKH010000160.1:0-15006 GCA_041485845.1 Bryobacteraceae bacterium
ACTTGAAGCTGGAACTGTACCTTGAAGGTGGCGGCGTAGACCGCGTTCGAAGCCGGCGCCGTAATCGCGTGGCTGGCAGGAAGATTGTCGCTCCAGTTGGCAAACACCGCGCGGCTCCCCGGGGTCGCCAGATTCTGCGGGGAGGTGGTCGCGATGGTATGGGTTTCTCCAGCGTTCCAGCCAAACAACAGCGGCGCCTCCGCTGGCTGACCGCCATCGACCGTTATCTTCAATCCTTGTCCCGTGGGAAAGGCGTCCAGCTCCACCTGCACGGCGACCAGGCTGTCCGACGCGCTGCTCTTGTCCGGATCGTCATTGGGCTGTTCACCGCTGACACTCCCCCGGCCTTCGGTGGGGCCGGTGTAAGGGCCGCAATTCCCTGTCGCCGTAGTGCTCTTTCCAAAGCCCAGTGGTCCGAGATCCCCGTCATTCGGGAACGTGCAGTTCTTGGTGCCGGTAGGCGAATCGACGTTGCCCCCGACCTTGGCGGTGGGCGCTGCCTGGGAGGTGAAGTCGCTGCTTTCATTGATGACCGTGATCACCATGTTCACGTTGCCGTCCACGCTCAGCAGCCCGACGGTGATCCGCAGACTGAGCAGCCTTTGCGGCACCGAGAAGTCGCGATAGCGCGGGACCGGCGCGGTGGGGCTCGCCACGCTCACATCGCTCACCGGGCCCAGCGATCCTGCGACGCGGATGGCATTCAGATCGCTGTTGGTGGCATTGGTTACCAGCAGCGGGAAGGTGAACTGGTCGATGGCTCCCGCGCTGGCGGAGAGGACCAGCCAGGTTGCCGTCGCGCCGCCGCCGCTGACGGTCAACAGGGCACACGTGCATGGGGCGGCCGGGTCCTGTGGCGCGGGCGATCCTCCAACTCCGTTGGCATCCGCCGAGTACAACCGCGCCGATGCCCCCTCGCTGGAAAAGAGCGGGGCATACACCTTTACCGTGCCCGGCACGTTGGTCAGTCTCGTGCGGAGCCGGGTGGTGGTTGAGAAGGCTGCCGCCCTGGCTTCCTGAAATACCAGCGGGATGGTGGTCAGGGATCCGCCGCCCGGCGGCGATGCCTGACCCTTCTGGAACACCAGCGCCGGCGCGGCGCACGCCATCGTCTCCGCGTTCACCGCGGCCGCGCATCCGCCCACCGCGCCCTGCGCCGCGTAGCTCAGGGGTATCGGCACTCCCGTGTTCACGCTGACCTGGCCGGTGATGGCGGCCGGTTGTAGATTTCCACCCGCGGCGAGCAGGCTCGCTTCCGCCCGGATGTTGGTGAGCCGCATGGTCGTGGTCCCCGCGCCGAGCGCGACTCCCGTCCAGCGGATGATATTGTACCCGGCGATGTGGCCGTTCTGCGTGCTGACTCCGTTGACGAGTTGTGCGTCTACCGTGTCGGTCCCGCTGAGGGTGTTGGTGACGTCGGTGTTCAGAGTCAGTGAGACCGTCGCCGTCGCCGCGGCGGGCAGCCCGCTGCAAGTCAGCACCATCTCACCCATCGCTTCCGTCCGCCCTTCGAGCGCGACTTGCGGCGGCGTGGCCACATTGGCCGTGCAGCTTGCGTTGTTGGCGCTTCCCGATTGGGTCACTTTGAAACTCCGGCCGGCGACGGCCAGCGTTTCCTGGCGCGTGGCGGTTCCCGCGTAGGCGGGCACGGTGTAGCTCACCGTGCCATCGCCCGACCCGCTCCCGCCGGCTGTGATGGTCACAAACGGCGCGCTGCCGTTCTTCGCGGTCCACTGACATCCGCCGGTCGCCACCACGGTGACGGTTCCGGCGCCGCCGCCCGCCAGAAAGGCCTGGCTGCCTTGGGGCAGGGAGTAGGTGCACGTGGTCCCCGCCTGCGTGATGGAAAACGTGGCCTGGCTGCTCGCCGTCGTAATGCTGATCGTCCCGGTGCGCGGCACGCTGGAGGCCTGGTTGCCTTGCACCTGGTAGCTGATCGCGCCAGTCCCCTGGCCGCTGCTTCCGGCGGTGATCGGCGCCCACGGGGCATCGCTCGCAGCCGAGTAGGAGCAATCCGCGCCGCCCAAGGTCAGGTTGATGTTGCCGGGGCCCCCGTTGACACCCAGCGAGGCGCTGGCCGGGGAGAAGGTGAGTTGACAGCCTTGTCCGGCTTGCGTGATGGTGAACGGCTGGTCCGCGATGGTGAGGTTGGCGCTGCGCGACCCGCTGTTGGGGTTGGCGAGAACGTTATAGGTCACGGTGCCTGCGCCGATGCCTCCGCCGGCCGTGAGCACCACCCAACTCACCGGGCTCGATGCCCCCCAACTGCCGCAACTGGACGTCGGAGTAACGGTTACGGTGTTGCCGTTGGATCCCGCCGCGCCGAAGCTCGCGCTGCCGGGAGAGACGGCATACGCACAAACAATCACAGGGGTGAAGTTGGCGGTGACGCTCCGCGGGACGTTCATCGTGACCGTCTGCGGATTGCCGTTGCCGGACAGGTCTCCGCTCCAGTTGGCGAACTGGAAGTTCGAGTTTGCAGTGGCGGTCAACTGCACCGAAGTGCCGCTGTTGTAGAAGCCGTCGCCCGAGGAAGGGTTGGCGAAGATGTTCCCACTGCCGGCGGGAGACGTGTTCAACGAAAGTTGATATTGGGAATTCCCGAAATTGGCTGTGTAGGTGCCGCCCCCGGCTGGCACAGTGATGCTGTGCGTCTGGGTCCCGCTGTCACTCCAGTTCACGAAATTCATGCGGGCGCCGGCGCCGGTCGCTTGCGGAGAGCCTGCACCGATGCTGTGACTGCTGCCCGAAGGCCAGACGAAAAGATGTGGAGCCGAATAGGTGCTGCCATCCACGATCACGGACAGCCCAGGCGGATTCGTAGTGACCGTGCTGGGGGGAGGTGCTGTGAAGTTCGCTGTAACGGTGCGTGGAGAGCTCATGGTGACCGATTGCGGATTGGCGCTGCCGGACAGGTCTCCGCTCCAGTTTGAGAACTGATATCCCGCGGCTGGGGAGGCGGTCAACTGCACGGACGTGCCGTTGTTGTAGTAGCCATCGGGAGAAGGCGTGCCCACCGACACACTCCCGCTTCCCCCAGGTGAAACGTTTCGAGTCAGGAGATACCGTTGGTCATAGTAGGCAGTGTATGTAGCGGCAGATGACGGTACCGTGATGTTGTGCGCTTGCCCCCCGCCATCACTCCAGTTTGCGAAGATATATTGGGTGTCGCTTTGAGGCGGTGTAACGGAGGCTGGGGAGGGAGCGCTGAGGTTGTGGCTTTCACCGGGGCTCCAATTGAATGTCTGCGGAGTGGAATAGTTCGTTCCATCCACCAAAATGCCCAGATCCACGATGCGGGAGGGACCGATCGGGCTGGCGTTGATAGTGATCGGGTAGGTCGGGGTGACGGGGAAAAAGCGGAAGAAAGCGCAGCTCCAAAATCCGCTCTCCACGATCGCAATGTATCCCGTCCCGGCAGTCGTCAGCAGATTGCCGGGAATCGTGGCGGTTAACCGTGTGCTGTTGACGAAAGTGGTGGGCACATAGGTCAAGGGCGCGTCGAGCGCCCCGAACCTCCACGCCACCCGCAGGCCGTTCGTGAAGCCGCGGCCGTCCAGCGTTACGTTTACGGAACTCGAGCCCGCAGGCGCCGAAGGCGGAGAGATAGTGATCGCATAGCTGTAGGACAGATGGAACGTATTCGGGGCCTGAGAGCTGCCCACCTGGACGTTGAAGCAGTTTGAGCTCGATAGCAGGGTGCTTGTTACCGCACCATCCAGTTCCCCGGAGTTGGCGAATGTAGTGTCGAGCTGCCGGGTGATACTGTCAAACAGCCCCACCAGGTTCACTTTCATTCCTGAAGTGAAACCGCTGCCGAACGTCTGAAGGGTCAGCGCAGGATCGCCCGGCACGGCATATGACGGTGTGAAGCTGGTGACTGTTTGACCGTCGGCAAGTCCCAGTGCCGCTGAAAAAAATACGAACGCAAATATGGCGCCGCGACCGCGCCGGGACTGCCAGTATCGGCACTGGAGTTGCGGGCGTTGCGTGAGACCAATCCAACGGATACCAGACATCGTCATTGTGCGAACCTCACAATACCCTGAGCGGGTTCAAGCAGCGAAAGGGGACAGCCAAGGTACGGATTGTCAGGTCCCCGGCTCGCCATCAATCCGGGGGGTGAGCAAGATTATAACGTTGCGCACACTCTCAAGCAATAATTCTTCGGCTCTTCGGCTCGGCCCTTTCGTAATAGCAGTACTAACTTCCGAGCGAGACGGGTCACGTGCTGCTATTATGAGGGATTTTCCAACGGTGCCGGCTGTTGCCGAAGTGGGCCCCTGGAAATCCTCAAAGGCAGTGTCTTTCTGGCGGCACTGAGTCCCGGACTGCCGCCCCAAGATATCGTCACCGCCGCCGCCGGCACGGACTGGGTATGCAACGGCGACGGGAAACCGGCCTTGGCTGCTCCACTCGGCAAGGCGGCCTATGTCACCGCGGCGCTTACCATGCACTGGCGATTCTAGATGGTGGCCGGGCCGCCATTGAGCGTCATGATCCCGGCGTACTGACCGGAAGCGTCACCAGCGTCGCCCACCAGAACCAGCGCGTTGCTCGCCACCACGTAGGCCAGGTAGCGGGCCTGCCGGGCGTCGATCAAATTGTTCACCAGCACGTTTACGATCCCGAGGTTCCGAGGCCGAACGGCTCGGTACCTGACGTGAGCGTGCCCTGCCAGTTTCCGGCCAGTATCGATACTGCCGCATAGGCCGTCCGCGGTTGAGAACAAAAAGCAAGCGCCAGGACTACATCCATAACGCCTCCTGCCGCTCGACGTGTTGACCCAATCCTCCTTCCAGACCGCCGGCTGCACCCTCTCGGCGAGCGGCGGCCTGTGGCGGGACCAAGGTAATGGCAGTACCGTCCCGCGGGAGAGGGAGCGTTATAGTAACGAATCACTGCCAAAATCCTCCAGGAATCTTCTGCCCTGTGTCCCCTTCCGGCTTCCGAAACCGCTTTTCGTAAAGAGAGGACTTTTAGAATCCCTTTTATCTACTAATCCAATAAGCCCAAGATTCTCGTTTATCTGGAATGAGGGGGATTCTAGGTGGCGAGGTGGTGGAGGCAACTGATTCTTGCACGGCGCCATGATAGGATTATGGGGGATTCTTCAACATCCTCGATTGTTGCCGAAGAACAGCCCTTGGAGTACAACAGAACCATGCATCGCCACTTTCCACTTCGCTGCCATGCAATCGTGCTCGTCCTTCTGGCGGCACTGAGTCCCGGACTGCTTGCCCAAGGCATCATCACCACGGCCGCCGGAACGGACTGGGTCTTCAACGGCGACGGCAAACCGGCCTTGGCCGCGCCTCTCGGCAAGGTGGCCTATGTCACCGTGGATCCTGCCGGCAACCCGGTGTTCGCGGATCCCGGAAGCGCCGTCGTGGTCCGGGTGAATCCGAACGGCTCGGCGACGGTTCTCGCGGGAAACGGCATCCAGGCGTTCTCCGGCGACGGCGGTCCGGCAGTGAGCGCGGCGCTGAGCTCGCCGCAGGGGGTCGCCTACGATTCCAAAGGAAATCTATTCATCGTAGATACCGGGAACGAGCGCATCCGCATGGTGACCAAGGATGGCACGATTACAACCGTGGCCGGAAATGGTCGTCCGGGTTACAGTGGCGACGGAAGTTCGGCAGTCAATGCCACTCTGAATTACCCGCTGGCTCTGGCCATTGATTCGGCCAACAATATCTACATCAGCGATGTCCAGAATTCCGCCATTCGTAAAGTGACTCCCGACGGCATAATCTCGACTTTTGTGGGCCCCGCTACCAGGGCATCTTTGAACAATGTCGAAGGCATGGCATTCGATTCCGCCGGTAACCTCTACATCGCCGAATTCGACACCAATCTGATCCGCCAGATCGATCCCAAAGGCGTCATTACGACTTTTGCCGGAGACGGGCAAGGCCGCTTCTTCGGGGACAAGGGACAGGCCGCCAAGGCCTCGTTCTTCAGCCCCGGCGGGATCGCAGTGGATGCCGCGAGGAACATCTACGTTGCCGATACGAACAACTTCTGCATTCGCATAATCAATCCGCAGGGCATCGTTTCCACGATCGCCGGCAACCGGACGCAGGGATTTTCCGGTGACGGCGGACCCGCGATCAACGCCACGTTCCGCGCTGTTTTTGGCCTGGCCGTGGATTCGGCCGGCAATCTCTTCATCGCGGACCGCGATAACTTCCGCATCCGTAAAGTGAGCGCCACGAAGACCATTTCGACCGTCGCAGGCAACGGAGAATTCCGCAAATTCGCGGATGGCGTACCACCGGCCAACGCCTTCCTGTTCCAACCATTGGGAATCAGTTCCGATGCCGCCGGCAATATCTATATTGCCGACACCTCGAACGAACGCATTCGCATGATTGGCCGCTCGGGTGCCATCTCCACCATTGCGGGCAACGGCGGAAGCGAGTACAGTGGCGATCACGGCCTGGCGACAAAGGCCGGTCTGTTCTCGCCCACCAGCACGACGCCCGACCGGCTCGGGAATCTGTATATCGCCGACAGCGATAACGAAGTTATCCGAAAAATCCGTCCAGACGGTACTATCATTACAGTAGCGGGAACTGGGGCCAGGGGCTATAACGGAGAGAATAGGCAAGCGCCTTCCGCTTTGCTGGACACCCCTCAGCAGGTCGTTCTGGACGGCGCCGGTAACCTCTATATATCGGAATGTGGCGTCTGCAGGGCCAATCCGCTCGATCCCGGCAGTAACCGGATTCGGAAGGTCACTCCCGACGGCATTATCACCACTTTCGCCGGCGGCAACCAAGTCGGTTTTTTCGGTGAAGGCGTGCCGGCGAGCCAAGCCCTTCTCAACGGGCCAATAGGCCTGGCGTTCGACCCGGCGGGAAACCTCTACGTCGCCGATTGGCTAAACGCCCGCATCCGCCGCATTTCCGCCGACGGCAAGATCACCACCTTCGCCGGCGGCGGCACGCGAACCCCGGCCTCCACTGACTCGTTTCCGGCCACCCAAGCTCAGTTGGGACGTCCTCTGGGGATCGCGGTGGATGGCTTCAATAACGTCTATTTCTCGGACGGCCGCACAAACCGCGTGCTCAAGGTTTCCACCTCCGGTTTGATTACAGTAGTTGCGGGCAACGGCATCGCGGCATTCTCGGGCGACGGCGGACCCTCCACCCAGGCGGCTCTCAGTTTTCCCTACGGCCTGGCGGTGGACCCCGCGGGCAATCTCTGGATCGCCGACGCGCTGAACAATCGCATCCGCACGGTCCTGGTGGCCCCGCCCACGCTACAGTCGTCGCCGGCTTCGCTTTCGTTCTCCGTGAAGAGCGGAGGAGGATTGAGCGACGCGCAACCCGTCGCCATTTCGGGCTCCGTGCCCGGCCTGGTTTATTCGCTGACCGCTAACACCGCGAGCGGAGGCGCGTGGCTGAAGGCCGACCAATCCGGCGGCACCGCTCCGGCCGTGGCGCAGATTGTGGTGGATCCGACCGGGCTCAAAGCTGGCGACTATCAAGGCGCCATCGTGGTGTCCGCGGCCAACGCCAGTCCGCCATCCCGCACCATCGCGGTTAACCTGACTGTGGTCGCGCCCGCTGACGCCAAGTTGGGGATCGCCACACAAGCACTGACTTTCACTCTGGTCCAGGGCGCCGGGAAGACCTCTCAAAACCTCACCGTGTCGAATCTCGGCGGGGGCTCGCTCGCATTCTCCGCGTCGGCAACTTCCGACAGCCCGGCCAACTTCCTCAATGTGTCGCCAGGCAGCGCGGCTGCCACTCCGGTGAAGCCTGCATCGGTCGCAGTCCAGGCCGACCCGGGGACTCTCGATCCCGGCACTTACACGGGCTCGATTAGCATCGCCAGCGATACGGCGGGCACGGCCCGAATTCCGGTTACCATGACGGTCAGCCGTGTCCCTCGAAGGCTTCTGCTGTCTCAGGCCGGTCTGAAGTTCACCGCCGTAGCCCAGGGAGGCGCACCGCTTCCGCAAAACTTCGCCGTGCTGAACGGCGGACGGGGTGACGTGAACTGGACGGTTCAGGCCGACACCGTCCCGGCCGGCGGCAAGTGGCTGATCGTGCCGACGGCTGGCGGCGCCAGCACCGGCGGCGCATCGAATTTCCCGGTTGTGACCGTGGCTGTCGATGCGGCAAGCCTGGATAGGGGCGAGTACTACGGCAAGATTCAGATCTTCTCTCCCGATGCCGACAATTCTCCACAGACCGTGACCGTGTTCCTGGATGTTCTGGCCGCCGGGTCCGACCCCGGACCGGGGGTGCAGCCTGCCGGACTGGTGTTCACCGGTAACTCGGGTGCGAGTCCCGGTTCGCAAAATGTATTTATTTCGAACCTGACCGGCAAACCAATCGCGTACTCTTCGGGCCGGTCCACCGAGGACGGCCAAAACTGGTTTGTCAATGCTCCTACCAATGCGACTGTGCTGCCCGATCAACCTGCCCGCATTGTGGTCCAGCCCGACTTCACCGGGTTGGGTCCCGGGACTTACAACGGCACGCTGCAACTGACTTTTCCCGGCGGCGTAACCAGAACCGTCAACATACTTTCGATCGTGGGAGGCCCCGGGAATCCCCTGTCTTCGAGCGACCTGCCGGCGGCCGGAGGACTGCGACCCCTGCTTACGCCACAGGCCGGCTGCTCGCCGACCAGGTTGAATGTGCAATTCACTTCGCCGGAGAAGAATTTCACTCGCACCGTCTCGCAACCGGTAACCGTGCAGGTTGCCGTGGTCGACGACTGCAACACTCCCCTCTCAAGCTCGATCGGACAGGTGACGGCCAGATTCTCCAACGGCGATCCCGACCTGAAGTTGAACCCGAAAGGTGGCGGGCTCTGGGAAAACAGTTGGCAGCCGAATACCGCCACCTCTCAGGTCAGGATGGTGGTTGTCGCATTTGAGGAGCTCTCGCTGGGCAAGCCCATCGGCGGACAGACGCCGGAGCCGCCGTTGTCCGGAACCATGCGCCCGGGCGGTCTGACTCCGCAGGTGAACTCCGGCGTAATGAACTCGGCGAGCTTTGTTGCCAGGCCGCTGGTGGCGCCCGGAGGCCTGATCACCATCTTCGGGCAGCAGTTGGTGGATACCTGCGATTCCCTTCCCGGTCCGCCGTTCGCCAGCCAGTTGGGAGGGACCCAGGTCTTTCTGGATAACAGCCCGCTGGCGATTCTCTACGCTTGCGACACGCAGATCAACGCGCAAGTGCCCTACACATTGGCTGTGAATACCTCACACCAGATCCTGGTGCAGCGGACCGCGGCGCTCTCGGTGCCGGTGGACCTGAGTGTAGCGGCGACGCAGCCTGCGGTGTTCACGGTCAACCAGCAAGGCACGGGACAGGGCGATATTTTCCGGATCGTGCCGGACGGCAGCCTGCCAACCGCCGATGCTTCCAACCCGGCGAAGATAGGGGACACCGTCGCCATTTATTGCACTGGACTGGGTACCGTCGCTCCGACTGTGGATCTGGGAGCGCCGGCGCCCGCCGTGCCGGTCGCGCAGACCACCAGCCCGGTGCTGGTGACCATCGGCGGCAAGCAGGCTGCAGTGTTGTCAGCCGCACTGACTCCCAATTACGCCGGAGTCTATACGATAAACGTAGTCGTGCCGGCGGGAGTTACTCCGGGCGACCAGGTGGAGGTGGTCCTGACCGCCGGTGGGCAGACCAGTCCGCCAGTGACTATGGCCGTGCGGTAAGATCGCTCCCTGCGGCCGCGCCTCAGAATACCGCGGCTCTGAATACCGCGCCGGCACACCGGGCCGCGACCGGCCCTCGCGCTTTGGCGGGCGAGGGAGCGGGCCTCGGAAGCTCGGCCGCCCTCCCAACTGAATGGTCCGCGCGCTGTGCTGTTGTGAAGGACACACGCGCCCGAAATTCGAGTTGGCCGGGTCCGTCGCCGGTCCCCGCGAAGCGAGGATGGTTCAAGGCGTTGCAAGCTTCGAGAGCGGCGCGCGAGAGGTCGGGGCTGGAAGGGGCCAAAGCGGTCAAGAGACCGTCGGGTAACTCGAATGGTAAGCTGCCGCATGGATGTAGTATACGGCAGGACCTTCACCGCCGCGCCGCGTAGTCCGCCAGTTTGATCCCCCGGAACTCGAACGGAACCTCCACGTGCGCCAGCGGCCGGCCGGCGATCAGTTGCGCGTCGCCGATGTCATTCCAACTGGCAAACGGCAACTGAGTGGAGAACTTCGTCAGGGGCTGGAATCCGGCCTCTGTTGGCAAGGGCGCGCCCGCGAAGCCGCGCGCCACGATCCAATTGGCTCCGCGGCCGGGCTTGCCGAGGTACAACGACGCTTGCGGGAACGGCGTGTAGCACACAATCGAGATCGTGCCCGAGGAGTCCACCGCGTGCGAACAGACGCCGATCCGCGGCGCCACTACGCGGCGGTCGCGGGGCACCGGGAGAACTTGCGCCTGGACGAACAGCGTGAAATCGAGCGTGCCCGACATAGTTAGGGAGCTGTTCTGCAAGTACAGGAAGATCTTGCGATCCATTGACGTGCCAAGCCAGCCTGCCCCGTTCGCTACCTCGTGCAATCCGCCCTCCACAGAGATGGGGCGCCAGGCCCGTCTGTCGGAGCCCTCGATCCGCAGGGTCATCCGGTTCTTCACCAGGTCTGCGCCGGCGGGAATGCCGTCCACGCGAACCGGGATCTCGATGGCCACGGAGTCACTACCGGTCGTCTGAGAGTCCGCAGGCCGCCCGCGCCGGGAGTCCAAAGAAATGCGGACTGAGTCAGTGCGCGGCGAGCCGCGCGCGGGTATGAAGGTGACCCCCAGAACGGCGCAAGCCACGGCGGCGGCCGTGACGCGGGCGAGCGCGGTCCGCCGCCCGGAATACTGGATCGCCAGGATCGCGGCAACACCGGCGGCCAGAACCAGCGCGACGGCTGAGGTCAGCATCCAGCCGGAGTCTCCCCAATGCAGCCGAAAGCGGGCGAAGAGGAATCCCTGCCTCAACGCGATCGGCAGGACGATCAGGAGGGCGGTGAGGATAAGTTGTCCGATGTTCCGGGAGATCGCCGCCAGGGCCGCGACCGGCAGAATGTAGAATGCCACGAAGAATACCTGCCGCCAGAGCAGCGCGGGGAAGTGCTCCAGCAGCGGAACGCCGACCGCGGAGAGAATCGCGGCATGGCAGACCAGCATCGGCAGGTTGATGAACGCCACGACGAACAGTGCCTTGGCGCCCAGCAGGTCCTTCCAGGAGAACGGCCGTGTCAGCCAGTACTGGCGGTCGCCCGGCAGCTTCTCTTCGTGGATCGCGGCGATGATGAGGCTCCAGCACGCCAGCGGGAGCAGAGACGAGAACAGGCTGTAGGCCAAGGGGTCCCGGCTGGTGTAAGTGGGGTCGAGCAGCGCGGCCAGCGCCAGCAAGGTGAGGAAGACCGCGATGTGCGGCCAAAGGTGGCGGGCGTCTTTGCGGAAGATGGCAAGGGCTCGGCTCATGGTGTGCTCACTCAGTGACCCGCCGGACGACGTAGTCGCGTAGACGGATTGCCGGGATATCCAGATGGCGTTCGAAATGGGCGACCGCCTGCCAGGTTTCCAGAGTCAGTTCGAGAGGCTCGGGCGGCGCCGAAAAAGCAGTGGCGGCGCGATGCCAGAGTGACCCATCCGTCGGGTAGGGGCTGTATGAGCCGGACGGTCTGAGAAGACTCTCCAGGGACTTGGCGTGGATGTACGCGCGCGCGGGGCTTCCCAGGGGCCAGGCGCAAATGACGATCAGGCTGTCGCGGGGGCCGGGTTGCACCGTACAGCGGCCGCCGAGGGGACCAGGCCCGGCGAGCGGCGCGGACTGTGCCGCGCCAATCAGGGTGAGGGCGACCGAGGTGTGCAAATCGGCCGGTGTGTCCTTGACCGCGCGGTAGAACGCCGGATCGACGTTCAGGTACTGCCATACGGGGCCATCCGCGCGGATCACCCGTTCGTCCTCCAGCGGGTTCATACCGGCCAGTCCACCCGTCTCCGTCCATGGCGACCGCCAGGATTGTCCTCCGGGCGCGTCGATCGCCGCCGCGATCCGTTCGCTTATGACCGCGGCTCCGGAGGGAATGCCGGTTACGACGATGGGGATGGCGATTCCCTCTTCCCGCAGCCGTGGCGAATAGGCGCCGATGCTGTAACTCTTCGGGCCGTGCGCCATCGAGTCGAACGCGATCCGAAGTCCCGAAGGATTAACTCTATATCTAAAAGTACTCTGAATTGTGAAGGCAGCGCTCCACAAATCTGCAAACGGCGCCCCGGCCACGAGCGCAATGGCCACCGCCACAACGCCGCGCGCCCATGTGGTTTGACGGCGCGCGTATTGTAGAATCAGAACGGTCACGGCGGCGGCCAGGACCACGGCCGCGATCGCCGACTCCCGAATCCACTCCAGACTCCCCCACGTTCCGGGGCCGGCGAGGACCACGCCGAGGATTTCGATCCCGGCCAGCGCCAGCAGGGCATACAGGAACCGCAGAAGGCTTTCGGTTACTGAGGCCAGGGCCGCCACCGCCAGGCCGATCGCCATGCTGAACAGCAGCCCCGTACACAGGAGACCGCCCACGTGACGGAGCGGAGATATGCCGTTCACCAGCAGAGCGAGCGCCTGCGCCACCAGTTGCGGCAAAGCCAGGAAGACCACCAGGAACAGCACTTTCGCCAGCAGCAGGCGCCACCGGGCGATCGGCCGCGTCAGCCAATATTGCTCGTGCCCCGGCAGGCGCTCTTCCTGAATCGCCGATGCCCCGAGATACGCACACGAAAGTATCCAGAGCCACGCCATCGGAAGTTGGATGGCGGTGGCGAACGTGGCGTTCATCCAGCCTTCTAGCGCGGTCACGGCGAGCACCGGCAGAATGCCCGGCCACAGGTGGCGGACATCTTTTCGGAAAAAGTGGAGAGCGTCGCGCATGCCGTTCTCTCAGGCCGCCGCGCGGCTGGCTTTGGCCAGCGTGACAAAGATGGAACGCAGCGGCATGGCGTTCACCGCCATCTCACGGGATTCGGGGAACAGGCGGCGCACGTCGGCCGCCGTGCGCTGCTCGTCGAAACGCGTTTCGATGAAGCGCACCACCGACGCCGCGGTCTCCGGCTGCACCCAGCCCGCCGGCCACTCGCGCGGCAACTGCGGCGCGGCGGCGAAGGTCACCACGATCTCGCGAAACCGGCCGCTCAGCGTCTCCAGGTCTTCGGAGAATTGCAGGCGGCCGCGGTCGAGGTATCCGATGTGGCTGGCGAAGCTCTCGATCTCCGTGAGGTCGTGCGAGGAGATGAAGATCGTGGTGTTTTCGGCGCGCGGCAGAAAGCCTTCGATCAGCTCGTCGCGCACCAGCGCGTCGAGGCCGGAGAACGGCTCGTCGAGCACCAGCAGTTTGGGCCGGTAGGCCAGCGACGAGGCCAGCGCGGCTTTCATGCGCATGCCGTGCGAGAGATGGCGCAGCTTGCGGTCGAGCGGCAACTGAAACTGGCGGACCAGCTCGCCGGCCAGCGCGCGGTCCCAGGTGGGATAAAAATGGCTCAGGTAGTCGAGGAAGTAGCCGGCCGGCATCCATCCCGGCATCTCCTGGTTTTCCGAGACGTAGCCGATCTGCGCGAACTCGGCCGGCGAAAGGCGCCGCGAATCGACGTCCAGTACTTCGGAACGGCCGCCGTTGGGCGCGTAGATGTTCATGAGGATCTTGATGGTGGTGGTCTTGCCCGCGCCGTTGGTGCCCACCAGGCCGTAAATGCTGCCCGGGGGCACTTCCAGATCCAGGCCGTCCAGCACCGGTGTGCGGCCGAACTTCTTCTTGAGACCGTTGGTGCGAATCGCGCAGTTCATTTTGTCGTCGTCTCCCTGGCTTCCAGGCGCGCCCAATGATCGGCCAGCGCCCTGGTGACTTCGCGCAGCCCCATGCCGAGTTTCTTGGCTTCCACCACGAGCTGCTCCACCTCGTTCTCCAGCAGGCTGGAGCGTTCCGCCGCTGTGGATGCCGGCGGCCGCGCCACCACCGTTCCGGTGCCCGGCATCACTTCGAGCAGGCCCTCGTGGAGCAGGTGTGTGATCGCCTTGTGCGCGGTGTTGGGGTTGATCTTGAGCTCCGCGCTGAGCGCGCGCACCGAAGGGAACCCGTCGCCGGGGCGCAACCGGCCGGACACCAGAGCCTTCTTGGCCTCATAGACCACCTGCTCGTAGAGCGAGGAGCCCGGCCGAAAGGCGACCCGGAAGGGAATCACAGGTGTATTATGACGGGTGGTACAGCGGGCGTCAAGCGGGAGTGGTACTTCACCGGGTGTCGCGCCGATTTCAGCCGCCGTACGGCATCGGGGGAACTTTTCCCAGCACTCGGGAGTACACGGTGAGCGCGCCGCGGTGATGTGCGGTGTGTTCCACCATGGCCCATACGATGTCGCTGATGGGCTGGCCACCCATGACCGGGCCGGGCGCCAGCGGCCGGGCGAGATCCTCCGGGCTGCGCGAGCGTAGGAATTGGATCGCGTTCGTGTACGCCGTCGCGAGCATCTTCCGGGCGGCCGCGAGGGAGTTTAGGCTCGCAAGAGCCTGGGCGTGTTTTTCAAAATCGAGATCGAAGCCTTCGGGCCGGGAGGCGCCCTCGATGAACCACTCGAGAGTCTGGGCGGTGTGCGCAACCTGCTGCGCGACGGTCATCATGTCCGCCTGCGGGCGAAATCCGGAGTCGGCCTCATCGAGGACCGAGGTGGAGCGTTCGAAGAATGCCTGGCTGGCGAGCAACTGGTTGGCGAAGTCGTAGGGTTGGGGTGTTGAACTCATGGACCCGACTTTACCATAAGGCGAACAAAAAGAGAAGAAAATTTTGAAGGAACCTGCCCGGATTCCTGCGATCCACTCAATAATATTGCACGTGATATCATCGTCAAAGTAAGCGCGCGCGCAAAAATAACTTGCCCGTTTCGCCCTGGGACACGCTGCCGCGCCCAGGACTGCGCTCCTCCGCTCGCTCCGCGTTCTCGAACCCGACTGCGAGTCGCGACCGCCAATTCACGCGAATCCGCTTGCTCT
>JBGPKH010000161.1:0-14970 GCA_041485845.1 Bryobacteraceae bacterium
CGCAGCGGATCATAACCGTAATGGCGAACCGCCTCCGGCCAAGCGCATGGCGGTGACCAACGTCGGTTCGTGGCGGTACAGCGGGTGAACAGAGTTGCCTAAAAATGGGGGTTCGGTCAGATTCTCGCTCAGAGCCGATAATATAAGGGAATTTCATCTACCATAGAAGGGCACTACTACGAGGGCTTCGTCTCGTCTCTGCGCTGTGTCCGCTGAGGCGCGTACGGAGACTCGGTCATCATGCAGGTGGAAATGTGTTCGTCCCTCTGTTAAGCAACCCACGGCATTCTCATACACGGAGGTGTGCTGAATGAACAATGAGTCTAGAAGGCAAGCGTTTCCACGATTGAGCGAAGCAGTTTCTGATTCGCTGGCGTAAGCGATGCCGGGTGGGCCTGGATAATCAAACCCAGGCGATGTTGATGGTCGGCCGCTGAGACGTCAAAGATGAAGAGGGGGCCTTGCGCGACGGTGCTGATGAGGCGGCCGTTGGCGTCGGTGGTTTTCAAGTTCACGTAGATTTCGTACCCCTCAGCACCGCGGTGGCTTTTGAACGGAAGGACCTTGGCTACGCTGGGACACGTTGTCCCGCCATTCGGACCGTCGCAGTCACAGGTCAGCCTCGCCTGCTCTTGGGCCCATTGTTCAAAGGTACCGCTGAGATCGCCGGAGTGAATATCGATTGTGATTGTGATGGGGCCTTGCAAGGTGATGAAGGGTCCGTCAATCGAGGTGTCATTGTCGCCGTAGCTCTTGAGTTGGTAACTGGTCGGGTACTGAATTGTGTAGTGCGGGGGCTTTTTGCTCTCGTAGGTAAGCCGGGTCGGAATGCGGTTGGTTGAAGGCGTTGCAGAAGGAATGGGTGGCTGGCGTTGGGCCGTGGGCTGGGCCTGGCGAGACGAGACATCCTGCGGGCTGTTCGACGAAGGGCTACAGGCGGTGACCGTGAGGAATATAACGCTAAGCGTCAGAGCGAGCTGGCGTGAGCGGCCATACTGGAACACAGCTCGGTAGGATTCGGGAACGAGGTGGTCGCCCACCGCGGGCGGCGCGACCGCTGCCACAGGATTATCCGGGTTCAAATCCTTGAGTTCCAGCATATCAGTATAACCCTTTCTCCCAGTCTGCGAAGGCTTCTTGACGGCGCAGACTGTGCCGATTCGATATCTCCCACGCTGTTTTGCCCTGTTTCCAAAGTCGAAGACCATGGAACGCTTGAGTGTTTATACCAGGAGCCGGTAAACAATTTATAAAGATGTTGCGTCGTAATAGCGCCGGATCAGCTCCATCCCTACCGCCCTTCATCGAACGCCAGCCTGAGACCGAAGGCGATGAAGACAGCGCCCGTGGCCCGGTCGAAGGCCGCCACAACCCGGGGATGCCCCAGCGCCGGCGAAAAGAAAGCAGCGGCCCGGGTGAGAAGCAAGAACCACACGAGCCCTTCAGCGACATGAACGAGGGCCAGCAGCATGCTAAAGGTCAGCACATTGACGCCCGAGGGGATGAATTGCGGCATAAAGCTGATCACTGCTGTCCGGCTCCAAGTCTTGTGTTTTCCGCGGCTTGCGGAAGTGACCTAAATCGATGTGGGAGCGTGTGGGTCCGGACCCCTGTAAAATGGGCCTCCGAGTAAGTCGAGGTCATCTGTCGAAAGTGTAGAAATCGGTAGATCTTTCGACGTTTTGAGCGACCGGCAAGCCGTTAAGTGCTTGATTGTCAGTGCTGCTCGGTAATTCCATTTTCAAAACGATTCAAATCGTTTTAAGGCGTTTTTCCGGCTATCGCCTTCATACGAAAAGGCTTGCGAGAGTCCGCAAAGTACTTTACCGGACAGCAGTGAAAGCTGATATAAAACACACCGACCTTGGGATTGAGGATGTTGGTGAGGAAACCCCGTGCAAACCAGCGGCTGCCGCTCACGGCGGCGGTCGGCTCGACAATCGCATGCAGCATATTCGCCTTGGGGACCGGCGGATGCGAAGGCCGGCGCAGCAGCAGCGTGATTCCGAGATACGTCAGATAGCAGGCACCGCCGATGCGCAGGGCGGTGTAAGCGTAAAGAGAAACCGCAAGCAGGGCACTGATGCCGACGGCACCCGCCAGGCCCCACACCAGAACGCCACAGGAGATGCCCAGGCCGGCCAACAGTCCACGCCTTCTGCCCTCGACGGCGGCGGTCCGCAGGACGAGAGCCGTATCGAGGCCCGGGGTGATCGTCAGGAGTCCGGCGGCGAGCGCAAAAGCTATCAGCGCGTGCGCAACATTCATCGAAAAGGCCTCACTTCGCCCGGATACCGGGAAAAACAGACGGCCATACTGCGAGGACGACGGCAACCCGCCGAACCGAGAGTCCGAAGGGGTCAGCCCGCCAGGAAGGCAGCCATCAGCTCTATCGCGTCCCAAAGGTTCTGAATCCGCAGGTTCTCGTTCGCGCTGTGCTGGTTGTTGTCATGGTTTGCAATCGGGACCATGACCGCCGGGCCCGGAGAATGTCCTCGATCATGTAGAAGGGAACGCTGCCGCCTATGGTCGGCAGCTTGATGACGGGACCGCGAGCAGACTCGGCGATCGTCAGCAGCATTTGCGAAATTGGCAGGTCCATCGGGACGCGGGATGCGTTATAGCCGCCCCGGCCGACGGTGACACGCGCAACCTTGGGGTGCAACATGCGAAGCGCCGCATCGGGCTCGTGATCGACTACGAGATAACTCTGTTTGCGGATGAAGTCGATGACGCGGGCCACAGTCTGGGCATGATCCATGCCTTTCACGAGCCGCAGATCAATGCTCGCCGCGGCGGTTGCCGGAACAATGTTGTTGGCGCTCTCACCGGTTCTGGCGCTGGTGAATCCCCGCAGATTCAATGACGGCAGATTGATCATCTCGACGAGTTTTTTCCCGCCGCCTTCGGTCCTGCCGAGCCAGAGCTCTTGCCTGAGGGCGCCATCCGCGTCAGGGGCCTCGGCGAGCGCACGCTGCTCGGAGGCGGTCAGCGGGACGATCCCATCGTAGAAGTGATCAATCAGAACGCGTCCCTCGTCATCCTGCATCGACGCGATGAGCCGGGCCAGCATCCGGGCCGGATTGGGCGCCCAGTTGGCGTATTGCCCGCTGTGCAGCTCGCGACGCGCGCCGTAGACCGCAATGTCGATCGTGGCGAAACCGCGCGCGCCAAAGACTATCTGCTGGCGCCTGGTTGGATGCACAGGGCCATCGCAAATCAGCCAGACATCGCCGGCGAGGAGGTCCTTGTGTTTTTCGAGGATTTCGGCCAGATGCGGTGATCCTGGCTCTTCCTCGCCTTCAAAGACGAACTTGTGATTCGAACGCAGCGAGACATTGGCCGCCTTTAGCCCATCAAGCGCCGCCGCGATAGCGACGATTGCCTCTTTGTCGTCTGAGGAGGAGCGGGCGTAGAGACGCCACTCTGGATCGAGAGCGCCTTTTGCCGGCGCAACGACCACGTGACCGCCGTCTTCAAGCGGGCGGTCACGCAGCACGGGCTGCCACGGCGGTGTCGCCCATTCCTTGGGGTCTGCCGGCTGTCCATCGTAGTGCGCGTAGAAGACGAGCGTCTTTGTCGCGCCCGGTGTCCGGATCTCGCCGAAGACGACGGGCACCGAACCTGCTGTCTCAAGCATCCGGCACCTGATGCCACGCTGCTCCATCAGATGGGCCACGGCACTGGCATTACGGCCCATGTTTTCCCGGTCGCTGGCGACGTTGGGGATCGCGAGAAATTCCATGAGTTCGGAGAGGATCGCGCGTTCGTGTGCGGCGCGCCAGCGCGCCGCCGCCGCTGCCGGTGGCGATTGCGCGAAAGCGCCCAAGGAAAGTGCGAACAAGAGAGTAACAGCAGCGTTTTTCATCTAGGCCACCACCTTCTCGAAGGCAGTGCGGAACTTGCCCATCTCCTCATCCGTCCCGATTGCGACACGCATCCACGTATCCAGGGAATCAAAACGCCTGGCGACCGCCACTCCTTGCGCGAGCATGCGGGGGATTGCTTCCTGCACACTTTGCCGGATCTCGATCAGAACGAAATTGCCATGGGGCGGAATGTAGCGGAGACGCTTTTGATCGAGCCAGGCGCAGAGGCGGGCGCGGATGCGGCTGCGTCTCTGCCGACGTTCTGCGACAAATCCTTCGCCCAGTTGAATCGCGGCCATCGCCGCCCGCGCCCCCAGGATGCTGATGACGTTGTTACGAAAAGGCTGCATACGCTTGACCAGATCAGCGCGCGCGCAGCCAAATCCCACGCGTACACCCGCCATACCGTAAAGTTTCGAAAATGTGCGTGTCGCGATGACGCTTCGGCCCTCGCGCACATAGGCGATACACCGCTTTCGACTTCCTGAGATTCTGCAAAACGGATGTAGGCTTCATCGATGAGCAGCACCGTATTAGCCGGCAGATGCTCGGCCAGCCAGCGGAGCTCGCTTTTCGGCGTGATCGAAGAGGTCGGATTGTTGGGATTTCCCAGGTGAATCACGCCTCCGCCCGCCTTTTTTGCTGCTGCGGCCATCCGTTCGATATCAGCGGACCACTTCGTGGTGAGCGGCACTTTGATAATGCTGCGTCCGGACGCTTCGGCAACATCACGTGTCATCTCCTACGTCGGCCACGCCGTAATCAGGGGCCGGCCGGCCGATGCAAACGCATCGATCGCGCGGTGCAGAACTTCGGTCGACCCCGCCCCGAGGATGACCTTGTCCGCACTGACGCCCACGGATGCGGCGAGCAGCTCGTTCAGCGCCGGAAAGACGCGGTGATTGTACCGGCCCGCGTCTGCGATGGCCCTCGATATTGCTTCTTTGGCCTCGGGCGGCGGGCCTTCCGGGTTCTCGTTGGCGTTCAGCCAGACGGTGTTCGCAGGCGCGGCGCCTGGCACGGCCGCATGCTGGGCAAAGGCGGTTTCCGGTGAGAGGCCAGCCAGCGCCAGTCTGCCAAAATCACGACGCGTAAGCATAATGTCCTCCTTGCTACCTGTTTATTCCTGGGGCACAGAGCGGAGCCTGGCATATAGCGCATCGAAGATCACCAGCCCTTCTTCCAGCCGTTGCGCATCACCGGCATGGCGAAGGCCCAAGCCTTCGATCAAGGCTGCGACTCCCGCCGTCTCGGGCCGGCCAAACTTCGCGTCCTTGAGGTCCAAATCGTGGACGATCTCCGCGATCGCCCGCAGGGGAGGTTCCCCGAGCCCAAACCGTTCCACCAGAACCTCAAACGAGCAGGCCTCTCCCTCATGGGTGAATTCGCCCTCGAACATGTCGAAGCGGAGTTCACCCTCGCGATGAACATACTGGTCCGGGTCAACGAATGAAAAGTCGGCGGCATGATCAATGAACCGCCGGATCAGCCAGCAACAGGCGGTCCGGTCGATCTTGATCCCGCGGCGCGTCACCCACCTGTGGCCGTTGAAGCCGCTCGCGGGCGACGCCGGGCGGATTTCCTGGTCGCGTTTTCCAAAGCTCTGTTCGATCTCACTCATAAGGTTCAGCACCTCCTGCTTGCCGGTTGCTTCAAAAAAGTCGATGCGGCTCACCTCGTCGTACCGCTTTCTGAGCTTCCGAAGACCGGCCTGCGGATTCAGCGCGTCGTCCCGGCTTCCGTTCTTTGCCTGCGCCTCGACGAGAGCCTGGGCTTCGGTCAGCAAGTCCCGGTAATCGGCTGCTCGAAGCCGGCGGAACGACTCCTGCATCGACTCGTCGGTAAGGCCTGCGACTGCCTCGGTGCGAAGTACCCAGGCTTCGCCGCCTTCGCTTCTGATCTCTTTCAGGAGCCACTGGAAATCCTCGATGGCGTCTTCGCCGTCAGGAAGCAGGTAGGCTGATTTCTTCAGGGCCAGGGCGCCGATCTGCTTGAGCCGACGCAAGATCCTGGCCCTGAGGTAAGGCGGCGAGGGTGGCACCTGGTGCAACAGGAGGAGCCATCGTTGGTGGTTCATAGACACAGTAGCTTGAAATAATATAGCAGTTGTGATAGAAAATATCAATGGTGTTATCCGCCGATCTCCGTTCTGCGTGGCGATCAGTCGCACGTTCTCCCGGATCAACTCTAATCGTTGCAACGATCTTGGCGTTGGGTGTTGGGGCGAATACCGCTGTCCTGACCCTGGTGAACGCCGTCGTTTGGAAACAGTTGCCATTCCGTGACCCGCAGCGGCTGGTCTCCGTCTGGTCGCGACGATCGGATCGCGATAAGGCGCCTCTATCCATTCCGGATTTTCAAGATTTCCGCGCCTCAGCGTCGCTTGACGATATTGCCGCCTTTGCCTTATGGGGCGCCAATCTCGGCGGCGAGGGAGAACCCGAGCGTCTTCAGGGCGTGCGGAGCACGGCGAACGTATTTCGGGTGCTGGGAGTCGATGCTTTTCGCGGCCGCACGCTGGCGCCCGAGGACGACTCTCCCGGCAACCAGCGCGTCGTCGTCCTAAGCCACGGGTTCTGGCAGCGCCGTTTCGGCGCCGATCCCGGCCTAATCGGGAAAACGCTCTCGCTGAATGGAGACAGTTATATGGTCGTCGGCGTTCTGCCACGCGAATTTTTCTTTCTGGGACGCCAGGCGGATTTCGTTGTGCCGCTGGTCCCGATGACAGATCCGCGGCGTCTCGACCGCGGGGACCACTTTCTGTCCGGGGTGGGTCGCCTCAAAGGGAATGCCGCGCTTCGTCTCGCGGAGGAGCGGATGACGAGTATTGCGCAGCAACTTCAGAGAAAGTATCCCTCGACGAATGCAAAGAACACCGGGGTGCGTTTAGTTGATCTCAGTCAGGAGGTCGTCGGCGACTTTCGAAGCTGGCTCTTCGTTCTAGCGGGAGCGGCTGGCGTATTACTATTGATGACGTGCTCCAGTCTCGCGAACCTTTCACTAACACTCGCCTCGGAACGCCAGCACGAGCTTGCGATCCGGATGTCGCTCGGTGCGGGGCGCGCGGCGTTGTTACGGCAACTCCTCAGCGAAAGCGTGCTGAAGTCGCTTTTCGGCGGAGCCCTGGCGATCGCTATTGCCTTCGGGGGAGTTCGCCTGCTTGTGCTATTAAGTCCCGCGGCTTTGCCGCGACTCAACGAAGTCCAAATAGATGGGCGCAGCCTCACTCTCAATATGACATTGGCCATTCTGTCGGGTGTACTGATCGGGTTATTGCCGGCGATGCGCCTCTCCCGATGCGAACTTGCTCATGAGATCAGAGCCGGGTCTCGCAGTGTTACGGACGCGGGGGCCGGCCTCTGGATGCGCGGCGTTCTTTCCGGCGCGCAGATCGCGTTTTCACTGATGCTGCTCATCAGCGCTGGTCTGCTGCTGCGCAGTTTTCTGCGCCTGCAGACCGTGCACCCCGGCTTTGAGCCTTCCAGAGCACTGGTTATGCGCCTTGCTTTGATGCAACCGTCCTTTCCAACGCCCGACACGATCGCGATTTTTTGTTCCGAATTGCAGCGGCGCGTGCAAGCGCTTCCCGGCGTGAGTGCGGCGGGCGCGGTTTCGATCCTGCCCATGAGCGGGCTCCTCGGGCGCGCGGATTTTACGGTGAATGGCAGCCCGCCACGCTCCGTAGAGGATACGCCAAGCGCGAACTATCGCATTGCCGGTCCGGGGTACTTCAGCGCCATGAAAATTCAGGTTATCAACGGCCGTGACTTTACTGAAACGGATACCGCGCATTCTTTGAGGGTGGCCGTAGTCAATGAAACCCTCGCCAAGCGGCTCCTGCGCGGAGTGTCGGAAGCGCTCGGCGCTCATTTGCGCATCGAGGGCTTCGGCAGCGGTGAAGTTGAAATCGTGGGGGTAGTCGCGGACGTCAGACAAGTCGGCCTCGCCGATGAGCCCGGCCCGGACCTCTACCTTCCGTATACGCAAGCTCCGCCTGGCGCGCTCAGGATACTGCGGAACAATATGTTTTGGGTCATCCGATCCGGCCAAGAACCGTCAAGCCTCTCCGGCGCAGCGCGTCGCGCCGTCTACAGCATGAATAAGGATGTCGCGGTGTCCAGCACGATGGAACTGTCGCAATACGTCGGCGCATCGATTGCACTCAGGAGGTTTAATCTTTTCTTGCTGGCGGCGTTTGCGGCGTCCGCGATGCTGATGGCGGTCGTTGCGGTGTACGGCGTGGTTTCACATGCGGTCGCGCGCCGCACGCGCGAGATGGGGCTTCGGATCGCGTTGGGTGCGCAACCCATCGATGTGCTGAAGCTGGTGGTCGGCCAGGGGCTGATCTTGATGCTCTGCGGAGTGGGAGTCGGGCTGGCTGCCAGCATGGGTGCCACTCGGTTTCTTTCGGGCCTGCTCTATCAGACGAAGCCCTTCGACTGGATGGTTTTTGCGAGTGCTTCCGGACTGCTGGTCGTGACCGGACTCCTGGCGTCGTATATTCCGGCTAATCGAGCGACACGCGTGGATCCTTTGGTGGCATTGCGACAGGAGTAGCAGCGCGATGCCCCCGAACGCGATGGGTTGTCTCTTTGGGGATCATGATGCGCTGCGAAATTGTCGAAAGTTTTGGAGAAGCGGCCGTCCGCGTACCAGCCGCGATAGTAGAGCACGACACCGGCAGCAGAGGAACTCCGATCCGACCCGCCGGATGGTGGAAACGGGGTCGCGCTGGGCTTCAGCCGCGAGTCGCGCTTGCCGGCGGCCGAGCCGACAAGAATCTGCTTCAAGACGGCAGCGATTGATGGATCTCAAATCGAAATGGGGGCTGGTTTCGGCCGACGGCCCCGCAGGTCGAGGTACATGCCGCGATATGGCGAGCAGATTCGTCGGTCGGAGGGTCGCCTTGGCCGCAAAGTACGACGACGGCCATTCGGTCGTCCGTATGGCGGATCAGGGCGGCACTTGACCCGGGTCCCGAATTTGTATTTGGTGCGCTGACCGTTCTTCAGGATCGCCGCCACGGGCATTTGGTTCACGGTATCGTTTCAAAATTGCGGTCATTGTGATGAGTGGCGTCCCACTTGATCAAAGCAGCGGCAGCGGATACGACGTTGCCAGAGCCGAACAAATTCGAGGAGCTGATGGACTCGCCATTCACAAGCGCCCTTTCACCTCGCCGCAATGCGGAGCGCGCTCCGGCGGCTTGAGCGGCGACAAGGGCGGTGAATCTCAGTCTGGAATTCCCCTTGGGGAAAGTACTATGCCGCGTTGGCTTTACTCTTCCCGCAGCGCGATCATCGGATCCACGCGCGCCGCCCGAGCCGCCGGCACATAGCAGGCAACCAGCGCCACCAGCACCAGCAGTGCCGCCACGCCACCATAAATCCCAGGATCGGCCGCCTGCACGCCGACCAGCAGCTTGGTCAGCGATCGGGTCACCGCAAATGCAACACTAAGACCAATTCCGATGCCCAGCGCCGTCAGCGCCAGCCCCTGCCTTACCACCATACCCGTCACATCGCCGGGGCTCGCTCCGAGCGCCATGCGCAGGCCGATCTCCCGGGTCCGTTGCGTCACGGCGTAGGAGAGCACGCCGTAAATCCCCAAAGACGCCAGCACCAACGCCAGCGCCGCGAACGACCCGAGCAGCGTGGTCTGCTGCTTGTGATCCGCAACCGCCAGGTCCACGATGTCCTCCATGGTTCCTGTGTCGGAAATGGGTTGATCCCGATCCACGGCCCAGATCGCTTCGCGTGCCGCCTTCGCGATCCCGAGAGGGTCCATGGCCGTGCGGACCGCCAATTGCGACGGAATGTTCCAACCGAACGGCACTTGGACAAAGGGAAGATAAACGGCCGGTTTCATGTCCAACTCCGGACCACGCTCGCGGACATCGCGAACCACGCCGACAATTGTTTGCCACGGCGTGTTGCTTCCCGAGGTCTGGATGCGCTTGCCGAGAGCGCTTTCGCTGGGCCAAAACTGCTTCTTGAAAGTTTCGTTGATAATCACCACAGGAAGGGACTCCGCCCGGTCTTCGCTTCCGAAAAAGCGCCCTTCGAGCAGCCGGATGTGCATGGTTTGCAGGAAGTCGCTGGTGACTTCGCGGTACAGTGCATCCGGCCCACTTCCGGGCGGGAACTGCACGCCCTCCACCAGAAATCCGTTGGTGTTGCCGATGGTGGTGAAAGGCAGGTTGGAAGTGAAACCGGCGTTTTCCACGCCGGGCAAAGTGCGCACACGGTTCAGGACGGAATCGAAATAGGCCACGCGCTCGGCGTGGTTACTGTACTTCGTCCCGGGCAATCGCGTGGTGAGAGTCAGGATATTCTCCGGCTTGAACCCGGCATCGATGGCGTGCAGGTTTCTGAGAGTTTGGAGCAGCAAACCGGCGGACACAAGCAGAATCAAAGCCAACGCCACCTCTGCCACCACCAAAACATCGCGAAGGCGCCGGCTCGCGCCGCCCACCCCGGCCCTACCGCCCTCCTTCAGCCTCTCGACGATTCCCACGCTGACCGTTTGCAGCGCAGGTGCCAGGCCGAACACGAGGCCGGTCATTAGCGAGACCGTCAGATTGAACAGAAGCAGCGTGCCGTCGATGCCGGTATTTGCCGCCAATCCAACGGGAATCAGCGAAACCAGGAGACCTGCGCTGATACGGGCCAGGAGCAGGCCCAGTGCACCGCCGGCGATCGACAGCAAGAGACTCTCGGTCACCATCTGGGTGATCAGGCGGCTGCGCGCCGCACCCAACGCTGAACGGATGGCCATCTCGCGCTCGCGCAACGCGGCCTTGGCCAGCAGCAGATTTGCCACATTGGCGCATGCGATCAGCAGCACGCAGCCGGCGGCCGCCAGCAAGACCCACAAGGCCGTGCCTGTCTTCCCGACAAATTGTTCTCTCACCGGGACCACGACGGCGCCGACGTGAGTATTGGAATTCGGATACTGTTGTTCCAGACGGCGGGCGATGGTGGACATGTCGGACTGAGCCCGCACCAGCGTAATTCCAGGCTTCAGCCGCGCCATGACCCGGAGGTAGTGAGATCGGCGGTTTTGCCACTGCTGTGGCGTAAAATGCATGGGAACCAGGTATTGCACCTGCCGGGAGGAGGGGACAGTGAATCCCGCAGGCAGCACTCCGATCACGGTCTTCTTGATTCCGTCCATCAGGATGTTGCGGCCGATGATGCCCGGATCGCGGCCATAACGCGACTGCCAGAGTCTGTAAGAAAGGAGCACGACGTTCTCGCCGGAGTGGTCCTCTGCATCCGTGAACGCGCGGCCGAGCAGCGGCTTCACACCCAGAACGCCCAACAGGTTGGCCCCTACGGCCAGACCTTCGATCATCTCCGGGGAGCCGTCCCCGGTCAGACTGAAGCGCGAATCACGCATGGCGGCCGTGTCCGTGAAAACCTGGTTTTGCTGCTTCCAATCGACGAAGTTGGCCACCGCGGGGGTACTGCGCGGGAAGCTGATGTAGGACGCGTCTTCCCACACCATCACCAGCCGGTCCGGGTCCGGATAGGGCAGCGGGCGAATGAGAACGCGATCCACCAGGCTGAAGATCGCCGTGTTGGCGCCGATGCCGAGTCCCAGCGCGAGAATAGCGACGCAGGCAAATCCGGGGCTTTTGAGGATCAGCCGGACGCCGTAACGAAGGTCGGGGAGGAAAGTTTGCATCAATCTGCAATACCCGCTGATTAGAGAAAGGTTACGAAAAACTTGCTACCTGTGCCGTTTCCAGTACAGAGCTAGCTCTCTTAGGCGCCGGGCTTTACAGTTACGGGATCGGGTGAGAAGGGCGAGCTGTGGTCATTCGAGCTGTCGGGATATCCCTTTTTCATCTGCGTTGCATCTTGCCGCAATATCGATCGACCCGGCACCGTCCGCATCCGCTTTTCAGAGCTTTTCTGAACGCCGCCGACAGCAATGCAAAGCGTGGGACGCCGGAATCGCGGCGCTGTTGATTCATTGTCGAGAGCGGGTGCGCAGGGCGTCGCGATATTCTGTTGGCGTGATGCCGACCACGCGCTTGAAAGCCGCACAGAAATGACTTTGCGCGGAGAAGCCGGCCTGCAGCGCAATCTGGGCGAGAGGAGTGTCCGCATCGGTTAAGTCCCGACAGGCAGCTTCGATCCGAAGGCGCCGCACGTATTCACCCAGACTGCACCCGTGATGTCGTCGAAACACGCGCGCGACATGGACCGGGTGCATGTCAACGTCCTCGGCAAGAGCCGCGACGGACAATTTTCCACGGAAGTCCGCATGCAGTTTTTCTTTCAGCACCTTAAGCCACCCGGGGGGCATCTGCGCGCCCGGCTCGCGAGAGAACTGTCGGGCGGCCTCTCCGAAGAATTCGAGCAGCAATCCCTCCATAGCGAGGGCCGAGGATAAGTCTCCAATCTCAAACTCGCCGTAAATCCGGCGCGCCAGCGCTGACAGGTTTCCCTGATCCAACGACACAGTGTGTTCGAACATCGACGACAGTTCTTGCAGCCGCCGAAAGCGGCCGTGGGCGAGGGCGACGATAAGGCACCGCGCGCCTGAGCGGCCATAAAGATTTACATGAGGCTCACCCGGCGGCCTAAGGAGGATATGGCCTGGCAGGCACCGGAGCCGGCGCCGCTCAACGTTTTCTTCGAATGATCCCCGGAGGAGGAAAACCCACGCCGCGTAATCATGTACATGCCGCGGGATCGATTGAAGCGGGGCGTGAGCCGTCTCGTAAACGGCGAAGCCGTCGAGATCGACTCGCCTCCGGATGCTGCCAAACGTTGACGAAACCTGTGTATCGCTCATAGGGCGGCGCGCCTCCTCGAAGTCTCAAGTTTAGATCATGGGTCGGAAGCCATCTCGCGGCAGCCGATGCCGCCGCGCACGCAAAAGTTGGAAATTTGACACGAGGTTGCTTTTGTTGAAGACGTCTGCGGCCACAGGTTTTATACTTCAGCAGTGATGACAGCAATGGCGCGGGACGCCCTGGAACTCGCATTCCGGCACGCTATCGGCTACCTCGACGGGCTGGACGGCAGCCCCGCCGCGCGGGTCGACCTCGGCCCGGAGCTGCTCCGTAAGCGGTTGGCCAAGTCGTTGTGCGAGGGCGTGGCGCCGCCGCAGGTTGTCCGGGAACTCATTGACGATGCGCAGAAAGGGCTGCTCGGTTCGGCGGGCGGGAGATTCTTTGGCTGGGTCAGGGGTGGTTGTCTGACCGCGGCCCTGGCGGCCGACTGGCTGAACTCTGTCTGGGACCAGAATGCGGCGCTCTATACCACGGCTCCCGCCGCCGCGATCGTCGAGGAGGTCGTCGGCGAGTGGCTCAAGGAAGTCCTCCATATCTCCGCAAGAGCTAGCTTCGCACTTGTGACGGGGTGTCAGATGGCCCATGTCACCTGCCTCGCCGCCGCGCGTCACGCGCTGCTCGCCGAGCACGGACAGGATGTGGAACGGGACGGCCTATTCGATGTTCCGCCGCTGCGAATTCTCTCCAGCGAGGAGCGCCATGCATCGCTCGATCGCGCGGTGCGGCTGTTGGGGCTCGGCAGTCGTCACATCGTTGATTTGGCTGTGGATCGGGATGGCCGCTTGAGCCAGGCGGCGCTGGAACGGGCGCTGCAGGACAACGGCAAGCAGCCGAGCATTGTTGTGCTCCGGGCGGGCGATGTCAATACGGGCGCGTTCGATGATTTTCGCGCTCTGGTGCCAGTGGCGCAGAGATATGGCGCCTGGGTCCATTTGGACGGAGCCTTTGGGCTTTGGGTCGCTTCCAGCACGCGGTACCGGGATTTGCTGGAGGGAGCGGACGGTGCCGATTCATGGGCCGCCGACGGCCACAAATGGCTTAATGTGCCGTATGACTGCGGTTATGCGTTCGTCGCCAAGGCTGAAGCCCATCGGGCTTCGATGTCTCATCGGGCTCCGTATGTAACTCCCAGCCTGCACGCGCGGGATGAGATCGACTGGAACCCGGAGTGGTCCCGGCGCGCGCGCGGCTTTGGCACTTACGCGGCTCTTCGCCAGCTAGGTTTGCCCGGAATAGCCGAGCTGGTAGAGCGCTGTTGCGGCCACGCAGAGTCCCTGGTGGCGCAAATCGGGGCCCTCGAAGGAGCGGAAATAGTCTGGAAGCCGGTGATCAACCAGGGCATGGTCCGCTTTCTCGCCCATGGCGCACACGCAACAGGCACGGCTGACGATCGCTGGACGGAAGAAGTGATTCGCAGGATCGCCCTGACCGGCGAGGCCTTCTTCAGCGGCACGACATGGCGCGGGCGGCGGGTTATGCGAATCAGCGTGTGCAATTGGCAGACCGGCGAAAACGATGTATCCAGAGCAGTGCGCGCGGTTGCTTCCGTGCTTGCGAACTTGGAAAGTGAGGTTAAGCCGTGACCACCGGGGAAGCCCTGATTATTTTTTCAATGGCGGCGGGTCTGCTGACCATCACGCCCGGACTCGATACGGCACTGGTGGTGCGAACGTCGGCGGTAGAAGGCCGCGCGCGCGCGATGGCGGCGGGCGTAGGGATTTGCCTGGGCTGCTTCATGTGGGGACTGGCGGCTTCGGCGGGCCTGGGTGCGCTGCTTTCCAAATCGCGCGCCGCATACAGCATCCTGCGCGTCATCGGTGCCTGTTATCTCGTATTCCTCGGGATAAAGATGTTTCGCGCTGCGGGGGCCTACCCCTTCGCGGAAACATCTGGCGGGCCTCTGGCATCCGAGCCTGATCCCTTGAGCGACCAGTCTTACCGATGGTTCATACGCGGGTTCTGCACGAATATTCTGAACCCCAAAGTGGGGATCTTCTACGTGACGTTTCTGCCGCAGTTTGTGCCTGCGGGGGCGAATGTCCTCAGCTTCAGCATGTTGCTGACCGCTATACATGCCTGCGAGGGATTCGTCTGGTTTTACATATTGACAGCAGCGACAAATCTTTTTTCGAAGTGGCTGCACCGACCTCGTGTGGTGAAGGCGCTGGATCGAGCAACCGGGTCGGTGTTGGTCGGGTTCGGCGTGGGGCTCATCCCTCTGTGCCAAGATCAGTGAGACGCCTTCCCGGTCGGAGTTTACTGTAGTGGGCGGAGAAGGAAATCCTCATGAAG